>CBFHPA010000020.1:0-43221 GCA_965657565.1 Oceaniferula sp.
TGTCCAGCTCATATATATTGCCTAAGCCATCTGTGGTGTAAGGGGTGCCAGCTTCCGAAAATGTGTATTCTTGGTTCCATTTGTAATTAGCTTGATCCAGCAAGCCTTTGTTAGCCTCAAACACAAGTTGCTCATAGTTCTCGAGCTCTTCTCTTGTCAGCCCCATTTTTGAGTAATCGAGGGCAAACTCCACGAGAGCATCATTGTTCGGATTGATTCGTGTCCATAAGATGTCTGTTTGCTCTATGGCCAGCATGCCGTCAGCTATATAATTGATCTCGTATCCATTGCCATCGATATGAGCGTCGCCATTTTGGTCAAAAAAACCGGTATTTTTTACTGTATGCCAAGATGTGCCCTGACTTGCTGGATCATCGGTTCGGAAAAGGTAGCCATTACGGCCATCAGCCTCCGATCCCATGCGAAAGGAGTAATTATATTTTAGCCCCTCTTGATCTAATCCACCGTCACTTTTGTGTAGTTGAGTATCCCACATCTCAATACCAATATAGAGCAATGAATCATCAATTCCTGTGTAGCCGAATTTGATATCGAGGTTGCCAAAGTAGTCGCTATCTGTGGCGACACCCGATGGGGTATCTCTATAAGTTTGATTCGTGGGGCGCTCATAATAATCCTCATTATAATTGTCTGCTCCCGGGTCAACGGTCCATCGATTTTTGCCCCCCCAAATAAACTCATTGTCGCCAGTAGTCGCATCCTTAAATGTTGCGGTATAGACTGGGGTTATTGTTTGAGCTGGTATCAAAGTTGACAAGCTTGTCATGACACCAAGAATAAATGTTACTGTGTAGGATGTTTTTACTCTTTTCATTGAAACGGAAAATTTCGATCTTATGGTCACTAGTAGTCATCGAGTTTGGAAGTCATTTGCCTAATCGTAAGTGCCATTCTTTATGCTGTATTGTTTTGCAGTGCACATTTTTAAACATCTGACTATTAATTTTAACTAATCGATATGCAATAAGGCACTCTAAATCAGAGTATAGCGGGTTGCTTTTCTATGGTGCTGCTTAGTGTCTTGTCTCATTAGCAAATGGTTTTTGATTACTAGGGCCTCTTGCGTTCTGAGAATAATGTGCTGTTTTAAGAGGGTGTTGAACAAAGACGATCGAGTGGCTTAAAAGCAATCAGCCGCCCAGCTCTTAATATGAGCTAGAGTGTAGCGGACCGGGAGGGATTGCCTTCGTGCTACTCAGGCTGTGCTGGTGAGTAAGTTTCCTCCTCCGGAAACTTGGAGTTTATGGGGGCGTGATGCACGCACTTCGTGTGCGCTCGAACTTCGTTCTCATCTCTCCCTAAAAACAATCACCCCAACCCTCACAGGGAGGACTGGGGTGATGGCGGACCGGGAGGGATTCGAACCCTCGATACCCTTTTGGAGTATACTCCCTTAGCAGGGGAGCGCTTTCGACCACTCAGCCACCGGTCCTTAGTGGGGTCGTTGTGGACGACGGCGTAGTTGGAACATATAGACGCGAGTTCGTCAAGTGACATGGTGTATTATCTAGTATATTTTCGCCTAGTGAAGGAGTTTGATATGTCACTATTACCATCTGAGATGGGGATTTGAAATTTGTCATGTGCCGTCAAATTGCTATGGTCTGCCTATGCATCAAAACAAGTATAGGAAAACTCGTATTATTTGTACCCTCGGTCCGGCAACAGATTCTGATGAAATGCTGGAAAAGCTGATTGTCGCCGGTGCGGATACATTTAGGTTGAATATGAGTCACGCCATGCACGAGTGGGTGAGGGACATCTGCCCGCGTATTCGGTTAATTTCAAAGCGCTTGGATAAAAACACAGGAATCCTGTTTGATCTTCAGGGGCCATCGATACGGACTGGTGACGTGGATGGCGAGCTTGAGTTAAATGTTGGAGATACAGTTGAGTTCAGAAAAAAAGATGCTGATGCGAGCGTGGAGCTATCTACCACGGTAAACTATGAGGGCTTGATGGGGGATGTTTCGGTGGGAGACCGGCTTATAGTAGATAATGGAAACCTACTGATGCAGGTTAAGAAGACACTGGAGGATCGTATTCTCTGTGAGGCGAAGACGCAAGGTAGCATGGGAAGCCGTAGGCACATCAACTTACCGGGTGTAAGGCTGAGCTTGCCCGCGCTCACAAGTAAAGATCACCAGGATCTAGCTGTGGCATGCGAGTGTGGTGTTGACTTTATAGCCGGTTCCTTCGTTCGTGATGCTGATCATGTCAGGGAGCTTCGAGCGGCTATGCAAGAACATGGTGGAGATGCACATATTATCGCCAAGATAGAAGATCAAGAGGCTGTGAGGAATATTGATAGTATCATCGCGGAAGCAAATTTAATCATGGTGGCTCGTGGCGATCTCGGAATCGAGGTGAACATTGAGGAGTTACCCATTATTCAGCGTAAAATCGTCAAACGTTGCATGGAGATGGGAACACGCGTTATCGTTGCTACGCACATGCTGGAATCTATGTTAACTAACCCTCTGCCAACGCGCGCAGAGGTGACGGATGTATCCAATGCCGTGTTTGAAGAGGCTGACGCCGTAATGCTCAGTGGTGAGACCAGTGTTGGTAAATATCCAGCGGAGTGTGTAGATATTCTGAATCGTATCGCGTGTCGTATTGAACGAAGTGGAGGGCTGGGCTATGGAAAAGAGGCAAAATTAACCACCGAGAGGCAAAAGACAATACGCTCAGCGATCCAACTCGCAGATTCAATTACCGGTGCTCGAATCGTTGTATTTACCCGCCGTGGTAACATGCCCGTTCAGACTGCGCTATTGAGACCGCATTCTAGTATTCACGCTTTTGCACCTGATGATGAAACCTGTCGCAAGGTTAAACTTGCACGCGGCGTGATAGCTAGGCAGGTTGATTTTGATGGTGGCCCTGACTTGGTGCTGAAGCGGACCATAAAAAAGCTACTAAGTGAAAAAGTCGTTGAAAAAGGAACGCCGTTAGTGGTTATTTCTGACATGATTCAAGAGGGCGAGGTGGTTGATTCCGTCTTGTTGATCCATGCCTAAATGAATCTATATCATGAGTGAATTTCAATCGCGCAATAGTGGCGGCAGATGGTTTCTGTGTTTGATTGGTGTCATGCTAGTGGTGATCGCTGTGCTCTTCCAATGGCTTATGCTGCGTAGCTATCTGAATGCCAAAAAAACGCGTGAATGGCCACAGGCTGAAGCGTTTGTCGTTCGCTCAAGTATCGAAGACCGTCATATTAGCGGTTCTCCTCCTGAGGCGAGATTGTTCATTCGTTATGAATATAGATATGATGGTGTAGATTACATATCTGGTAATGTTTCTTCACGCGGCTCAAAATGGTCAAGAGAACGATCAGCAGTTACCAGCCTTCTCGTGGAATATCCTGTAGGATCATCTCATCCCGTGTGGGTTAATCCAACCAGCCCCGATGTTGCTATATTGAAGCATGATACAAAAGCAGCTGGTTATACCTTGTGGTTTCCTGCCGTCATCATGGTAGGTGGCTGTGGCATTATTTGGGGCGCGTTTTGCGGCAAAAGCTCTTGATCGTTATCTCGATTATTCGGTTATGACGTCAGCTTTTGGTGGTTTCCTGAAGATGGGGTTCTCTTTACCATTGCTTGGGTTGGTGAACATGCCGGTTTTCCAGCTGGGTTCAGAAATGGGTCCAGTGCCGTTGAATTGAAATAGGCCAATGAATGGTCGTAATGGCATTGCTAATACTCCAAATAGGCCTCTTGCGTTCATGCGGACGAGTAAATCAATTTCTTTTTTGTTGAGGTCGATTTGCCCTTCACCGGTAAATTTTAAGGAGCGAGTTGTAGCGAGGAAATCATTCGAAAAGATAACACCGTTTTTGATGATGTAAGTACAGGAGGCGTCTTTTGCACTTTCTTGGGTTGGGTTTTTGTCTTTGAGGACACCACCTATTAATTTGGAGATAGGCCCTAACATGGGAACAGAGAATAAATTGCCTTTTTCAAGCGCCATTGAGCCTTGAGCGTTGAATTTACTCGTTGAATTTCCATCGCCACTAAAATCTATTCTGCCAGTTAGTAGGCCACGCTCGGCGTTGTCGAACTCATATAAATCGCCAATTTCTTTGAGGTGGAGTCTACGAAACTGAAGGTCTCCAGAATAACCTGATTTTTCTGAGTGTGATGTGTAAACTCGAATATTACCACTGCAGGGCCCTTCAAACGTATTGAATGATAAGTTATTCACGTCCACTCTGTCTCCAAGAATTTGGACATTTGATTGTAGTCTGCTCAATGTCAGCGGTTCACCGATGAACGTATAATGTATCGAGCTGGGGCTATTGATGTTAATATTGAAATTTGTCGCATCTTTATTTCCGTTTAACCCAAAGGAGCCACTTGCAATTAGATTAGGAGGGCGGTGAAAGCGGTATGTTTCGATGTGCTCTGCCACCTTGGGGGTGAAGAGCCTAACGATTGGCGCAGGCCATGCAGTGCCACTAATATTGTTAAGCGTAATTTGGTCGTCATCTCGATTGAGGTGAATAGATGAAGCTGAAATTGATGCCGATGAGGGGCCTTCGTATGATTTTTTGAGTGTGTAGTTCTCATAGTCAAAGTTAGCTTCGATATCATTAAAGCGCGAATGAAGTGCGCTCAGTGAGTAATTGCCAGAAAGGCTATTGATGTCTGTATCCCTGTATGTGAATTTATTGATTGCTGCATAACCTTGAGCTTCCCATTGAGTAAGCTTGTAGCGGTTCATCGTTCCTTGCGCTGTGATATGCATCTTGGAGTCAGGTTGGAAAGTTACTTTGTCCAAGGTGTTTCCTATTCCTGAGCCCTGAAGGAAAGGTTTGTAAGCTGAAGCTGGTAGAGTGGAGTCAGCCTCATATTGAATGGTTTCGTCTTTGAGGAGAATGCGGCCTTCGAGTTCTCCCTTTTTGTGAATGGCGCGTAATCTTGTCAAAAAGAGGTCTTTGTTATGCGATGAGAAATCACTATCAAGCTGCTGGAAGCGTGATCCTAAAAAGGAAAAATCACTGACAGAAACTTGCCCGGTAATCATGGCCTGTGGTTTTGAGGTAGTGCTTAGATTGACGGTGCCTGTGCACGATATATTGGGGGGGGTTGAGAAGGTTAATTGGTTAGCAAGGTTCATGCCGAGCAGTTGTCGACAGAGGGCTTGGAGATGTAAGCTTGATTGAGCTTCAAATTTTAAGGTCTTCGTAGCGGGGTGATAGCTGGCTTTGCTTTCCAGGATTCCCGAGCTGTCCCTTATTTGTATTTGGTCGAGCGTGATGATGTTATTGTTATAATCACCGCTAAGTTCTACGTCGAAGAGAGATGTTCCATTTTTCTTGATTTCGGGAGCTTTAATAATGAAGTCAATGCGGGCAGTTTCGAGCTTGTCGGTATTGGCTTCAATGTAGAGCTTGATTTGTGGAGGGGTGTCAACAGGCCATTGCCATTGATCGATTTCTTCAAGAATTTTTGATATTAATTGAAGCCTATCCCTTCTTGTTTCCTTGAGTCTTTTCGGGCCATGGTGCTGGTCGTCGTTGTCGCTCCATATGCGCGCGTCCATCGAGATATGAATCCCCGATAAAAAACCTTCGAGTTCTCGAGCTTCGATGGTTTTTTTATCAGGTAGATACATTTCACCCTCAAGCTTGTTGATGCTGATTAGCTTTCCATTAGGGTCACCTGAGTCAATAGGTAGGGTGATGTCCGCATCTTTGAGTGCGATATTATTAACCCTTATTTTACCTCGCATTAATTTGGTCTTATCAACATCGATTACGAGGTGCTCGAGCTTGGCTAAAATATCCTCACGCTTATTGTCTGCGTATATACGCACGCCTTTTGCTACGATCCCTTTGGTGATCTCAAACCTTAAGCTGTCAAAGTCTGCTATGACTCCGAGGTTTTCTAATTCCATAGCAATACGATCACGCCACTGGTCGTTGATGCCAGATTGATTGATGTAGTAGGCACCGCCCACCAAAATGCCAGCTGTCAAAACTAAGCAGAGAGCGACAATAAATTTGATGTGGTGTAAGATGCTCCGGTGTTGCACGGTGTCGTCAAGCTAGCATATATGCAATCAGGGTGCAAGGTAAGCTAGATGTTGATATGGGCATCTATGCGGGGGTATGGAGAGAAGAACTGGGGGACGATTATAACATTCTATGACAGCCTAGCTGAAGTAATCAACACCGGCTTTGAAGAGGGGTTGATGCTTGTTGCCTGAGATGTTTTTGGCAACATCTTGTCCGCGCCGCTCTGTGTGTCCCATTTTACCCAAAACTCGACCACATGGGGATGTGATTGATTCAATGCCATAGAGTGATCCATTAGGGTTCCATGCAATATCCATCGATGGTTTTCCCTCTAGGTCTGTGTATTGAGTAGCAATCTGACCATTTTTGGCGAGTTGATTAATCTGTTTATCGCTGGCGTAGAATTTGCCTTCTCCATGCGAGAAAGGAATATTGTGTAAGTCGCCGACTTGGCAATGTGCCAGCCATGGAGACTTTGTAGAAGTAATACGAGTGGTAGCATAGCGTGCAATGTGTCGCCCAATATCATTGAATGTGAGTGTTGGCGAATCTGAGTCGCTTTGTTTTGGCTGTTGGATTTCACCGTAAGGGACAAGGCCCGTTTTGATCAATGCTTGAAAGCCGTTACAAATACCGAGAATTAAGCCGTCTCGATTCTTAATCAGATCCATCACGGCATCGCTGATGCGGGGGTTTCGAAGCACTGTCGCAATAAATTTCCCTGAGCCATCAGGTTCGTCTCCTGCAGAAAAGCCACCTGGTAGCATCAGTATTTGAGATTGGTTGATTTGCTCAGCTAATTCACGCAGAGACTCGTCTACATGTTTGGGGCTGAGGTTTCGAAAAATCAGGGTGTTGGTATCTGCTCCAGCTTGGTTGAATGCTTTCGCGGTATCATATTCACAGTTAGTGCCTGGGAACGTTGGAATAATCACTTTGGGTTTTATTGCATCAGTGATGTGCCGGTTACTGGTCCCGGTAACTTGACTTTTGTAGGAGAAATCTTTGATCTCTTGGTGGGCGGCTTTTACCTGTGTTGGGTATGTTGATTCCAAGGAGTTGGTCCAGCTCTCGGTGAGGCTACTAATTGCTATACATTCACCATCTATAAGGATGTTGCTTGTGTTGTTGGTGTGGCCAATTTCAGTAGATGCCAATGACTGATTAAGGGTTTGTTTTGATTCAACCAGGAAGCTGAAGTAACGCTCTTGGTATAAGTCGGTAGAGATTTTTAGCTCAGCTCCAATTTGATTACCAAAACTCATTTTTGCAATGCCAGCAGCAATTCCTCCTTCTGAAAGAGAGTGAATCGATAGGATTTTGCCAGCTTTGTTTTCTGAGTGAAGTAATGCTGCAATTTCTTGTAGTCGTGAGAACTCTGGAATCCCTTCTGAATCGCGTGGGACAGTCACCAAAGAGATGATAGAGTCTGCTTGCTTGAATTCGGGTGACAGAGTGTGTTGTGTCTTACCAGGTGCAACTGCAAATGATACCAAGGTTGGTGGCACATCGATGTCGTTAAAAGACCCCGACATCGAATCCTTGCCCCCAATAGCTCCCAGACGGAGTTCATTTTGAGCTAGAAAAGCTCCCAGTAGAGCCGAGAAAGGTTTTCCCCAGCGCTCAGGGTCATTGCCAAGTTTTTCAAAGTATTCCTGTAGTGTAAGACGTATGTCAGAAAGTTGTGCTCCTGATGATATTATACGACAAACTGACTCAGTAACCGCGTAAAGAGCTCCATGGAACGGTGACCATTGCGCGATGCGCGGGTTAAAACCCCAAGACATGTGTGTGCATGTGGAGGTATCACCGTGGATCAATGGGATTTTAGCAACCATCGCGTCTGTCGGTGTAAGCTGGTGAGCGCCGCCAAAGGGATTAAGCACGCTGCCTGAGCCGATAGAGCCGTCAAACATCTCACCAAGGCCTTTTTGTGAGGCTATGTTGAGATCGCTCAAGGTAATCTGCATCCGCTCATGGTGAGAAAGCGCTTCGGTTCCTTTGAGTGCTGGTATCGCCTTGTTGAGCGGGGATTCATGATTTGGGGCGATTACTTTGATGTTTGTGCTGAGTGTGACCCCATTGGTGTCTAGGAATGCTCGTGAAAAATCGACAATGTTTTTTCCACGCCACGAGATGGTAAGCCTGCCCGTATCTGTAACGTCAGCAACATGATTACACTCTAAGTTTTCCTTATCACACTCAGCTTTAAAGTATGCAATCGTTGATGGGTCGACACAAATAGCCATACGTTCTTGAGACTCAGAAATGGCAAGTTCTGTGCCATCCAGTCCCTCATACTTCTTGGGCACATTATCTAGATTGATATTCAGACTTGGAGCTATTTCACCGATAGCAACGGATACACCTCCTGCTCCAAAATCGTTGCAAACTTTAATTTTACGAGCGAGCTCTGGATTGCGGAAGAGGCGTTGTATCTTACGCTCGGTTGGGGGGTTTCCTTTTTGGACTTCTGCGGAGTTATCTAGAGCTGTATCGGTATGTTCTTTTGAAGACCCCGTGGCTCCACCCACGCCGTCACGGCCGGTGCGGCCACCAATGAGTAGAATGACATCTCCGCACGCAGGGCTGCCACGAAAGACATTTTTCTTGGGTGCTGCAGCCACTACCGCGCCAATTTCCATTCGCTTTGCAACATAGTTTGGATGATAGACTTCCGATACTTGTCCAGTAGCTAGCCCTATTTGGTTGCCGTAAGATGAGTAGCCATGGGCAGCTTCGCGACAGATCTTACGTTGTGGTAGTTTGCCAGGTATAGTTTCTGAAAATGGGGTCCGAGGATCAGCGGCACCTGTGACACGCATAGCCTGATAGACATATGATCTGCCTGATAAAGGATCGCGAATACATCCGCCAAGACAAGTGGCAGCCCCCCCGAATGGTTCAATTTCAGTCGGGTGGTTGTGAGTTTCATTTTTGAACATCACGAGCCAATCTTCATCGACGCCATCGACATCGACGGGAACAACAATGGATGCAGCATTGATTTCTTCCGAGACCTCCACGTTGTCTAGCTCTCCGGTTTTCCTCAGCTCCTTCATCGCTATTAGCGCGATATCCATTAAGGTCTCAGGTCGCTCGCTGTCTGGTCCGTAGACGGTGATGCGGGAAGCCTGATATTGTGCATATGTTTTGGCAACGATGTCTTGTTTCTCAAACTCGACTTTTTCTATTTTGGTAGCAAAAGTCGTATGCCGACAGTGGTCTGACCAATAAGTGTCGAGCATCTTGATTTCTGTAATAGTGGGGTTGCGCTGCTCTTCATCGCGAAAGTAAGTTTGAGTAAATATGAGATCCTCGGCAGACATTGCTAGGCCTAACTCATTACGCTTGTTGCTTAGATCACTGGGTGAAGCATCAGTGAAACCATCTAAAATTTCAACATCATCAGGTCGTTCGGCTGGGGTTTCGAGCGATTGAGGCATTTCCATGCTGGCCTCACGTGAGTCGACAGCATTGATGGTGTAGGCCTTCACTTGGATGAGCTCATCGGTGCTTAGCTCTCCCTTGAGGATAATGATATGAGCAGACCCAATAAGCGGCTTAATATCTTGGGTGAGAATTTGAACACATTGCGCTGCAGAGTCTGCGCGTTGATCATATTGACCTGGCAAGTATTCTACGGCAAAGGCTGTTTCGTCATCGGAAAGACTTAATTGTTCAGATGCAATGTCTACTTGCGGTTCCGAGAGAATAAGGCGTGAAGCCTCGGCAAATTCTTTTTGATTGAGTCCATCTACATCATAGCGCTGGACGACGCGGATGCCATGAAGGTGATGAATATTAAGGTTGTCCCTCAGGTCGTGAAGGAGTTCACGGGCCTGAGTATTGAATTCGGCTTGTTTCTCGACAAAAATGCGGTGCATAGCTGGAAGTCGGGATATTACGAGCAGATCCCGTTTGAGCAAGAGCAATGCGAAGGAAACAGAGATTTAATGTCACGGAGGGAGTCTGTTGTCAGAACAAGCGCTACGCGTGCTAAAGGCAGCCAGAAGGTTATTAAAACTGAATGTATACCGTAAGTGGCATTTGACCTTTTATTATGACATGGCTATTAATGATTTATGCAGGAGGTTGAAGCAGCAGGAAAGATACTCAAAAGTATGCTTGATAAACTAGGCTTTGAGGCGGAGTTGGAAGTGTCTGAAGAAAAGGATGGCCCATGTCTTAATGTTAAGACTGACGAGGGTGCACATTTGATCGGAAAGCATGGAGATCGTCTGGAAGACCTTCAATATTTGACCAATAGAATTTTAACGAAACACTATTCTGATGCACCGCGGGTGAAAGTGGATTGTGATCATTATCGGGCAAACCAAGAGCAAAGGATGCTAGAATCGATACGTGAGGTTGCCCAGCAAGTGATGGAAGATGGAAAGTCGCGAAAGCTAAAGCCATTAAATGCCTATTACCGTAGGTTGGCGCATAATACTCTGGCTGATATCGATGGTGTTGCGACAAGTTCTCCCACTGGTAATTCGCGTTACAAGCGTATTGAGGTTTCTAAGGCCTAGTCTTGCAGCATTAGATAGTTATGAAAACACACCGTCTTGTTTTGCCAGGGGATTTAAACCAGTATGGTTTTTTGTTTGGTGGCAAAATGCTGAGCTGGGTCGACGAAGCATGTTGGATTGCTGCCAGCCTTGATTATCCCAACTGCCGATTTGTCACAGTAGGGATGGATCAAGTCGAGTTTCGACATGGTGTAGCAGAGGGGGTTATTTTAGAAATCGACTGTCAGAAGACGAGGGAGGGTAACACTTCTGTAAGCTACAGCGTGAATGTAAGCGGTAGTGGTGATCAGGTCGAGGGTATGATTTTCTCAACAGTGGTAACATTTGTTAATGTTGATCCAGAGGGGAAGAAGCTTCTCCTTACTCAATGATTTTCAGCTTATATTTTTATGAATCGCATTGAGACAGTAGACATCATTGTTGCGATTGACCGTTCTGAAGATGAATCTTTTTGGCGGAAAAAAGTCGCTAGAAAGTTGCGCGTGCACCCAAAGCAGATTCAAGGAATGCGCTTAAGGAAGCATTCAATTGATGCCAGGCAAAAAGACATCAAAGCTCAACTGAGAATCGAGGTGGCGGTCGGTATAGATCTGCCTCCTGAGCCAACATATGAGCCGCTTTATCCACAAGTTGGTTCATCAGCCAAGCGCATTGTAATCGTGGGCTGTGGGCCAGCTGGTATGTTTGCCGCTTTAAAGGCAATCGAGTTGGGCCTGAAGCCTATCATCGTCGAGCGTGGTAAAGATGCATCCGCACGTCGTTTCGATTTGGCGCCTTTGTTGAGAGAGGGGAGAGTGATAGAAGATTCAAACTATTGCTTTGGTGAGGGCGGGGCAGGAACTTTCTCCGATGGTAAGCTCTACACGAGGGCTACGAAAAGAGGACCAGTAAGAGATGTGTATGAGACATTTGTAGCTCATGGTGCACCAGCTAGAATTCTTGTGGATGCTCATCCCCATATTGGATCAAATTTGTTACCTAATGTAGTGAAGGCGATGCGAGCAAGTATCGTCGCTGCTGGTGGAGAGGTTCACTTTGAGACCAAAGTGGTGGAGCTTCTGACTTCTGGTGATGGGAAGGTGATGCGAGGGGTAGCTACTTCAGATGGTAGGGAATTGATTGGTGATGCGGTCATTCTTGCGACTGGACACAGCGCTCGAGATATTTATCAGCTTTTAGCAAAGCAGGATATTCTAATGGAGCAGAAGACCTTTGCTGTGGGTGTTCGTATTGAGCATCCGCAGCCATTAATTGACAGTATCCAGTATCACTATCAAAGGGGGCAAGAGCGGCCACGTATTCTGCCAGCTGCTAGTTATCGTTTGGCTTGTAAAATTGGCGGTAGAGGGGTGCATTCTTTCTGTATGTGCCCGGGTGGTTTCATCGTGCCGGCTGCCACTGAGAATGATGAGGTTGTGGTGAACGGAATGTCCTTGTCGCGGAGGGATTCAGCTTATGCCAACAGCGGAATGGTCGTCAGTGTTGATCCGGACGATACGCGAGAGTTTGATCAGGAGCATGGTGTTCTCGCAGGTATGGCTTTTCAGAAAAAACTCGAGGTGGCTGCGTCACTTCATGGTGGAGGTAAGCAAAGAGCTCCGGGTCAGCGAGTGACAGATTTCTTGGATGGGCAAGTTTCATCCAGTTTGCCATCAACGAGCTATTTTCCGGGATTAAATTCATCTCCACTCCATGAGGTGATGCCGAGTTTTATTGTGTCTCGTATGCAGACCGGTTTGCGGAAATTTGGTAAGGGTATGCACGGTTATATCACGGAGGAGGCGGGATTGATAGGCTTCGAAACACGCACCAGCAGCCCGCTACGGATACCGCGCAATGACGGTGACTTGCAGCACCCAGATATTGCCGGTCTTTACCCATGTGCTGAGGGTGCTGGCTATGCAGGTGGTATTATCTCAGCGGCATTAGACGGCATTAAATGTGCTGAAGCGGTAGCGGGGGTTGCTGTTTAGGTGCTGCCAAATAAGTTATGAGCGGGCCGTGTTTTACTGACTACAGTTCCCACGGTTCTGGCTCACGCGTTAGGTAGGGAAGGAAACGCTTTTTATCTATGCATTTTTCAAATGCTTCGTCTGGACTAATGCGTCCAGCTTGCAAATGCTTCATAATAGCTTCGTCAAGTGGGACATTGCCCTTGGTTTGACCTACTTCGATCATGCCGGGTATTTGGTATGTCTTTTCCTCACGAATCATATTGGCGATCGCGGTGTCGACAACGAGGATTTCCAAAGCGGCGACCCTTCCGGGCTTGTCCACCCGTTTGAAAAGGTTCTGTGCTATGACCCCCTTGATAGACTCAGAAAGAGTTGTTCTTACCTGGTTTTGCTGACTTGCAGGGAATACGTCAATGATTCGGTCGATGGTTTTGGCTGCACTGGGTGTATGCAATGTGCCGAAAACAAGGTAACCTGTTGCTGACGCTTCCAAAGCGAGGTTGATTGTTTCAAGATCACGCATCTCACCTACTAATATAATACCTGGATCTTCACGTGAGGCTGCGCGAAGCGCGGATGCAAATGATTCCGTGTGCAGGCCAACTTCTCGATGGTTGATGAGTGATTCTTTCGATTTGTGCGAGAATTCAATGGGATCCTCAACGGTAAGAATATGATCAGTGCGAGCCTTGTTGGCGTAGTCAATAATGGCTGCAAGAGTGGTTGACTTGCCTGACCCTGTAGGGCCTGTCACCAGAACAAGGCCCTTGGATAATTGAGCAAACTTTTGGCAAATATCGGGCAAACCAAGTTGCTCCGATGTAAGGATCTCGGAGGGAATAGTACGAAATACAGCACCGACGCCCTCTTTTTGATTGAAGAAATTAGCTCGAAATCGAGCTTTCCCTGGTAGCTCATAAGCAAAATCAACGTCTCCCGTTTTCTGGAAGTGTGCCATCTTATCTTCGGGGCAAATCTCTTTTAATATAGATAATAATTCTTCATGCACCAGTGGTTCTGCCTCAAGCCTTACAAGTTCGCCGTTGATGCGAATGATGGGGGCGTTACCTGTTGACAGGTGTAAGTCAGATGCTTTGTTATCAAGCATCGTTTCAAAATAAGTATCAATAATTGCCATGTTGTTGGGGGGGCTGATACTGAATCTGGCGATCAGTTTAGAGAATTCACATGTGCTTCATGTTATGGTCAGGGTGAATATATATGGTTTAAATTTATTTATGTAGGCGGGTGATTGCGAATATTACAATTCCCATGGTTCTGGCTCACGTGTCAGGAAGGGCAGGAAGCGCTTCTTGTCGATGCATTTTTCAAATGCTTCGTCGGGACTAATACGTCCAGCTTCCAGGTGCTTCATAATGGCTTCGTCTAGGGGGACATTACCCTTACGTTGCCCTACCTCGATCATGCCGGGGATTTGGTAAGTTTTCTCCTCACGAATCATGTTGGCGATAGGCGTATCAACAACGAGAATTTCAAGTGCGGCAACCCGCCCTGGTTTATCCACACGTTTGAAGAGGTTCTGGGCGATGACGCCTTTGATAGATTCGGAGAGAGTTGTCCTGATTTGGTTTTGCTGACCTGCGGGAAAGACGTCAATGATCCGGTCAATCGTTTTGGCTGCACTGGGTGTGTGCAAGGTTCCAAAAACAAGGTGACCGGTAGCAGCCGCTTCCAATGCCAAGGTAATGGTTTCGAGGTCTCTCATCTCACCGACTAAAATGATATCAGGGTCCTCACGGAGAGCTCCTTTGAGGGCGCTTCCAAAGGATTTTGTATGCAAGCCGACTTCACGGTGGTTGATCAGGGCTTTAACGGATTTATGGACAAATTCGATGGGGTCTTCCACGGTGAGAATATGGTCTGCACGAATCTTATTGGCGTAGTCTATAATCGCAGCAAGAGTAGTTGATTTACCAGAACCGGTGGGCCCCGTAACGAGGACGAGACCTTTCGTTAATTTTGCAAATTTCTGACAGATCTCAGGGAGTCCCAGTTGCTCTGAGGTGAGAACCTCTGAGGGGATAGTACGAAATACAGCACCGACGCCCTCTTTTTGATTGAAGAAATTAGCACGGAATCGGGCCTTGCCCGGAAGCTCATAGCCAAAATCAACATCACCAGTTTCCTCGAAATGTGCCATTTTTTCTTCGGGGCAAATTTCTCGCAGCATCGTGAGTAATTCTTCGTGGACCAATGGAGGGGCATTCAGGCGCTCTAATTCGCCATTAATTCGAATGATTGGTGCGTTACCTGTAGAGAGGTGTAAGTCAGATGCTTTATTCTCGAGCATCGTTTCAAAGTAGATATCAATATGTGCCATAGTGCGCTATTTTAGTAGTCATCTGTTGATTAGGCAGAAACATGTTTGGGTAGTGTTCGGTCGGATTTTTCGATTGTCCTATTCAGATGCCAACATCAACATTTAGAATCTATGTTCGATAGAAAAGATGCCAAGACTATTTTTCACCGATAAGCTAAGTTGGTGAGGGAGGCTATCCTTGCGGCTGAGATGAAATACCCTGCGATAAAGTTATCTTCATGGGAAGAAGGTCGCCGGCAAATCGAATAATAAATATCGAATAATGAAAAAGTAGCCCTACCAGGACTCGAACCTGGAAATACGGAATCAAAATCCGGTGTGTTACCAATTACACTATAGGGCTGTCTTGTGGTAGTGTTCTGCAGTAAAGATGCAAAAAGCGCCGACGGGCGTGTAACTACGATGACTTGTTACACTTTGCAATAGCGAAATGCGGAAATTATTGTTCCGGTAATGGGATCTCAGTCCATGATTCAAAGAGATGGCCTGAGCCGTGTAAATCAACCTAGATGATCGATTATCAGGTGAATAAGTGTCTTCACAACTCGATTGTGATGTTGTAGAGTCTCAAAGGGTAGCATTTTCATTACATTGTTGTCCTGACTTTCAGTAAAGCCCACACTTCATCAGTTTTATATTAACCAAGCGAATCCTTACATTACTCTTACCATTTGCATAATGATCATACCACAACGTCCCTTTTTCCTTATTACCCTGTCAGCGTTAATGATGTTGGTTGCTTGTTCTGCCAATGATAAAGCGAGAAAGACAAAATATAACAGCGCGTATCGTTCCCCCTCGCTCTTTGGTTCTGGCCTAAGGAACCCTGATATCAACCTGCCAAGTAACTTTCCCTCAGACATAGCTGTGAGTCATCGCCGAGGTCGGACAGATCTACCTTACATAGCGATGACCTTCGATGACGGACCTCATCCAAAAAACACACCAAGACTCTTGGATATGCTGCGTGAGCGCAACATCAAGGCGACCTTCTATGTAGTAGGGCGTAACGTGGATTTGTATCCGCACATCGTGAGGCGCATTGTTGCGGAGGGGCACGAGATTGGAAATCACACATGGACTCATCGGAATCTTACGGGTCTGAGTAACGCATCTGTCCGAATCGAAATGGATCGCACGCGTGATGTTATTATCTCAGCTTGTGGAGTTGAGCCACGGACAATGCGTCCTCCGTATGGGGCGCTTCGAGAAAGTCAGCGGGCATGGATTTATAAAGAGTATGGCTACCCGACGATTATGTGGAACGTGGACCCCATGGACTGGCGGCGGCCGGGGGTTTCAGTTGTCACATCAAGAATACTTGAAAACACTCGTAATGGTTCCATTGTCTTAGCTCACGATTTACATAAGCCGACGGTGGATGCTATGCCCGAGACCTTGGATGGGCTACTCGAGCGTGGCTTTCAATTTGTTACCGTATCGCAGTTGCTTGGTGCAACCGCAACATCGACGGGGGCTATGCAAAGGCAACCCAGTCGGGGATTGGCTAACTCAAGCGGCTTAGATGCTGCAGGAGTCGAGACTGAAGCTCTTACCCGATTGGCAGTCAGCGGAAATTGACCAGATTATCTTTTTGTAGCTTAGTCTGTTTAAGTAGTGTTGCATTTTGTGATTAGACACGCTTAATAACTTCCATCATGTTTGGGGATGATTATTTCACGACTCGCAAGCGTCTCACGGACGTCGTAGTCCGTGTGTTGGGTCTGGCCGACAAGACTGGTGCGGAGAAAAAACCCCTCATAGATAATGATATAACCAAGGGGTTGAAAAATCCTTTTTTGTTTGTGGTATGTGGTGAGGTTAATGCAGGCAAATCTTCATTGCTCAATGGCTTGTTCGGAGAGGATATCTGTAAAACCAATGTTTTGCCAGAGACCGACCGGGTGCAATGGTATCGATATGCAGAGCAAGTTGTTGATGAGGAGGTTACGCCTATTCTAGAGGAGCGTTTTCGCCCTATTGATTTCTTGATGGATTTTAACCTAGTTGATACGCCGGGTACTAATTCGGTTGTTCAAGGGCACCAAGCCATCACAGATCGATTCTTGCCTGTATCAGATCTCATTTTCTGGGTGTTTCCTGCCAGTAACCCATGGGGAGCCTCTACATGGGATTTCATCAGCAAGCAGAATGATGAAATGATTGAAAAGTCTATTTTCATCCTGCAGCAGGCGGATCTCAGGGAGCAGGGGGACTTGGATGTTATCCTTGGTCACATGCGTGATCTTTGCCGAAAGCGTATTGGTCGAGCTCTGCCGATTTACCCAGTATCAGGTAAGCTTGCTATTCAGGCAAAATCTGAAAAGCCGTTCGGTGAAAACTTATGGCGGGAAAGTGGCTATCCAAGTCTTGAAAAATATATTTCTGAGGTGGTAACAAGCTCAGCTAATCGCCGCGAAGTGCTTAGCGACGTCCGCGATGCTGCTGCTAAAGTATTGACTAGTGTGGAAGACACGATTGAGCGAAGGACCCGTTTGTTGGACGAAAACGAAGGTTTCCTTAATAATCTCGAAAAAGAAATTGATGCAAGTCGGGAAAAGCAGTCTGCAGGTGTATCATCTAAGTTTACTGCAATGAAGGAAGTTTTTGCAGAGCAAGGAGAGCGTAGTAGAATGTTTATGATGAGCAAAATCGGTGTTGGTTCCACGCTGAAGAGCTTATTCGTTGCCGATGATTTACCGCGATTGGTAGTAAGAGAACTGGTTGAGTCAGTGCAAGAGGCTGTCGAACATCAGTCGAAGCAAGATGCAGAAGTATTGATACGGGAGTGCTCAGATCATTGGGGGACCGTGAGGCCCAGAGTGAAGGAGAAGTTGGAAATTACTCTTGATGATTTTGAGAGCTTGAATGATGTGTTCACCGATAGCAAAAAGCGTTTCATCAGAAGAATGGGGCTGGCAGCTAAACAAGCTGTTGTTAATCTAAAGATCAGAGGAGGGCTTGATATGCGCATGTCGGAAAGAAGAGCGAAACTCAAAATTTGGATCTACATGAGTCTTGTGCTCATGCTTTGTGCCGGTGTTGCTGGTTCTTTGCGCTTAGGGCTTTATCCATATCCAGCGCTCGCTTGTCTTGGAGGGGCCGCCATTACATTACTTGTTTTTATTGTTCAGACCTACAGGACGAGAAAGTTTATGATCAAAGCTTTTGTAGGTCATTTACTGCAATCACAAGGTCGATTTACTGATGCTCTAGGTTCTGATTATCGAGATGGTGTTCGTGACCTATATATTGAATATGCACGCCTTTTGGAAAGTGTTCGTAGACACATTGTTGACGCAAAAATAGAGCTTCAACCAAACCTCGAGCAATGGAATCACCTTTTCCTTGAGCTCAAAGAAATTGAGCAAGATCTTTAGAGCCAATGAGAAGAAAAAAGAGAGAAGGCGGAGCACGCGAAAATAAGCATGTCGCCGGGGGATTCGAGAAAGTAAAGTCCCAGGCAAGATCAGAGGAAGATCTTTATGAACTGGTTACTCAACAAACTGATCCTTTATTGCTCATATTAGACTGTGTGCAAGACCCCCACAATTTAGGCGCCATTTTAAGAACGGCTGACGGTGCTGGGGTGACAGCTGTCGTCGCACCTAAAGATAAATCCGTGGGAATTACTGATACCGTGCGGCGTGTGTCAGTTGGTGCAGCTGAGCGAGTGCCTTTTTTTCGCGTAACAAACCTGTCTCGAAGCATGAATAAGCTGAAGGAGCTTGGCGTTTGGATGGTCGGTACGAGTGATATGGGTGAGGGGACATTATATGAAACAAGCTTTACTGGCTCGATGGCAATTGTCATGGGTGCCGAGGGAAGCGGGATGCGGCGGTTGACAGAGGATAACTGTGACTTTCTTATTAAAATACCCATGGCTGGTAAAGTGGAGTGTCTCAATGTGAGTGTAGCTACTGGGGTCTGCCTCTACGAGGCTGTTCGCCAGCGAATTAATACACAGGAACGATGAGTATAGCCGGCAACCATGGTTTCACGACCGACGGATTAATTATTACAAAATTTCACAATGTATTATATTTAATTAATGTTAAATATATATTGTATCTCATTGGTTCACAGCCTATTATTCAAGGGTCACATTCACCCTTACATGTATGCCGATGAACTCTAATCACAACAACAACGCTAGTCTTATTCTGGATGCCAATGGTCGCCCCATTGGGAATTTAGGAGCTAAGTCAACGATACAGCGTAGAAAATTCCTAGGTCTTTCAGGAGCGGCAGCGGCGGGAATGTTATTGAGTGCTGAAGACGCATCAGCAGGGTGGTTTGGCTTCTATTCGAGTAAGCCCGTAGCTGGTATTCCTGAATCTTGGGTTAGACTCAAAGGAGATAATGTTAATCGTTATGCGAATTATGTGAAGGGCTTACGCTTGCGTAATGTAACGCCGCGCATGATTTTAGCCCCTCATTTCAAGACCCGTGGTAGCGTTGTGAATAGCTTGCCTCCCAAGAATCTGTGGAAAAAAATGGGACCGACTTTGAAGGTGATTGATCGCATGTCTAAGGAGTTGTCGCTACCAGTGAAGGCGATTTACTCAGCATATAGAAGTCCTCGTTACAATGCGGCGGTGAGAGGACACCCTCGTTCTTTTCATCAATACAACCAGGCTGTTGATGTAGTATTCCATGGCGCTAGCTCCAGACATGTCGCGAGTGTCGCTCGTTATTTACGCGATCGTAAGCGCAAGTTTGAGGGAGGTATTGGTACCTACGGCGGTTTTGTGCACATCGACACCCGTGGATTTAACTCAGACTGGTAATCGGTAACAAGCAGTACAGGGGTCTGTCACAGAGGCGCATTCAAGGCGCCCTGCATCTTTACTTTGGTGAGTTTCCACTTGCCTGCCTCGCTTTTACTCCAACTTAGATTGAGTTCTATTTTTTCGGTGGCTAGTGAAGTTTTTTTAGAGCTCACGGCGAAGTCAATCACGGTATTTGCCGTGGCATGGTCGTCATCAATGATTTCGACATCAATACTGTCAATTTTTGCGACTGAAGAGTCGACATGAAATGCAAAGAGCTGGTGGCTCTCTATGAGCTGATCTCGCGAGAACTGTCGTTGGTAATTAGCTATGTTAACTTGGCAAGTAACTGACCTTTCAAGTAAGTTTGAAAAGCTATTGGTTTTGAGTGCACGGTAGGTCTTGGTCGCTGTTTGTGGTATATCCAAGCATTGAACAACAGTTTTCGTTTGGCGTTTGATGATCTGGCTGGGACTAAGCCACCAAGCCAAAATGACGACAACGCCTGTCAACGTGATGAGGGCCATGAGCCTAGACTTTTTCATGAGGAAATATTGGGCTCGCAAAATTATCCTAGCAAGCAGTAAGATCGTGATTGGTGCGCAAGCTTGGTTGTGGTAACTTTTAGCACATGTTGAAGAGTTTAAATTTCAAGCAGTGGGTTCTATTGTGCTCTGTATTTTCTTACGCAGGATTTGCTTTCCAGGCCTGCACACCGCGTCAGGAGTATTTTGAAATGCCAGTTCCTAACGCTAAAATGGCATCGGATACTGGAGGCTCTCTAGATCAGTTGGGAAAAGGCTATGCTCTATCGCAGGTCCACTGCTCTCAATGCCATGTATTCAAGCTACCCAAGGATATGCGGGTAGATGAGTGGCATACGATCGTCCCGGGGATGGCGTGGAATGCGGGGCTAGATAAGCAGGATGAGTCAGCCGTAATGGCTTATCTGGTTGCTGCTACCGAGCAGATGCAGCAGTCTGAGGATTGAGTATGATCATGATCTAAATGGTCAAAACGCGTCTTTTTTGTCAAAAATACCAGCTTCAGAGGTTGCATTCGTCATATTGTAGGGGTAAGTGATGTCCATGACTATGATCGCTAAAGAATCTAATGTGATGTCTAAAACTAAAGAGCTCTGTGAGGCAATCGCAGAAGACATCGAGTTTGTTACGCTGCAGGGGCAAGTGGAGCGCTTCCTTGCTGACGATGATGCTAAGCTCAAATACCAATCACTTCATGAGCGAGGTGAGGAGTTGCACAACAAACAACAGGCAGGTG
This sequence comes from Oceaniferula sp., assembly GCA_965657565.1. Lineage (GTDB taxonomy): Bacteria > Verrucomicrobiota > Verrucomicrobiia > Verrucomicrobiales > Akkermansiaceae > Oceaniferula. Next base: position 20,934 of record CBFHPA010000020.1, read on the forward strand.
TTGAATTGTCGGATAAAGAAATACAAGATTTTGAAGATGCGCGCGAGTCACTGTTTGCCAACGAAGTTGCAAGTGATTTTATGGAGGCACAACAAAGTCTGCAGACCTTGCAAAAGACGATTTCCAAGTATATCGGAATGACACTTGAGCTTGGACGGACGCCTACTCCGGAAGATATGGAGCAGGGTGACGGCGGTGGCTGCTGTGGTGGTGGCTGCGGCTGTTAATAGAGAGCTTACCAATAGAGCTCAACAAAATTTACCAAGCCTCCTGAGCGATAAAGCTCATGGAGGCTTTTTCTATGTGTCCATAGCCTTGTGGGCGCCAAGTGTATTACTTGATGCTTTGTGGCTAGTGCATCCCCAAGAGCGAATATACTTCGCGCGTGGCTCTGCTCTGATTAAGAGTGTAGAAATGAATCCCGTCCACACCTTGATCCAATAGGCCTGCGCACTGTTCGGCAGCATGCTGAATACCCACTCGCTGCACCGATTCTTTATCGTTACCAGCCCGATTGAGAGCTTTTAATAGACGTGCTGGAAAATGTGCACCAGCAGCGAGCTCAGCCATGCGGTGGATGCCTTTAGCTGATGTGATTGGCATAATGCCTGCAATGATAGGGATATCGATGCCAGCTAGTTGGCAGCGGTCGCGGAAATCATAAAAATCGTGATTGTCGAAAAAGAGTTGGGTGCAAATGTAGTCTGCTCCCGCATCAACCTTTGCCTTCAAATAATCCATTTCCAATAACCTATTGGGTGTGTCTGGATGTCCCTCAGGAAAGGCAGCTACGCCAATACCGAAACCACGAGGGTCGGAATGTTTTTTCGACTCATTGAACGATTTAATGTGACGAACAAGATCTATCGCTTGTTGGAATGCATCTTGAGATCGGTCATATTGATTGTTGTCGGCAGGAGGGTCACCTCGTAAAGCTAGAATATTGCCAATGTTTGCTGCAGCATAGCGATCAAGTGTAGAGGTGATCTCTGCCTCACTATGCGAGACACATGTAAGGTGTGGAATGGGTGGTGTGTCTGTGCTTTCTTTTATTTTAAGCACGAGGTCATGTGTGAGATCCCTCGTAGTTCCGCCTGCTCCATATGTAACGCTCACGAATGAAGGTTTGTATTTCGACAAATTCTTGATGGTCTCATAGAGAGCTTGTGAAGCCTCTGCGCTTTTTGGAGGAAAAAATTCAAACGAGAAAGTAGGTTCCTCGGGTTTTATGATATCACTGATGTGCATTGCTTGGTGAATTATTGTTGATTATGCAGATAAACAAAATAAAAAAATACATCACATTCACAACTTGAGCTGGTTTGAGGTGTTTAAAAACCAAGATTACACAACTACATGGTTCATATTTTAAAATATCATCGACCTGAATTTCCTCTTCTTTTTAGTTTGGGGCTATTTTTGGGGTTGTTTTTGATCTGTGGTGCAGGTGCGGATAGTAAGGAAGCAGCTATGCAGCAGAGAAGTTCTGGTGAAGACAATCAGCGCCTTTCGAGATCTTCGGGTGGTAATATTAAGGTTGGCTATGATAAGGTAAAGTTGTTTGATCGGGCAGATTCCAATCATGATCGCCAATTAAGTTTTACTGAGTTTGCTTGCGTGAAAAGACTGAAGCATTTGGAGGCTGACAGGCAGCGCAAGTTGTTTGAATACCTTGATCAAAACCAAAATGGGTTTCTTGAAATGAATGAGCTCAGTCTCCCAGTGCCGAAATGGATGAAGGTGGCTAAGAGAGGCTTTGCTCGGCTTGATCAAAACAATGACAATGGTCTTAGTTTTAGTGAGTTTTCTGCTTTAGGCAAGTTTCCGCAAATGAACGAGATCGACCCACAGCTTTTATTTGGACGATTAGACCACAATAAGAACGGCCTAATTGAACGCTCAGAATTGAATGTAAAGTTAGCTGGCATCAATCAGGCTAAAATGAATTTTATGAGTCATGACAAGGATTCAAGCGGAACTATCAATTATGCTGAGTATTCGTTGGCATCCATGGTGTCCAAATGGCCGGAGTCGCGCCGCAGGAAATTTTTTGATCGTATTGATAGTAACGCTGATGGTGAACTCAATAAGCATGAGCTATGGTCCATGTCCTCGAAGATGAGGCGAGTGCAGGCTCCCGGGGCGCCCTAGGATAGGTGGTTACAGTTTGTTTTCGGATCAGGTTTGGTGTTTTAGCCTTGTTCTCTGCATCAAGCTTGCACGAGATGATTTCTATCACTTTGTAGTCGGTCAATTTGTGTTGTTTTTTAAATTTTGTTAAGCCATAAAAATTCGGGTATACTTATCGAGATGGATCATTTAGTTAAAGGTTATTATCACTGCGATAATTGCGATTCGATTTTCGAGTCTTCATCGAGCGCGGTGTCGCAACTATCCTGCCCTTACTGTGGTCATATAATAGCGGGCAGTTACACTGCACCTCCCGAAACCGATTTTGAAGCAGATTCAGCGCTCAGTGATATTGACGATGGTGGAGTGTCAAATGACATCGCTCATGATCAAAACCATGACTTCAATAGATCATCTGGAGCTGGACAAGTTGTTCGAGAAGACCCTGCTGTTGCACAAAAAAAGCGAGAGGCTCACCATATGAAGCTCATATCTATCTCGTGGATTGTTTTCGTGGTGCTGGTTGTAACCGTGGTGATTTATTTCAATAGCTCGTCTGATAGGTTTACTGGCAATACCACATCCTCTCAGTTAGACTCGGGAAAGCAAATCGATGCTGAGAGGCAAGAGCTGAAGTTGTCACTGCCAAAGTGTATGACTGTAGTGAAACGATTTTTGAATGCCGAAACGGCATCAGCCAAAGCTCAGTTTGTTTATGACGGGGTTAGACTTTCGCGTGAAATGGAGGACTACTATTCCGGCCAAGCTGATCTGCGACCGTCATTACTGCAGGTAAGACCTATTGTTTATCATGCACTACATATTGCAGGGTCTCAAGCTATAGGTACTGTATGTCAAACTGATACAGGTGAACGTTTTGAGGCAATCTTTATTCTAGACGATGGAGAATGGAAAATTGAATGGAAGTCATTCGTTCGATACAGTGAGCGTGATTGGGCACTTTTCAAAACGGGGGCCGATGGCGACGAGGCTGATTTTAGGCTATATATGAGGGTGATGGATGTTCGCGAAGATTTAGCAGCCGGTGATGTTTTAGTTCAATTCTATAAGCCTGATATATTTAGAGGTCACATGTTCGATGGTTATGCATCTGATGTGATTCGCGTACCGGTATACAGTGGTCAGGGGAAACTGTTGCGGGGTTTGATTGAGCGTTCTGCTGCAGCTGAGGATGAGGATTTGGTAGGAATGCAGATCTCAGAGTTTGACCCAAAACAGCTTTACAGAGTACGGGTACGTATGAAATTAGGGCTCAATGCGAAGCAGCAACCAGAGGTCAACTTAGTGCGCCTGATAGCAAACCATTGGTATGATCCTGCCATCGTTAAAAAAAATAGCCTAGCTGAAGAACTAAAGTGAGGCCAGCAGGCCCTTTCTCATCTCATCAACCGGAGCGCTTCCGGGAAACCAGCACTCATAGGCCAGTGCACCCTGATGCAGTAGCATCGAAAGTCCGTTAGCTGTCCTAGCTCCGACGGACTTCGCATGACTAAGCAGAGCAGTTTGGGCTGGGTTGTAAATCATGTCGTAAACTAGATGGTGTGGCTGAATGCATCCAGAGGGTAGCGGTTTGCGGTCAGTCGATTTAAGTCCCAGCGAAGTTGCATTGATGATGAGCTCCGCATTGCCTGCAGCTTCCATTATGTTGCTGTCATCAGGAGATATGGCAGTAAAACGCTCGCCGGGACCTTCAAGATGATGAAGTTCGTTGCCAAGGGTTTCGAGCTCGGCCATGAGTTTCTCGGCTTTTTCTAAGGTGCGATTAACTAGCGAAATTTGCCCGCAGCCAATTCTCGCACATTGAGTAGCAACAGCACGTCCTGCACCTCCACCAACACCGAGAATCATCACTTTAAGGTCGCTGAGATCAATGCTGAAGTCTTCTCGTATGGCACGCACAAGCCCCGGGGCGTCCGTGTTGTGTCCGAGTGTTTGTTCGCCAAAAATAAGGGTATTGACTGCTCCGATGGCGCGAGCGTCTTCGCTGAGCTCATCACAGCAATCAATGACCTCAAATTTGTGAGGCACGGTGATATTACAGCCAATAAAATTAAGATCCTGCATACGCTTTACAGCATCGGAGACTTTGCCCGGCTCTACCTCGAGGCGAATGTAACGAGCGTCCATGCCCTGGGCATCTAGCGCAGCCTGATGCATAGCTGGAGAGGCGGAATGGCTGACGGGGTGGCCTATGACTGCTAGACGAGCAGGTTTGTCAGCCTCGGCATCAAGTATTGTTCTGCTGGACAGGTCGTCAATTTGATAGACATCTTTCATATGTTCAAGGCTTAGAGTAGCTCGATAGTATGCTGGATTCGACGAACGCTTTCATCTTTACCTAATATGTTGAGTATAGCACCTAGGTCAGGACCGCCTGATTGGCCACTCAGAGCGACCCGAGTAGGAAACATGAGTTGACCTGGCTTAGCCCCGTTAGCTTTCGCTGTTTCAGAAATAACATTTTTAGCTTCGCTCCAATCATTGACCTGATCAAAGGCGAGGGCAAGCTCACTGAGTAGGTTTTTTGCAGATGAGTTATTTCGGACTTTCTCTAATGCTTGAGTATCGTGGTCGAAATCAGGCTTGAGTAAAAAAGAGATTGCCTCAGGTATGTCAGCGAGTAGTCGGGTTTTTTCTTGTATGGATGTGGTGATCGCAGCGAAATCATTCGGTATATCATAGCCGGCATTGAGAACAAAGGGTTTGGCCATGCTAGTGAATTCCTCTGGGCTGAGCTGGGCAAGGTGCTGTTGATTGATCCAAGCACATTTCTCGGAATCAAACTTGGCAGGCGATCGATTAATACCCTCAAGGCTGAAGCGATCGATGATTTCATCAATTGGCATGATTTCTGATTCGTCTTTAGGCGACCAGCCGAGAAGTGATAGAAAATTAAACACTGCAGTTGGGATGTAACCATCATCAGCGTAGCCTGCAATGGCGGCACCTGTGTCGCGTTTGCTCATTTTAGATCCGTCCATGTTGAGGATTAGCGGAATGTGCCCATAAAGAGGTGGCTCAACACCAAACGCCTCGAACAGCTGCAGATGTTTGGGCGTGTTCATTAGGTGGTCCTCGCCACGCAGCACATGGCTGATTTTCATTTCCAAGTCGTCTACCACATTTACGAAATGGAAGACATAGGACCCATCGGATCGTTTGATAACCATGTCTGGGGTATTTGACTCATCGCGATAGTCAATTGTGACCTCTCCGCAGATTAGGTCCTGCATGGTGATCGGTTTGCGGGCGAATTTGAATCTCCATGCACCATCATCTTGATAGACGCGGTCTTGAGCACGTAGGTTGTCAAACCACTTATCATAGAGGTCATTACGTTGACTTTGGTAGTATGGCCCATAGGCGCCTACCGTGCTACCGTCGCTTTGAGGGCCTTCGTCCCAATCGAGCCCTAGCCAGCTCATGCCCGCGAAAATGGCTTCTCTGGCCTCGGCGGTGTTTCGTTCTTCATCGGTATCCTCGACTCTAAGAATGAATGATCCTCCGTGCTTGCGGGCTAATAGCCAGTTAAACAGAGCCGTGCGAGTGCCTCCAACGTGTAGGTAACCAGTGGGTGAGGGTGCGAAGCGAGTGCGCACATTATTCATGTCGTGGGATGAGTTCACATGCGGGGTTTAGCGCGCCATGGCGTCGAGGGCAAGCATGGAGCGTTTTTGCGGAGCATTACTGTTCTTTTTGAGAAATCAGCGATTGCGTATTTCTTTTTCCTCGGGACTACCTAGCATCAGTGCATGAAAAAAATTGCACCACATTGGCAGATTCTGATTGCACTGGTTCTGGCAACAGGCACGGGAGTTGTTTTTCGTAATCTCAGTGAGATGGTGTCCAAGGATAGCACGGCTTTTCATTTTATGGAGGCTGCGATTGCGACTGGCGACTTTGTTGGTAAACTATTTATACAGGCCTTGAAGATGATTATTGTGCCACTGGTGGCGAGCTCGATCATCGCAGGTATTGCATCATTAGGCGAAATGAAAGGCTTTGGCAGGCTCGGTCTCAAGACGCTGGGTTTTTACATGGGAACAAGTTTGGCGGCTGTGGTCGTTGGCTTGTTATTAGTGAATACGATTCAGCCGGGTTTAGATGATGGTAAGGCGAATACCAAGATTCGTATGGCTCTCGAGCAGAAAGCGGAGGGCGCGAGTTCTGGTGCTAAGGAAAAAGTCGCTCAAGCAGGAGAACGTAAGCCGGCGGACTATGCCGGCTTATTCAAGAAAATGATTCCGCCTAATGTAATTAAGGCAGCTACAGAGAATGGTCAGTTATTAGGCATGATCTTTTTTTCCATTCTGTTTGCGATTGTGATGGCCAGACTGCCGCTTGAAAACATGTATCCGCTGCTTGGTACAGTGCAGGCAATTAACGATGTGATGATTCGATTAACGCAATGGATTATGATTTTTGCTCCCCTAGGTGTTTTTGGATTACTGCTTCCGGTTGTTTATCAGAGTGGCGCTGACATATTTCTGAGCTTGGGGAAATATTTCTTCACAGTGTTATTAGCACTTTTGATTCATCTAGTGGTAGTAATGCCGTTGGTGCTGCGTTACGTGGCGGGTGTCAGCCCATGGGCGCACTTTCGAGCCATGCGCATGGCGATGCTGACCGCTTTTTCGACAGCGTCATCGGCTGCAACTCTGCCTGAGACTATGTTGTGCGTGCAGAAAAATGCAGGGGTTTCCAAGCGAGTCTCGAGTTTTACTCTGCCGCTGGGTGCAACGGTGAACATGGATGGTACAGCTCTCTACGAATGTGTCGCCGTGCTTTTTGTTGCACAAGTGATGGGCATTGAGATGGGAGTGGCTGCGCAGTTCGCGGTAGTGGTTACTGCGCTACTAACTAGTATTGGTGTAGCGGGTATTCCGTCTGCGAGCCTGGTGGCTATATTACTCATCTTGAATAGCTCGGGAATTCCCAATGCCGAGATGGCTGTTGTGGCACTCCTGTCGGTAGACCGATTGCTCGATATGAGTCGAACAGCGGTCAATATCTTTGGAGATTCATGCGCTGCAGTGTGCATTGCTAAGTCTGAGGGAGAAAAACTAAGCATCTAATATTAGCGCAATATGAGAGATGTTTTTCACAGAGACTGCATTGTCGTAAATTCATAAATCTTATAGCATGTGGTAGCATGAATAGTGATTGCCCATGGAGCGAGTCAACAGAGGAAGTGCTCGAGCGTTTCGACGTCTCGCAGGATGTGGGCTTAACGGAGCTCAAAGCTAGTCAGCGACTTGACGAGTATGGGCCTAATAAGCTGCAGACGAGTTCCGAGCGTGGCTGGGGCTCTATCCTTGTGGCTCAGTTCAAAAGTCTACTCGTGCTGTTGTTGGCGGTGGCGGCAGGGCTCGCCTTTCTTTTTCATGACTGGATAGAGGGAATTGCTATTTGCCTTGTGCTACTCCTCAACGCGATGATTGGTTTCTTTACTGAATTTGGAGCAGTGCGCACGATGGAGTCGTTACGCAAATACAACAAGACATGGGCAACGGTCAGGCGCAGTTCAAAAGCGAAGAAAATATCAGCCGAAAATTTAGTGCCTGGTGATATTGTTTTATTAGAAGCAGGTGACATTGTTGCCGCTGATATGAGGATTGTTGAGTGCTCACGCTTGCAGGTTGATGAGTCGGCACTTACGGGAGAGTCATTACCAGTCAGCAAGAGAGCGGATGCAGTCACTCGCAATACGATTCTAGCAGAGCGAACCAGCATGCTTTATAAGGGGACCTCGCTGACTCGGGGCTCGAGTGCTGCTGTGATCGTTGCTACCGGATTAAAAACCGAATTTGGCATTATATCTTCCCTCGTTATGACGACCCATGATGAGGAAACACCTTTGGAGAAAAGGCTGGCTCGTTTAAGCCGCAAGCTCATTGTCGTAACCCTCGGGATTACCGCTTTCACCTTAGTTGCCGGGTTATTGCGGGGCAGGGACCTTTACTTGATGATTGAGACCTCTATTGCGCTCGCAGTGGCAGCTATTCCCGAAGGTTTGCCAATCATTGCCACTTTAGCCCTGGCAAGGGGTATGTGGCGAATGGCCAGGAGTAACGCTTTAATTAACAAGCTTTCTGCCGTTGAGACTCTGGGTGCAACGAATATTATTTGCACGGATAAGACAGGGACTCTCACTGAAAATAAGATGGTTTTGGTATCGGTCCATAGTGACGCTGGCACAGACGATTTTAAGACGCATGTCAACGAGCTAGCTTTGAGTAAAGAGCTTTTGCAAGTAGGTATGCTGTGTAATAACGCTGAGCTTGCTGATGCTGCTAATACTAATAATGATGACGAGGCAGGCATCGGTGACCCAATGGAGTTGGCCCTGTTGTCAGCTGCTGTAAAGCGAGGTCTTAGTCGGGGTGAGCTAAAAGATAAATATCCCCGGCACCATGAGGTGGCGTTTGATTCGGAAGTGAAAATGATGGCTACGGTCCATCATGATGTGGAAGTGAGCGAAGGTTTTTTGGTGGCTGTAAAGGGGGCTGCCGAGCCTGTGCTGGAGGCCTGCACGGAGTTGCTGGGTGTTAACGGAGTAGGGAGCCTAAGTGATGAGCTTAGATCTCATTGGCTTGCAAAAAATAATGAGCTCGCAAGTGAGGGGTTTCGAGTGCTTGCGATTGCCGAAAAGAAAGTGAACGATGCAGAAATTAATCCATACCAGGATCTTGTTTTCATGGGCTTGGTTTGTGTAATGGATCCTGCACGTTCTGATATACCGGCTGCTATTAAGTCATGCCAAGACGCCGGAATCAGAGTGGTGATGGTGACTGGAGATCAAGCAGGGACAGCACTGCACGTTGCAAGAAATACGGGCATATGTGAGCTCGAAGATCATCAGTGTGTCGCTCTGGGGAGTGAAATCGATGAGGCTCAAAAACACCAGCGACTAGACGATATGCTTGGTGTAACGGTGTTTTCGAGGGTGACACCCAAAAACAAACTCGATCTTATCAAGATGCATCAAGATCACGGTGCGGTAGTTGCCATGACGGGTGATGGTGTCAATGACGCGCCTGCCTTGAAAAAAGCCGACATTGGAATAGCGATGGGGATTCGTGGCACAGAAGTGGCAAGAGAGACGGCGGACATGGTGCTGCGCGATGACGCCTTTGTGTCGATTGTTTCAGCAGTAGAGCAGGGCAGGGTCATTTTTAATAATATCCGCAAGTTTGTTGTCTACTTGATGTCATGCAACCTCAGTGAGGTGTTAGTTATTGGTCTGGCGTCGATGTCAGGAGCACCACTACCATTGATGCCATTGCAAATCTTATTTCTTAATATGGTTACCGATGTTTTTCCGGCACTTGCTCTGGGGGCAAGTAAGGGTCATGCGGACGTCATGTCGCATAAGCCAAGGTCGATTGACGATCCGATTATTGGTAGACATCAGTGGCAGATGATTGGTTGCTATAGTTTTTTAATCACACTTGTTGTGTTGGGTTCTTTTGTCATCGCACGTGCGTGGCTGGGTATGAGTGATGGTCAGGCAGTCACTATTGCTTTCTTGGTCATCGCGCTAGCGCAGTTATTGCACGTGTTTAATATGCCCGAATCTGGGGGGGCGACTTTTAATAATGAAATCACCCGAAATCCTTATGTCTGGCTTGCGGTAGCTCTGTGCGTCGCCATATTGGCAGCAGCTATGTTGATCCCGGGTCTTGCGTCTGTGTTATCATTGACCCCAATTGACCAGCGAGGCTGGTTACTTGTCGTATGTGCCTCATTCATACCGCTAATTGTCGGGCGTGCACATGCTGCGATTGTAGGGCATACCCCGAAAAACCTTGGGTAGCACGATCGCTGCGGGCCAGGCACTTAAACAAGGAAGAAAAAAATGGTGCAGGAAGAGGGACTTGAACCCCCGACCGCCTCGGTGTAAACGAGATGCTCTACCAACTGAGCTATTCCTGCACTGTATGGGACAAAAAAATGTCCGCTGTTGTTTAATGTCTTGGGAGACGCGCGTTATGTGGCGGAAATTAGCGCTTCATGCAATCTCTTTTTTCACTGATGTGGTATTTATTCCGCTGGGGTGTGGGGTTCGAAAGTGGTGCTACGCTCATGAGCTCTGGCTTTGGCTGACTTGCGGGCTTGGCTTTGAAGTTGCTGCTGCATACGGAATTTCTTTTGTCCTTTTTTCTTAGCTATTCTGCGGGATGATCCATTTTCGAGAATCTCATGGGCATTGCTGTTGTCTTTGAAGGCTGATTCCAAGATCGCTTGCAAGCGTTTGCGGCATTTTTTATCTTCAATAGGAATCATCAGCTCCACTCGTTTGTCGAGGTTGCGTGTCATCCAGTCTGCCGAGGATATGAATAGTAAGGGGCTGCCGCCGTGGTGGAATGAGAAGATGCGGGCGTGCTCAAGATAGCGGTCAATGACGGAAACCACTTGTATGTTTTCTGCCTCCTTGCGCCTTCTGCCTCCAGTGGAGGTTTTCAAACAGCATATGCCACGTATATTGAGCTTGATGGTGACACCATCTTTGGATGCCTGATAGAGAGCATTGATGATTTCCTCGTCTTGTAGCGAGTTTACTTTTGCAGTGATAGATGCAGATTCGCCATTTTTAGCTCGTTTTCCCTCAGCTGCAATCAGCTCGAGTAAACGGGGCTTCATATGGGTAGGAGCGGGGACCAGCTTGCGGAATCGGGTCAGCTTTGACCGGCCTGTTACGGCGTTAAAAAATAAGGATGCGTCGGCTCCGTAGTCAGGACGTGAGGTGAGGTAGGAGATGTCAGTATAGAGGCGTGCGGTAGATTCGTTGTAGTTGCCAGTGCCGAGATGGGTGTAACGTTTAAGCTGGCCGTCTTCGTTGCGGATCACCAGGCAGATCTTGGCGTGCGTCTTGAGCCCTTTGACACCGTAGACGATCTGAACACCGGAGCGTTGTAGCTCATCGGCCCGCATTAGGTTGCGAGCCTCATCAAAGCGGGCTTTGAGCTCGATAAGCACGGTGACTTGTTTACCGTTATTGGCAGCCTTGATGAGTGCGTCGATAATACGCGAGTCTGATGCAGTACGATAGAGAACTTGTTTGATTGCAATGGTTGCAGGGTCAGAGGCGGCTTCTTCAACAAAGCGTAATACTGGCTCGAAGCTTTCGTAGGGGTGGTTGAGTAGCACATCGTGCCCAGAAAGTGTATCAAAGATAGACTTTCCTGGGTCGATATCGGGTGAAGGCTGTGGCTCCCAAGACTCATCGCGCAGATGGTCATAGCCAGGAGTGAAAGCAAGACTCATGAAGTCAGCGAGAGCTAGTGGGCCGTCAATAACATACGTTTCTGATGACCTGGCGCCTGTTACTTCTCGAATGAGAGACTTTAGGTGCTTAGGGCCTTTTGACGGTATTTCCAGTCTGACTGTATTGCTTGTTTTTCTGGCCGCGAGAACTTCTTCCATTTCTCCAGCAAGGTCGATTGCGTCTTCTTCTTGAACTGCAATGTCGCCATTACGGGTAATTCTGAACGGTATGGTGGCGATTAATTTTTCGTCAGGGAAAAGCTCATCCGCAAAAATGGAGACGACATCTTCGCTGAGCATGATGTTTTGGTGATTGTCTGTGCTGGATACGTCCGTGGCGGGTAGTAATACGAAGCGGTTAATGCTGTCGGGAATAGGGATGAACACATCACGCTTTGTTTTGTCCGTTAGGTTTTCTAATTGGCATGCAAGTATGATGCACATCGCAGGAAGACATGTTGTCTTGGTGTCGTCTCTGTGAGCAAGAGGCGTGAGTAGTGGAAATATAGAATTTTCAAAGCGTCTTGCGAGCGTCTCACGTTGGCAGGGCGAGATGAAAGATGTATTTAGTAGCTTGAGCCCTTCTTGTTCGAGTGCTGGTAGTATTTCGTTGTTTAGTAATACATATTGATCTTCGATCATTTGTTTTGCGCGCGTGCGGATCGCAGACAGTTGTTGAGATGGTGTAAGTCCTGAGATCCCTCGTTTACGTGAGCCGCTTGCACGCATGAGATGTAGGCCGCCGACCCGCACCTGGAAAAACTCGTCTAGGTTAGATGCTGTGATCGCTGTAAACTTGAGGCGCTCAAGTAAGGGCAGGGACTTACGAGAGCCTTCGTCGAGTACGCGTTGATTGAACTCAAGCCAGGATAATTCGCGGTTGGTATAAGTCATGAGCTGAATGGTAAGTAAGTTATTTAACGCTCTTCTTGAATGGCGACGCTAAGCCCGAAAATATCCTTAAAGAGGTTGGCTTTGGATTTCATGGCTATTCGTTCAACAGAGGCATCATTGATGCCTTTAAGAATGAGGCTGAGTTTTTGTTTGCCGATACTGACATTGATTTCTCCAATACGAGATGTATGGCTGTGATCAAGTGCATCGGCAATTCTCAAAATGGCGGCAAGTTTAGATACTCGCATACGATCTTCCGCGTCCAGATCTCGGTAGCCTGCATGGTTGGTTTTTGGGCCTGATTTTCGGTGGTAGCGTGCCAGCAGTGAGACAATGATGAGGTCGTGTTGTCCTAGACCAAAAATCTCACTATTCATGATGATGTAGTGTGAATGTTTGTGATGAGCGCGAGCACTGATGAAGTTGCCGCATTCGTGTACGATGGCAGCGCATTGAAGTAGCAGGGAGTCATGTTCATCTAATGCGTGAAGGTCTGCCGTGGCTTCAAATAACAACTGGCTGAGCCGAGTAACTTGGTTGGAGTGTGACCTGTGAACCTTATACCTGCGAGCTAGGCTGACCGCAGAGCGTAAAACTTCTTTTTGGAATCCGTCTGTAAGTGAAAAAGATGTAGGAATGTCTAGTAGTAGTCCCCGCTCATAATCACTGCCGGGGAGGTGTATTGTTTCAAGTCCTAGGGTTTCGGCGATGGCTAGATTGATCTCAAGTGCCGGAATGATTGCTTGTGCGCTATTGTAGTCGAGTTGGTATTTTTTCACGCGCATCTCTTCGCTCATCGAAGCGATTTTTTTTGTCATCTCAGCGAGGGTGCTGTAGCTGCTTTTCGTTTTGCCTGGCTTGGCAAGAACATTTGCGAGGTGTTGAATTTCATAGCCAATGATGACAAGGTCTTGAATCTCAGCATCACGATAATCATGGTGTATTTGGTTGATCTGACTCCGAATGTGCTCGCGTGTCACTTTGGTCGTGCTGACACGATTATCTTGGTCATTTTGATTTTTTATAATAGCTTCGCCAGTCCGGTAGACACCAAGGCGGTAGTTGCTGTAATCAGATATTCTCCCATTTTTGAAGAGGAGTGCTCGGGTGTTGCCTGGGCCGACGTGAACCACCAATGTAGTACGCTTGCTCATCGAAGGGGTGTCTTTGAGTCTTCTGCGTGTTTTGAGGTAGATCAGGCGCGTCATTTCACCCTCGTCGAGGGTGTCTACATGTAGACCACAACCGATGCGGATCCGGTTTAGGAATGCGTCTTGGTTGGTTGCTTCGGCCAGCACATTAGTTACAACGGTGCGTATGGGTGTATCATCGGTGGCACCAAGCTCAGATAGGGTTTCTCGGTATCCGTTGAGGATATTGACACAGCGCTCAATTGTTGAACGCCTGATGGCCCCGCGCTGGTATATGTCATGTGCGAGTGGGATCGACTGCTCAAGAAAGTCACCTGGTGTATTTTCTGAATCTGTATTTGACTCAACTATTAAGAGCGAAATTGAGCTGGCTCCAATGTGGATGGATGCTTGCAGAGAGGGTGCAGGGATCATATACTATACGCTTCTTATATTAATGGATTGAAACAAATCACTTTAACTGGCGATAGTGTGATCAGGTGTGGGGTAAAAGTCTTGTGCAAAATAGTGACAATCGTGGCAACTTTATTGCAGGCATGCATAGGCTTTATGATTTACGTCTAAGCCAGTAGCTACTCAAAAATAGCAACGGGTTAGGGGTTTGTGATGAAATAAAGATATAATAAACTTGATTTTATGGGGGGAAAATGATTTTCAGTCTGCCCGCAGTTGATTCTTTTGCTTAACAGTGAAGGATACATTCAATCCATATAATATTACTCATTTCCGAACAGACTATGGACAAATCAAACATTATTCCGTTTGATCAATCTGAGTCTAAGCCACGGGTCCCCTCAAATTCTATGAAAAGCAACCTTGTTGTAAAAGCTTCCGAGATCATTCAAGATCCACAAATTCTAGTCAACGTTGTATCAAAGCGTGTTGAGCAGCTCAATCAGGGGCGCTCTCCTCTCATTGATACGGTGCCAAGTATGGGTGCTGCTGATATAGCCTTAACTGAAATTATCGACGGTAAGGTAGTTATTTCTGAATCCAAGGAGGACTAAATCCCTCCAGCACCAGAGCCCAGAAGTGCTAGAACTGGGTTCTGCTTGCATGTGAACCTATGAGCGCCGATATTGCTAACAACCGCAAGGCGCGCCGAGATTATCACATTTCTGACACCTACGAGTGCGGCATTGAGCTCAAGGGCACAGAGGTGAAGTCAATACGGGCAGGCAAAGTCAATATTGCTGATGGATATGCTCGCATAGAGGGTGGGCAAGTTTTTCTCTATGGGTGTCACATACAACCATGGCAAACTGCTGGCGAATGGTTTCAGCATGGCGTTACGAGACCCAGACGTCTTTTGCTTCACAAAAAGGAAATCATCAGACTCAATGAGGTGACATCTCAAAAGGGGTGCACTTTGCCGTGCCTGAGGCTGTATTGGAAAGGTGGGCGTGTAAAGGTTGAGATCGGAGTTGGTAAAGGCAAAAGTCATTCAGATCAGAGGCAGGATATGAAGAAGCGTACTGAGATGCGTGAGGTGGAACGTGAAATTTCCCGGTTCAATCGTCGCTAATAGTTCAACCGATGTTTGATTTGCGTCAATTTGCAGGCTTATCTCCTGATTGGTATTTGCGTTTGCATTACTATGATGAATTGGACTCGACCAATGATGAGGCACGTAGATTGGCTGAATCTGGAGCTAAGCATGGCAGCGTTGTTTTGTGCGATCACCAATTAGCGGGAAGAGGGCGCAGGGGGGCTCAATGGCTGTGTGAACCAGGAGATGGATTGCTCTTTTCTATGCTCCTTCGGCCTACGTTACCTAAAGCAAAGTGGGGTCGTCTTGCTCTGGTTGCTGGTCTGGGTATTGTCGAAGCATTGAATCAAAAATGGGCTGTCGGCGCGCAAGTTAAATGGCCTAATGATATCTATATAGGAGGCAGCAAATGTGCGGGCATCTTGGTCGAGACCCAAGAGGATTTTGCCATCGTCGGCATTGGGGTCAATGTAACGGGCGCTCCCGCTTCCGGCGACGATCGAATGGATGCGGTGGCATTAGCCGATAATATATCAGCATCAATGTCGAGAGAGCGCGTTTTAGCTGAATTACTCGATGGTGTGTTTGGTCAGGTCAATGTTTGCCATGAAGAATTTGAGAGCCAATTAAGCCGCTTGCAGAAAAGCTGCTACTTATCAGGTAAGCGCATAAGGTTCACAGCCCATGGAGATGAATTCGCGGGCCTAGTTCAAGGTTTCGATTCGGATGGTGGACTCCGCGTAGAGGTCGATGGGGAGCTGATGTCTTTTTCTCAAGCGTCTGAAATTAGTCTCGTATAAGAAGACGTGATGATCGGTTTGCACAGTCGAGCCCCGTTTAATGTGTCGGCTCTCCGAGTGCTTTCTTGAGCGCTGGGCCAAGTGGGGTATCAAGTAATCGCTGCCAGTCACTGAGCGATGACATGGTGCTTAATGGTGGAAGGAGTTCAATATTCCGGCCTGTTTGTTGAGCTTTGGACTCAGAGATGCTCATGAAATCTTGATTGGTTTGTCGTATTTCCTGAAATAATTCGGAGGCCTGGGATTTTAGCGCAATCATGTATGAGTTGCCTCTTGTTCCGGGGCCAATGAGGGTATCTCTCGAAGTTTGTTTGTGGAATTGTGCAAAACTGGCATTGATCCATCGGGCGCCACATTCGATACATGTCGGATCAACAGTCGCGATTGCGGTATACCCATCCGAAAACCCCTCGCTGAAAGCGCGTTTTAACCTCTGGGCGATGCTGCCTTCCCCTTGTGGACGAAAATCGATCTCCTGTCTTTGGGGTCCTTTTAATTGAGCATTTGAGGTGACGTAGACATTATCAGTTTCGCATGCTGTGGCTGACATCTTCGGAAGCAGCCAGAATTTGGTCGCATCGCCGGCATCCAGGGGGGAGTAACAAAAGCGAATGCGGCAATTTTCTAAACCTTGCAATTGCCTGAGCATGACCTCAAGCATCGCTTTGTAGTAATGACTGCTTTTGATGTCGCCTATTTCCCTAGCAAGTTCTGGTAATACATTGCCTGGGATGGGCTCATCAATAAATAGAAGCAGGAGGCGCATGCGGTAATGATCAGCTCGAGATATAAAAAAACCAAATACGAAAACCATAAAATGGTCGTAAAAAGAGCAGGAAGTTAAGATTTACTGATTATTTAAATGAGAGGAATTTATCTTGCCAGCAGGCATGGAATACGGGAAGCTCATCCATCCTACCGTTTCCCCACGGTCCCTCAAATGTGCTCACAATATGGCTGCCCCTCGTAATAAATTAAGAAGCAAGCAAAACGATCGTAAACCCTGGCCGAATGAGGTGCTAGGAATCTTGCTGTGTGGCTTCGGTCTGCTGCTGTTGTTATCGTTAATATCTTTTTCGGCCAATGATCCTTCGATTTTTCAGTTTATGGGAGGTGCTGATGGTGATGGCGAATTTACAGGAAAGAATTGGATTGGTCCTGTTGGTGCGAATGTAGCCTATATTACATTTGCTCTATTGGGCGCGGGTGCGTATCTGCTCGCTTTGACCTTGATCTGGATGGGCGCCGCGAAGCTGGTAATGAATGCCAGAGCACCATGGTATACATGGGCTGGTTGTGGAGTCTTTATTTTGAGCGCTGCGGCTTTATTGTCGGTGCAGACTTTGTTCTTTAGCCAGTGGGCGAATGAAAGTGGGATTGAGGGGGGTGCTGGTGGATGGATCGGCTACTGGACTGGGACACGTTTTCTTGAGGCGCTACTCAATAAGCCGGGCGCGATCCTGGTTCTTATTTGTGTTTATTTGATCAGTCTTATTTTGCTTACAGGTCTGCATCCTATTACTTTCACGAGTGCTGTGATTAGCTACATAGCTAAATGGATAGCAGGGCTTAATGAGAGGCGAAAAATAAAGTCTCAAACTGGCGGGGATAACTCTGCACTCAAAAAATTACGCAAGAGACATGATGATGTGCTCTCCGGTGAAGCCGGTGATGCCGATATCAAACCCAAGGTTGCTCGCAAAAAGGCAACAAAGAAAAAAGTAATTGATGAAGCTGATGACTCTGATGAAGAGAATCAACCTGAGTTGCCCCTCAAGGAAACTCCGGCACCGCAGATTATTGATTCTTCCCAGCGCAAGAGGCACAGTGCTGACCTAGGTATAAAGCCTTTCGAGAAAAAGCAACCTGAGCATGCCGGTCTCTCCACAGATGAGTTCGCAAACTATGAGCTTCCCGGATATGACTTGCTAGATATCCCTGAGCATGAGGAGCCAGAGGCTGAGGCTGATACTGGGAAGCTAGTAGCCATTCAAAAAACAATTATTGATACATTAGGGGCTTTCGGAGTCGAAGTAACAGCTGGCAACATTACCAAAGGTCCAACGATCACTCGATATGAAGTTTATCCTAGTGCGGGTTTGCGGGTGAGTCGTATTACTCAGTTGGAGGCAGATATTGCGCGCGCCACCAAGGCAGAGAGAATTAATATATTAGCACCTGTTCCTGGCTCGGACACAGTGGGTATAGAAATTGCCAATCTTGATAAAGTAGCTGTGCCCTTGCATGAATTGCTTCAAGATCCTGAGTTTACCAGCGCGAAGAAGAAGATTCCGCTGGCTCTCGGTAAGGATGTGTATGGCAACACGGTCGTTGGTGATTTGGCTGCGATGCCGCACCTGCTTGTTGCTGGTGCAACGGGTGCTGGTAAATCAGTATGTATCAACTCTATTATTACCAGTATTCTCTTTAAGTTTAGCCCTAATGAACTCCGCTTTATCATGGTGGACCCAAAGGTGGTAGAGATGCAGATGTACAACTCGCTACCACATCTGGCAGTGCCTGTTGTGACAGATCCGAATAAGGTGGTCGCTGCTCTTCGCTGGGTTGTTAATGAGATGGAGCGTCGTTATCGTATGTTTGCTGAAGTGGGTGTGCGGAACTTTGACAGCTTCAATCAGCGTGAAATAGAAGTACCTGACGAGCCTGAGGTAGATGATGTAGGCAATGACGATGAAGAAGAGGAGTTTTATGATCAGGAACATATTGATTCGATTGCTCAGGCGCTCACAGATGGCGAGCTCGGTCCTGCCGCAATAGATGGCACTGATGACGAGGAGGAAGATGAGGTCATACCTGACCGTGTGCCATATATTGTAATCATCATTGATGAGCTTGCTGACCTCATGCAAACAGCTCCAGCTGATGTCGAAATGAATATTGCTCGTATTGCTCAGAAAGCACGTGCGGCAGGTATTCATCTGATTATCGCGACGCAGACACCGCGTGCAGATGTCGTCACTGGTATCATAAAGGCCAATATTCCCAGCCGTATTGCGTTCCAGGTTTCATCCAAGCTAGACAGCCGAGTCATCCTTGATGTTTCAGGTGCCGATAAGCTGGTTGGTAAGGGTGATATGCTTTATCTGCCTCCTGGATCAGCTAAACTAGAGCGTGCTCAAGGAGCCTTTATTGATGATGATGAGGTGTCAAAACTAGTCGATTACTGTTCTAATCAAGTGGAACAGCAATTTGAAAGCTCGGTCCAGCAGCACATCGAAAATGCAAGCTCTGAGGGGGGCGAGGAAGATGTTTCTGATGCGGATGAGGAGACAGTGCAGAAATGTCTCGAGGTAATTAGACAAGAGAAGAAGGCCAGCACATCATTATTGCAGCGCCGCTTACGCCTGGGTTACACACGTGCAGCTCGTATGATGGATATTCTTGAACAGCGTGGCATTATCGGGCCGGGTGAGGGAGCTAAGCCCCGTGAGATTCTGATCAATGTAGGTCAAGACGAGGCCTAATAGTCTAATAGCCTAATAGTGGGCGATGAGGCCACGTGGTGAACGAAAAGGCTAGCCGGCAAGGCTTCTCCTTATTTCTTCCAGGAGTCCTTCAGCGCGACGGTTCGGTTGAAGACGATTTTCTCCCCGGGAGCATGATCGATAGCATCGGCGCAAAAATAACCAATGCGCTCAAACTGGTAACGAGAGCCTTTGTCAGCCTCACTCAATGACAGCTCAAGCTTGGCGTTTTCGATGATGGTCAGTGAATCTGGATTGAGGCAGCTGAGGAAGCCGCCTTCGGCAGCGTCTGGATTTTCCTCGGAGAATAAGCGGTCATAAAGGCGCACTTCAGCAGTGGCCGCTGTGGCGGCATCTACCCAGTGAATAGCAGCACGGCACTTGATGCCTTCCGGTGCATCCTGGCCAATAGTATTGGGAATGAATTCACAGTGAATCTCGGTAAGCTCTCCTGCATCGTTTTTCTCAAAGCCTGTGCAAGTGATGATATAACCACCCCGTAAGCGAGCAGATCTGCCTGGTCCGAGGCGGAAGAATTTCTTGGGTGGGTCCTCCATGAAGTCCTCACGTTCGACCCAGATTTCCTTGCCGAGTGAAACCATGCGCGTGCCAGCCTCTTTGTTGGCGGGATTATTGGGGACTTCAACGAGTTCAGAGTGATCGTCGGCAGGCCAGTTGGTGATGACTACCTTAAGGGGGTCAAGCACAGCCATGCGACGCTGGGCGGTGCGGTTGAGCTCATCCCGAATTTCAGATTCAAGGATCGCCATATCGGTAACGCTATTGACCTTGGTGACACCTCCACGGTGACAGAAGCTGCGGATGGCAGCTGGGGGATAGCCGCGGCGGCGCATTCCTGAGATGGTCAGCAGGCGAGGATCGTCCCAGCCGTTGACATGTCCTTCCTCAACGAGCTGGAGCAGCTTGCGCTTACTCATCACGGTGTAACTGAGGTTCAACCTGGAAAACTCAATCTGGCGCGGCGTGGAGGGCACGGGGCAGTTCTGCACAAACCAGTCATAAAGGGGGCGGTGGTTTTCAAACTCGAGGCTGCACAGAGAGTGAGTGATATGCTCATGGGCATCTTCCAATGGGTGGGCGAAGTCATACATCGGGTAGATGCGCCACTGGTCACCCGTATTGTGGTGAGTGGCGTGCATGATTCGGTAGATCACCGGGTCACGCATGTTCATGTTTGATGAACTGAGATCAATCTTGGCACGCAGCACCATGGAGCCATCAGCATGCTGGCCCGCTTTCATTTCCTCGAATCGAGTAAGGCTCTCCTCTGCAGGGCGATCCCTGAAGGGGGACGCGGTTCCGGGGGTGACAACATCACCGCGGTTTTGTTTCATCTCATCGGGAGACTGCTCATCGACATAAGCGAGGCCATTAGTGATGAGATGCTTGGCGCAATCATAGAAAAAGTCGAAGTAATCACTGGCGAAGTAAAGATCATCACCCCAATCAAAACCAAGCCAGCGAACATCGTTTTTGATGCTTTCGACATATTCGGTTTCCTCTTTTTCAGGGTTTGTGTCGTCAAATCGTAGATGGCATCGTGCGTTGACGGCCTTATTCTCGAGTGCAATCCCGAAGCTGATGCATATCGCTTTGGCGTGTCCGATATGCAGGTAGCCATTGGGCTCAGGCGGGAATCGGGTGATCACCGTGTCGTGTTTTCCGCTCGCTAGATCTTTGGCGACTATTTCACGAATGAAGTCGGTGGGTTCTTTTTTATCGGCGTTGCTCATCGGGCTCTTGGTGGGCAATAGATTAATTCGCTAATGCTGGGAATAGGATGCGGTCTAGAATAGGACGCGGCCTGCATACAGTGCGGCCGAGTTCTAGAGACCAATAGGCTAAATCAAAAGCACAAACTCAGGCGGTTTTACCTTCTCTCAGGAATTTGAGCGTTAAATCCATGACGCGATGATCTGAGGCAATGAAGGTGTGATCCGTGTCAAGGATGTGAAACTCGTTCATGCCATCAATACGGCCCCGCTCGACGGAGACGATACCATCGTTGTCCTTATCAAGTAGGCTGCGAAAGAAGGGGATGTTGCTTTGCTTGCCCATGATGACTGCGGAATCGATTTGAGTAGGCAGGGGTGCACTATCTAGCGTACCACTTCCTAGCCCCTTTCCAGCCGGTCCGAGGGTGCGGGCCAGCGGTTTGTAGTTCAGAGCCCAATCTACGATCTCACTACCTTGGTTCGGTGGCGCGAGCATCACAATGCGACCAGTTTGCTCAGCGGGCAGCATGTGCAGCAATTTTCGGGCTAAGATGCCTCCTAATGAGTGGGTGACAAAGTGAATCTTTCGATCGCCCCCATGGAGTAGAATGGCGTCATGGATGAGGTCGGCAAGCTCCTCCATAGGCTTTCGAAACGAAGGATAAGGGACATTAATGCTGTGATAGCCATGTTCGTGCAAGAATTTCGCCATGGGCTCCATGGCCCATAGGCTGCGCCACAGGCCATGTAGCAAGATTACCGCATCCGCGTCATTTTCTCGCACGATAGACCGGTGCCATGGCATCGGCATACGCAACACACCTATTCTGCGTAACTTTGATGATTTCTTAATATCGGACACAGTATGCAATGAATATGGTAAGTTATTAACAGAGTAACAATAGTAAACGTAGTTATTAACAGACGAATATTATGCTTAAATACCGATTCTTCTTTAACTTATCAACATGATATATATGCGTAAATATAGTATTAAGTCGCTGAATATTATGTATATATACTTATTATATCGTGGGTTATTTTTTGTTTGGTCCGATTTTAATCGGGGTATGTATAAGTGGGCATGATTTGATCAGCTTTCAATGCTTCTCGGGTGATTCAGTAGGCTGGATGCAGGTCAGATGGCGTGCAGTAGTCGAATTCACTGTAACCATTTCGCTGAAGTTTCATCCATAGAGCGTAAATGGCGGAGAGGGAAGGAATTGCCTGCGCTCCGCTCCGGCCATGCTGGTTTGTAGAAATCCTCCTCCGGATTTCGTATCATATAGATGGCGTGATATACGCACTGCGTGTG
>CBFHPA010000021.1:0-39329 GCA_965657565.1 Oceaniferula sp.
TCCACCGCCATGAATGGTGACAGTGTTGCCGTCAGGGTCGACCGCATCGGTCAGCCAGACTGGACCAAACACCGCCGTGGCCGTGAGCACCGCGCCTTAGGCATGGCCAAGCCCGATGATGAGGCGGCTGGCTACGTAGAAAAAATCATCCAGCGCGGCATGGCCCGCATCGTGGGCACCTACTTCCGCAGTGGCAAATTCGCCCACGTGCAGCCCGATGACATGAAGATACCGGATGTGAATATCGACCGCAACACCCTGCCCAAGGACAAAAAAGACGGCCCAAAATCCGGCCAGATCGTCGCGGTGGAGCTCACTCAATGGGACAACCCAAACTCCAAACCCCTGGGTCGCGTCACCGAGGTGCTCGGCTGGCCAGATACACCGGGCATCGACATGCTCTCCATCGTGCACAAGCACGGCCTACGTGATGAATTCCCCCCTGACGTGCTCGCCGAGGCCAAGGCCTTTGGTGACCGCGTGACCGAGGAAGACACCGAGGGCCGTGATGACTGGCGTGACCTGCCGGTGATCACCATTGACCCCCACGATGCCAAGGACTTTGACGATGCGATCAGTGTGCGTAAAAAACCAGAAGATCAGGGTGGAGGCTGGGAACTCGCAGTGCACATCGCCGACGTCTCCCACTATGTCAAACCGGGCTCGGCCCTCGACAAAGAGGCACGCGAGCGTGGCAACTCCACCTACATGGCAGACCGCGTGCTTCCCATGATCCCACGTGAGCTCTCCAACCACCTCTGCTCACTGATGCCCGAGGTCGACCGCCTCACTCAGTGCTGTGTAATGAAGATTAATAAGGATGGCAAAATCCGTTCCTCACGCTTCACACGTGCCGTGATCCACTCGGGGCGACGCTTCACCTACGAGCAGGTGCAAGACATCCTGATGAAATCTGATGAGCAAGTCGCCAAGCTCTTCCCCGATGAAGATCCTGGCATCATCCAGATGCTGCACGATGCCTGGGGCTTGGCTTCACTTCTGAGGAAACGCCGCTTCGGCAATGGCGCCCTAGACCTCGACATGGCCGAGGTCAGCGTAGTGCTCGATGAGCAGGGCAAACCCACAGGTATCGAGAAGCATGAATACAACGAGTCCCACCAGCTGATTGAGGAGTTCATGCTCGTCGCCAATGAGTGCGCGGCACGCCTGCTCAAAACTCGCGGCCAAACCACCATCTACCGCATCCACGAAGATCCAGATCCGGACCGGCTTAACGAATACGCTGAGCTCGCCCGCCTGCACGGCTACAAACCCGGCGACCTCACCAACAAGAAACACATCCAGAAACTACTCAACGACGCCAAAGGCAGCCTCGAGGAACACGCGATCAAGATCGGCCTGCTCAAGTCCCTGAAGCGCGCCGCCTACCTGCCCGATCCACTCGGCCATTACGGCCTATCCAAGACCGACTACTGCCACTTCACCTCCCCCATCCGCCGCTACGCCGATCTGGTGGTGCACCGCGGCCTGCAGCGCCAGCTTGGCAACCCACCAACCCCACCCGAAAAAGCCGACCGTGTACCCTCCCCAGGCGAGGCGGCTCAGATCGCCCAACACATCTCCGAGACCGAGCGCACCTCCGCCGAGGCGGAAAACGAATCTCGCCGTCTGAAGATGCTGCAGTATCTGCATATGTGCTCACTGCAAAAAGATCCGCCAGTCTTTAACTGCGTGGTCACCGATGTACGACACTTCGGCCTGTTTGTGGAAGCCATCGACATCATGACCAAGGGGCTCATTAAAACCGAGGAGTTCCCTGGCTACCAAAACGACTGGGCCTTTGAGCCCACACTACTGCGCTTCCGCGGACCCAAGAATCAGGAATTCACTATTGGTCAGCAATATAAATGCCACATCAGTGAAGTGGATATGGAACGCCAGATGGTTGATTTCAAATTTACTGATCAATAACTGACGCGCTCACACATGTTATCCATGGTGCTCTGATCAGGCATCATTGCTCTCCTCAGAGGGAGTAGCAAGCCGCGCTTTTTTACGGCGGCTACTTGCCACCACTCCGCCACCGCCGCTGAAGGGTGCTTGGTAACGTCTGCGCCATGCGGTGTCAGGAAACTGATAAACCGGGGGACACTTTTTTTTCCGCTTACCTGCAAAGATGTAATAAGCAAGGGCAGCAAGTATGATGACAAGCCCGATCAGGCCCACCATGATAATCCTCTTCCACTTCTCATTACTGATCCATTCTTCCCTTCGTTCATTTTGCTTATCGACTAGTGCCTCGACACTCAAATCCCTCGCCCCGTGCATAAAGCGCAGCACCTCGGCGCACTCACTCCACGCCGCCATGACACGGTCTTTCTCAGTCATTTCGCGTCGTGCTCGCTTCGAGGCCTCTGCGACTGCTCGGTTCACTCTTGCGGGGTCCAAACCCAAGCCTGCTGCCTGAACATGGAAGCCTGCAGGATCTCCCGGCACATAAAAAATAACACACCATACGGGCGCCCGAGACCATGTCTCACCTAGCGTGCGGGCATAGGTCTTGGCTCCTTGGACCGGCTGCTTCGCGCGCGTGACGATGTAGATATCTATTTCATGATCCTTGAGCTGACGCGCCAGCTCGCTCTGAATCTGATCTTCCTCGACAGGGCTTAGCCACTTAGCAGGGTCAAAAACATGGCTCGGTGGCCGCTGAGGAATCACCGAGTCATCCACATCAAACGCCTCCACCTGCGCCCGCACGGTGACGGCTAACAAACAAAAAACAACGAGGATGTTAAATCCATATAAGAACTTCGAACTCATGTTAATTATGTTTCAAACTCTGCATCACATCTTGAGCCGATCTGCGTAACAGTTGAATGGCATCCTTGACGAAGCCCTTCAAAGATAAGCGATAATCACGGGCAATCATATCCGGAACCATCATCTTCAGGGCCTCTTGCCAATCGGCATCATCCATGAATGCCTCAATCGCATAACCAGGGGTCAGAGACAACAGGCCGCGCTTCACATCGATAAGCAAAAGAATGGTCCATGGTCGCTGCTCACTACTTTGCCCTTCATCAAGACGACAGGCGTTCATCATCCAGAAACCAAACTCTGAAAGACTGATGGGATCATCAAGCTCGACCGTGCAAACTGACAAACTAACCTGAGGGAATTGCTTGATGAGCCGATCGATGATTTGGTCAATCTCTTGCCTTGCAGGTGCATCAAATACCTTCGCATTATCCATCCAGCGCTGCATGACCGGAGGCTCAAACTTAAATTGCTCCACTGAGCGATGTGCATCAAATTGGCAGTTTGGACATTGGTCAGCATGCTCTTTGAAACGTATCAAACATGATGGACATACCACGGTAGCACGTTTGAACATCCTTGCGGGGAAAACCTTCTTCTTCTCACGAGGAGCTGTATTGTCCTGATCAGTCACGCTACGAAATCATTTACTTTTTCTGTTCCGTTGACTCGCCCTCAGGGCCACTGGCTTCAGTCTTGGCATCATCGCTTCCTTCGGCCTTGGCGTCGTCTTCATCACCGCCTGCGGCTTTGGGTTGCTGGGCTGATTTCTTAGCCGACTTTTTGACTGCCTTTTTCGCCACTTTCTTCGCTGTTTTTTTAACCGCTTCTTGCTTGGGCTCTTGTTTGACGCTCTGTTCTTTCGCCGCGTGGATGGTGCCATCGGAAAGCAATAGCACTAAGCCCTCATTGATCAGCCAATGAAGATCGTGATACCAAGTATGGCGAGTTGCATCATCAATATCTGCTGGCAGGCAGTCCTTCCATAGCTCGTCGATATTTGCCCCTGGATGTCCGACTACCCACTGAAACATTGCTGTGGGACGATCAGCCATGATGAGATCTTTAGATGCATGACGCGGCCTGGCCGGGCCACAATGCAAGCGCTTTTTCCACTTGTAAACGGCAAGGTGACGGCCGCTCATTTGCCGGCATAGAATAGAAGCTAAATTACCCGGATAGCGCTTCTCCTCAGAGACCGTTTCCTTAAGTAAGGTCATCAACCCCGGACTGATCATCCTCGCTGGTATATTGGCAAGAGCCGATACGCTCTTGCCTTGATAGAATTCTTTCTCAAATCCATGCTCAAGAAAGTGCTGCTCCACCTCTCGATGATTAGCGAGGGATTGCTCTTCATCTTTTACTTCTGACCCAGCATCTACTTTTGATTCGGCCTCAGCCGCCGCATCAGGCTGAGCCTCCACATCATCAGCAGGCTGCTCATCAGCTGGGATGGCAGCATCATGTTCGACACTATCTTCCTCTTGGCTAGCCACCTCTGGCTCAGCCACCTGCTCGGCTGGGGTTGCTTCCGATTGATTAAGTTGTTCCTGCTCGCTTGCTTCCTGCTGGACTTCTTTTTGCTCAGCCTCAGCAGCTTGTTCATCGGGCTGTTCGGCTTTAGGGCGCCAGCGCTTTTGCTTACACATTGAGTCCATCCACTCCTGCACCGCCTCCTCGCCGTGCTCCATGATCACTTTGCTCTTGTAGCGCTCAATCGGCATGGATGAAAACCGCTCACGATGTAAATCGATTAGAGCCTGTTGATAACCATGGTGGTTGGGCGGGCCAATGAGTTTTTTGCTCAAGCCACATCGCGCCACAGATTGGAAGTTTCCACTAGGTGGATCCACCTCGGTAATCTCCTCATCGTAATATTTATTGATCAACTCGGACGAGACAAAGTGACTGATACATTCTTTCTGGGTGTGCCATACGGAATGATCCGTCTTGCTGCGATAGATATCCTGTTCGCCACCCTCGAAAATGACATGAAATCTGTCCAAAGACCCTAGCACTAGCCAAGCCAGATCAAAAACTGAATGTGTGCGACCCGTAGCCGTGATCTGCTTCGCCATTGCATCGAGCCCTTCCTCAATCGGCATAATACGAGCTTTCACTCCCTCGGGAGCAGCTACAACGTGCTTTTGTTCACGAGCCCCTTTGGAATAGTCATTGCGTCCCCTTCCTTGGCGCGGTCCACCCCGGTGTTCACGATCAGACCCACTACGACGTTGCTGTCTGCCATCGGAACGATTGTGATCAGGCTTCCCCCCCTCCTTTGCTTTAGATGGCCTCGATGGTTTAGACCGTGAGCCAGCATGTGACTTCCCCTTACCGGGGCCACGACCTTTTTTCCCTTGGTCTGCTCGGGCCCAAGCTGGGCCAAAGTCCAAAGCACTCAGGTCGGGCGCTTGCTCATTTTTATCTGACGATGATCCTTTATCACTCATGATCTTGATCTTACTCTTGCATGAACCCTGCTCGAACGGAAGCATTCATATTGAGAAGTTTGATAGTTTTCTGTGTTGCATTATTATGCACAGCCAATGCTTTTTTCGCCTGTTGGCAGATACTACTTACGCGCTCACGATCTGCTAACAACTGCTTAATAGTATGACCCAGCTCGTCTACTGCTGAAAGTGTGATAATGCCCCCTGCTTCTCGCAACATACTGACCAAGGGCTCAAAGTTCTGCATATGCGGCCCCGTGATCACTGGCACCTCGGCAACAATCGCTTCGGCAGGATTCTGACCTCCTTGCGCCAACCAGCTTTTCCCCACCACAACCACATCTGCGTGCGCCGTCCAGTCACAAAGCTCACCCGTAGTATCGATAACCAAGCACGCTCTGGATGCGTCATCAGGGGCGTGATATTGGCTACTCAATACCACTTCAAAACCAGACGATTCGAGGTCTGTGAGAACTTGCGCTCTTCTTTCTGCATGGCGAGGCACAACGACCAACAAGGCTTCAGCACAGGAGCGCCGCACTGTGTCAGCCAACAAGCCTTCCTCACCATCGTGACTACTAGCTAACAAAACTACCTGCCGCTCTCCCTCTTCACTCACACCAAAATCTGCAAGCATATTGTGGAAAGCCTCACGCTTTTGAGGAGCAACTCCTCCAGCGGGATCAAACTTCACACTGCCCGTGAGGTGAATTTGAGACTTACTAATGCCTAATGCAGCAAACCGATCAATATCTGCCTGATTCTGAACACAAACCAAACTGACCATCTGAAACAAAGGCTGCGCAAAAGCTTCAAACTTTTTGTATCGCAATTCTGAACGCCTTGACAAACGCGCGTTGATCATTGCTACCGGAATTTGCATCTCGCGTGCGCTATTGACAAAATTGGGCCACAGCTCTGCCTCGATCAGCACAATTTGCCGTGGCTGAAAGCGCAATAAAACCGCTTTCACAATGGCATTAAAGTCAAGCGGACTGTAGATCACTCGGACACCTGCAGGGGCGTTTTTTCGCGCGACTTCATGCCCTGTCGATGTGGTTGCTGCAAGCACCACATTCAATGCTGGCTCTGTCTGCAACCATTGTCTGATGAGTTTGAGCGCGATAAACACCTCTCCCACCGAGACTGCGTGTATATAAACACCACCCTGTCTCTCCTCCGACGCGTCGATGCTAAAACTGCCGAAACGCTCCATCAGGCCAGTGCCATAGCCCCCACGACGCCACATCTTTAACAGCCAAGCTGGAAATGCCACGATGAAGAACACCGGCAGCAAAAGATTGTAGATAAAAAGAACCAAGGAACGTGACATCTGGGTAAAGCTTAGCGACTTGATTGCCGTTGGTAAAAGAGAATTCCACAGCCACCGTAACTCCTTTGGTCGAGTAATTCCCAGCCATCATGGGTTCCCCGTTTATTGGCACTGGAGTCCTCAAGCACCAGTAAGCCACCCTCTGCTAAGCATGCTGCCAAATGCTCATCAGCTAACAACTGCTCGATATAATCAACATCGCCAGGGCTCTTGCAGTAAGGAGGGTCCGCAAAAATAAGATCGTAATCACCACCCCCTCTCAGAGTGCTGAGCACATCTCTACAGTTCACCCTTCCTCCTTTGAGCTTAAGATCTTTCAAATTCCTCTTGATGACCTGCTCCGATTCTTTACTTCGATCGACAAACACACAGCTACTCGCCCCGCGGCTCAAACACTCGAGACCCAAAGCCCCTGACCCGGCAAAAAGGTCCATTACGTGAGCACCCTGCACACGATTAGATAAAATAGAAAATAAGGCCTCACGAAGCCGATCAGTACTCGGCCGAGCCACTGACCCAGGAACACGAATCTGACGTCTACCAGCACTTCCACTAATGATTCTCATGATGCTTGATAAACTATTATTCGGGTGCTGGTATAAACTGACTCGGCACTAACTCCTCAGATTCATTCAAGCCCTTCGGCCCCGCTTGATCTTGTGATTTGATCTGCTCAGGCTCAGCACGGCTGGACTGCGGCACTGTTGCGGGCGCCTTTGGCACCATCTGATGCTTACCCGGATTCATGATAAGATGTAGCAAATGACTCAACGGTAGCCTCGCGTGCCCCGGGCCAACATCAATAGTAGGGTTAAGAACACTACCACTGACAATCAAATCTCTCACTTTGCGATCTGGCGTATACATATCATACCACCATCGCGTCTCGACCAGTCCTGCTCGGCTCAGGCTTTTCTCCATAACCTCCGCCACTTCTGGAGAAGCCACTATACGAGTGACACTCACCATGCCACCACGCATCGACACACGACCATTCCCTAGTATCGAAAAATCCTCTCCCAGCATCTTCAGTCCGAGCCAATGCAATTTACCACTTTGGAGTATTACCGGCAGGAATACAGTATCAAAGGTAACACGCGGACGCCCCTCACCAGCTTGCACCGTGACGCGCTCACCAGCAAACACCCCCTCTGCCTTCCAGCCTAGGGGATCTGCAAGCATACCAAGCAACCTAAAGCGCCCAGCAATGAGGCCTGCGCTTGCATGCATTGATCGCTGTTCAAGCCATGCGAGGGACTCAACCTGCTGGGGCCTAATGACCATATCGACAATAAAAGGTAAGCGGCTTTGAACATTCTGTAGACCGAGCTGAATCCGCATATTAATCTTCGCAAAGCCCAGATCGACTTCTTGCTCTTCTATTTCCAAGCGTGGTCGTTTCCATGCGAGCTTTTGCTTAAAGTCAGGCAACTCAGCAACATCTGGTAGATCCCTACCAGCCACCTCAATAAAACCATTCGCGTCTTTGCCCGATAATGGCAAATCAAGCGACACCTTATTCACAGTTAACAAATCCCTATTTTTTGTCAGTGAAAACAAACGAATACTGGCATCGTTCACGAGCAAGCGCATCGATGGTCCTGCCGGAATTCGTTTCAGCTCAGCCACCACATCTGAAGCCGGCTTTACCGGCACTTTCTGCGATGGTGTTTGCTGCACCAACACCTGCGAGCTTGGCTTGGTTTGATCCAGCGCATTCGCATAATCGGCTATGCTTGCTCTTGCCACTGCCTTGGCTTGTGCCTCTGCCTTCGCCTGTGCTGCGGCCTCGGCTTGAGGCACGAGTAGTGCACGATTAGCAGCCAACGCCGGAGGAATGGGCGGAGGCTTCTCGATCAGATCGACGTCAGCGGGGACTGCTGCAAGCGCCTCGATCGCAAGCTCGATACGTGGCTGATTCAGCCTGACCTCGCGCAACTGCAGTTGTCGCCTAAGCAATGGTTTCCAATATGGCTTGATGCGAACACTTTCGACATCCAAAATTGACTGATTGTCATCACCTGGCATCAAAACACGCAGTTGGCTCACCGTGATTCCATTCCAAGGGGACCACCGCATAGACCTAATTTCGCAATCCATGCCGAGGCGCTGACTCACCTTGCGTTCAGCCATACCGACACCCCAGGGAGACATCATCCATAGATTTGAAACAATAAAGCACGCAGCGAAAAAAATGAAGCCGGTTAGCAATAAGCGCCTCATCATCGCAAGCAAATGACCAGACTTCCCTCGTTCACTATGCACGAGCGCATCGTCACCTGACTGTCCTGCCATCACTTATTTTTGGGGAGGACTGAATCGGATCACTAAGCTCTTGTCCGCCAAGCGTCGACCCGCGGTACTCTCTTGGAGGCGGTATATCAATAAACCATACTTACCATCTTTGTAACTTCCAAGTGCTAGATTTTCCTTCGTCGAGATGAACTCACTATTATTCTCGTATCTCCACTCCTTGCCAGTCCAGGCACCTAAAATACTGCGCTCATCCGCGTCGATATCTTCAATGCGTTTGAGCTCACCATTGGGTGACTTAAAATTCCCCGTCTTCGGGTTATAGCGAAGCAAGGAGATCGTCATACCTACCCCGCTTACACGAATCATCCACTCACCGGGCTTTGGCTCCTCAAGTCGAATGACCACCTGCTGCATCGCCTTAAATTTGCGCTGATCCCAGAGTGCTAAATAATCTTCATAATCCTCTTTGGTGAGCCCTAAATTTTCGTGCCATGGCAGAGGGATACCAGGTTTCGCCTCTTTGGCGTATGCAGCGTACCATTCAGGATTCGCCTTTGATGCCGCTTTCACCTTGGCAATGTATTTGTTGATTTCCTCTGGCGGCATAATCGCACCGACTTCACCAGATACAGTTTGGTCTTTAACAAAATGGGCAGCTAAGATCTCTGGCACTTCGTCCTCAGCCGATGCCTTAGCCGAGACAAGCAACACGAAAATGGCAAAAACAGGCAACAGCCTCGTCACGAGGCACTGAGTAGGAAAAATGAAAAGCGAGGGCATTTTAGAAAATATAATAGTTGGACAATCAAGGCAACGATCTAAAAAAACTTAACTAGCCACCCTGCAAGTGCAAGCGCCAATCTCACATGCGCTTGGACATTTGGGATGCCAACTACCAACTCAGTTTGGCTTCTCGATTCGAAAAACGATCTCACCTGGCTTGTAATAATTTAAGCGATCACGCGCGATGATTTCCAAATATTGAGGGTCATGCAAGATGGCGTTCAGCTCGCGCTGCTTAGCATCTTTGCCTTCTATCACTATTTTCTCTTTCTCGATGATCAGAGACAAAGCCTGCTCAGAAGCCTTCAGCTCGCGATATGGAGTCAGCGCTGTTGCCAAAAATGCGAAACAGCCCATCAACACAAGGATGCAAAACGCCAAGCGAACACTGGCATTCATACGTTCAGTGCGCGCCCTCACTTTGTTATAGACCGCGTGTTGCGATGCCTTGGATCGACTGTTTTTCTTCTTACTCAATTGAAAATCGGACTTTTAAGTGACAGGTTAGTAAATGCATTATGACTCATTTTGTTAAGAAAACCAAATTAAAAAAAGCATTCCCGCTGCCATGTTGCCGCGTTCCAAATCATATTATCACTCCACAAAGACTTCATCATCACTTAGATAGTAAGACATAAAAATCAGACCATTACTTCTCACTTGCATAGGCATCTATCTTGCTACATGGCTCGAAACATATTTGCACTCCATCTTAGCGGCCTGACATTCCCAATAAACACCTCACCATTCAGCTAACCTAATGACTGCTGCTTCATCTATAACTGATAACAACTCCTTGACGGACTTGCTCTACCGCAAGCTGAAGTGCCAACCCAAACGCATCGTCTTTACCGACGGAGAAGACTCTCGGGTATTGAGAGTGGCTGAGCGCATGGTCGCCATGGGAATTGGCGTCCCCATACTACTCGGCGATAAGGACAGAATTCATCAACTGGCAGAAGACGAATCTGTCTGCATGGAGTTTGTCAGCGTTATCAATCCCGCAAAGGCCTCAGACTTAGAGCTCTTCTGCCACCGGCTCAAAAAAACAACCCGCTATCAAGGCAAAGAGATTCTCAACCCCAAAGAGATCATGAGCCGCCCACACAACTTTGGCGCCATGATGGTGCAATACAGCCATGCCGACGGAATGATTGCCGGCAATCTATCAATGCCGGCATCAGTATTTCGCTCCGTCATTACTATCATGAAACCCCTGGCAGAGGTGCCTCGAATTTATGGTGCCATGATCATGGTCGCTCCTCACCTCAAACATTTTGGCCGTGATAACATCTTATTCATGGCTGACTGTGGCATTATCCCAGATCCTGACGTCAAACAACTCGCCTGCATTGCTATTGAGACAGGCAAATTGGCTCACCACTTCTTGGGCAGGACTCCGCGTGTTGCTATGCTAAGCCACTCTACTAAAGGAAGTTCGAGTTCAGAATCAGCTAAAAAAATGGCAGCTGCAACCATGCTTGCCAAAAAAATGATTAGTGATGGGCGACTCGATATTCAGATTTCAGGCGAAGTCCAAATAGATGTCGCCTTGGATGCATCCGCCGCAGAGATTAAAAGCCCTAACATTAAAGCTCATCAATCCTCCGATGTGCTTATATTTCCCAATCTCGACTCTGGTCATATTGCATTCAAGCTACTCCAACACGTCGGAGGAGCTCAAAATTACGGGCAACTAATCATGGGCGTTGCTCGCCCTGTGGCACAAGTACCGCGGACGGTGACAGAGGATACACTCCTAGGCACCGCTGCCATCCTGGGCGGAGAGGCCATCAAGCTCCACCAAAGTATACTCGAAGATTAGACCGAGTAGGCTTTTGGTGAAATGTTGTCATTCCACTCAACCCAATCTCTGTCTCAATTTGTCAACAACTCGATCAAGCTCTTCGCCGAATCCACTGCTTCCTGACAAGTCTCATCCATACAATAATAAGCTGCACTTTTATAAGCTGCACTTTTGCCGTCGACCGCCAGTAGACGACTATTCCATGCATCGACTTGACCGTGGCCTCCCATGCATACCAGACGAGGGCAGTAAACCTGGAACTGAGCCTTGATTAAGGCTGCCCTCCCCTCTCCTGGCGTGATGACCAGACGCGAATGCTGACCAAGCTGCATGTCAGCCACAGACATCATCCAAGGCATCGCATAAGGTGACTTATTCATGGTCTCGGCACTGCTTGCAAGTGTCTTCTCAACTACCTCACGAAAGTCGGCACGCCCTGTGATCTCAGCCAGTAAAATGCGCATTTAGATAACGGAAGTTAAATAATCTACTGGGAAAACTAACACTTTTTTACCCCAAATTAATCAGCTAGAAAAATGCATTACAGGCCTGACCGCGGATCATTTATCATCATACTTAAAGGGCTAGATATTACTTATTTAAGTTAAATTAGCTTTCAATTTAGCGTAAATTAAAGAAATGTTTACTATTCAGGCCGTCATCCGCTTGCTGGCTGAGGTTTTTTGTAATTACATGCATATGTAGCCAATCCTCAAATTTCCCTAGGCTACTTTGTTTGCTAACCAACCAAAAAACAACCCAAATGAAACTCAAATCAATCCTAGCTGGCCTAGTGTCAATGGCAGCCATAGCGACTTCCCAAGCGTTTATGATCAATTTCGGAACTGGCAACGTTGTCCCCAGCGGAACCAACAGCGGCACTAACATAACCATCAGCGATGGCAACGATCTTGTGGTTAACGTTGTCGGCTATGGCGATGTGACTTTTTCCTACATTGGAACAGACACGTCAGGTGCTGTCGAATCCGGCATACAGTATGCAGGGCAATTCGGTGAACCGCCCGCTTCCACCCTCGAGTTTGGTTTTGGCGATGTCGTCAAAGTGACCTTTGGCGGGAGCACTGATTTCTCGACTGGTCCATTCTTCGCCGTTGCTGGTGTAGATTCAAACGATCTCAACCGCACAGATGTGAGTACTGGAAGCGATGGCAGCGTATGGAACCTTACCTACGCCGGCGCTGAGGGCACAGGAGCAGGACTCGTATCAGCAACTTGGGATATCGTTCCCGAGCCAAGCAGTGCAGCCCTGGGCGCACTCGGCATGAGCATGATTCTATTCAGACGCCGCAGAGCATAATTTTTCAACTTTTCCGATTGCCCCTACAGTCGGTCATTTTGAAAAAACCCTGGTGGTTCCGCCATCAGGGTTTTTTGTGTTTATTCATCCCGACTAACCCCAAAGCCTGAGAGAGAAATCAACATCTATACCCCGACCATTTTTTACTTCACGTTACATGACTTAAAGCCCAGTCTCAACTCATGAATGTTTGCTCATCCGCATTACTCCTGCTTATTCTTTTCGCTCTGTGTATCCCGACAGAAGCGGCCGGCAAAAAAGCCCCGCCTGCATCTATTACTTTTCATCTTGAGGGCTCAGCTGCCGAAGCACCTAAATTTGCACGAGAATTCAATACACTAGCAGGCGCGCGTTATTTTCGAAAAGTACCTGAGGTCAGCTCAAAAAACGTTCAAGCATGCAGCCCTTTTCCTGCCGATGATGAACGCACTTACGGCATGGTTTTCAAACTCAATGCCCAAGGATCAAAGCGTCTTACTGAGATTACCACGATGCACCAGGGGAAGTTACTGCTATCATTGGTGAATGGTCAACCGCTTGGAGTTGTGCGCATTGATAAACCTGTGAATGACGGCATCCTGGTCATATGGACTGGAATTACCCAAGAAGAGGTCAAACTTTATGATCAGATCGCGCCCCGCATTGGAGAAGATCCTAAGCAATGGAAAGCTCGCCTCAAGCAGATGAAAAAAGAGGCCAAAAAGAAGAGCTAATTACAAGGTAATCTCACCACCTCCATCTCAGTGTCGTCTGCATCCTCTGGTCAATTAGGCCGCTACAGGTCCTCTGTGTCACAGCTAGTGACAGTCATTTACCTGCTTACGCAAGCCCTCACTCTTTTCCATCCAGCTCAAGCTCAAACCTACAAGGATTCGGTAGCTCTACCCACCGGTAACCATTATCTTCTAAGTAATGATGAGCAACGCTTCTACATGTATGTCTACCGAACCTTCGAAGGTCAGACATCACGTCCATGGACCGGGGGTAAATACGGCTTTGTTCGCAATAAAAAACGCACTCATGATGGGATCATCTGCACCAAGTTTCATGAGGGTATCGATATCAAACCTATCAAACGTGACAACAACGGCATACCACTGGATAAGGTCAAAGCCATAGGCGCAGGCAAAGTCGTTTATTGCAATGCGATCTCTCATCATAGTAGCTACGGCAAATACCTTGTCATTGAACACAATTGGGTGGGTGGCCCTGTCTACAGCCTGTATGCTCACCTATCTTCCATTGCAGTCAAGGAGGGGCAAAAATTATCCTTAGGAGATAATGTCGGAACACTGGGCTACACAGGTAACGGCCTAAATCGCGACCGCGCGCATCTTCATCTAGAATTAGGCATTCTCTTTTCTTCTCAATTTACACCATGGCATGACAAGTACTTCAAAGATACTAATCACCACGGCAACTACAACGGAATGAATATCGCGGGCTTAGATATTGCCTCATTCTTAATGAAAAAACGTGCAAACCAAGACCTCACAATTCCCAAGTTTGTATCCTCGATTCCCGTGCATTACAAAATCATCATTCCGCGAAATCAGATCAGAAAAGGCACACCAGAATTCCTGAAACGCTATCCATGGATGCTACAAGGCAAAGCCCATGGTAGCACTCCTTCGCTTGAAATATCGTTCAGCGCCTCTGGATTCCCCATTAGCGTCGCGCCCAACCAGCGCAAGATAGCAGCGCCAATAGTAAGTTGGATACGTGAATGCAGCTCAAAACATGAGTATCACACCAAGGGTTTTATTTCGGGCACGGGCAAAACAGCCAGCCTCAGCAAATCGGGTCTTCGATTCATCGATTTAGTCTGTGGCCAATTTTAGTGAAGCCCACAAAGATATGCCCGTAAGTTTATTAGGGCACATCATACACCAAACCTAACGGCCAATGACTTTCAAAGTCGCCTGCCAACGTTTGCCAAAATTACCATTCACCTCAGACAATGCCTCGACCGCGGGCTCAGCTTTGGCATTCAAGCCCATAAGCCATGCATAACAAATAGCACGCTCTGTTAGTTTCTGCCCCTCAAGCGTCTCCAAGCTGAGCTCATATAAATCTCGATAAACATCAAGGACACTGTCCGGCTCAAGTTGGTTCCACGGCAGGAGAACCTGTCCATCAGCTTTCTTGAGCATTAAACCTTCTTTACTCGATGCCACGACACCTTTGTGGGAGTCCCCTTTTACAGATATCACTTCAATATCCAGAGCTGTTTCAAACGACTCCTTACTGAGATCTTGGATAAATGAGCTCGCGCATTTAGACAGATAGAGCCATGCCTCTTTTTGCTTTTGTTGACCCTGATCCGCCGGCGTTTGCTGAAGCAACTGATATGCATTAGAAAATTTAGATTGCGCAAGCAGTTGATGAAATTCAGCCAAACGATCTTGATATCTAGGGAGCTTTTTCTTTTCAATCTTCGCCTTAAGTTTGAGTTCTTTCTGTATCCGCTCCAGCTTTTCGACATGCCGCTCGGCCCTCACCTGCCAAACCTGTATGTGATACCGTGCCCTACCCTTGGTCTTCAGACCCCCAGCTACTTTTTTAAGATCTGCTAGATACTTATTTACCTGGTTTTTGTCAGGACTATCAGATAACACAGCAAGCTCATGAATGCGCGAATGATCAGCCAGGTATTTCTCAGAAATATCTCTGTATACGAGCAAAGGACTTCGCTCTGGCAGCTCCATGTTTTTAATTGCTTGGAAAATGGGCAGCGCAGCATCCCACGCACCCAGTTCCCAATTTTTCAAGGCTACAGCCATTTTTTGGAGTAACACCATACGATCGCCCAGCGGCCTGTAGTCAGAGATCACCCAGTCACCTGAAAGCTGCTCAACAAAACCCGAAATATCGTCATCCTCGGCAAGCTCGCTGGTTTTTACATGCTCCTGCAATGAACTAATAGCCACCTCTGCGGCCCTCGTGTCACCAGCAAGCCACAACGAAATAATCGCTTCCACCCCAGCCCATGATGCGGCCGGCTCTTGTAAACCCACGTCGTTCATCAGCTTATCAAAGATCCCTTTCGCTGCAATGTAGTGCCGCTCACGAAGATGTTTGTGCGCTTGATGGAACAGCTTACCAATTTGTGCTGACTTCTCAGGAGAGTAGCTATCGTCATCAGAAAACATCGCAATCTCTCTGTTCACCATTGCGATCGCGCTATCAGTGTCATCATCAGATTTGTTTTTCAATAGGCTGAAACCCATTATCGTCACCAGCACGACAACAGCAGAGAGCCCCAGTGCCATCACGATTATTTTGTCACGCTTGCGACGTTGTTGTCGGTCACTACAGTAAACTGGTTCACCAGCACCAACTTCTTCGATGACATAATTGGCACGGGCCCGGACATCTTCCATCTCTTGGTATGAGTCAAATCGATCGTCTCGCTGGAAAGCCATTGC
Source organism: Oceaniferula sp. (assembly GCA_965657565.1). GTDB lineage: Bacteria > Verrucomicrobiota > Verrucomicrobiia > Verrucomicrobiales > Akkermansiaceae > Oceaniferula. Next base: position 16,160 of record CBFHPA010000021.1, read on the forward strand.
CTTCTCGACAAGCTGACAAGTCTCAGGTTTAAGCCAGGGCGCAACACTCGATAGAGGCGCTACATTCTCTTTACCTTGTAACACCTTGCGCGAGGATTTTGTATGTTCGGGGATGGAAGGCTTACCGGACAGTGCGTGATATAAGGTTGCACCCAACGCGTACATATCACTTCTAAAATCTTCTTGTTCTCCCAAAAGTGCCTCAGGTGGCACATAGTAAGGAGTAGCCCATATTTCCTCAGCCTTTGCCACCCCCCCTTGGGTCACCAAAGCCAAGCCAAAATCAACGATTTTGACATGGTTGTTAGTATCAAATAAAATATTGCCAGGTTTGATATCACGATGAATAAGACCCGCGTCTCTTGCAGCCTGAAGACCTGAAATAATCTCCTGACACGCGGGCAGTATCTGACTTTCACCAATTGCACCCTCGCGTGCCATCTTCTGCTCAAGACTCTCCCCCGAGACAAGCTCCATCGCAATGTAAAATCGATTGAATGCTTTGCCGACGGTAAAAACCCTGACTACATGAGGATGACTAATTGCTGCTGTGATTAAGGCCTCATACTCGAACTGTTGCATTCGCTGCTCGTCTCGGCAGTATTCAGCGTTGAGAATTTTGATGGCGACTTCACGATCGAGAGTCGTATCACGCGCAATAAACAACTTGCTCATTCCGCCTTCAGCATGCCGACCAATCAACTCGTAACGACCCAGCTCACACTTCACACGGCTCTGATGACCACAGTCGGGACAGATCACCTTGGTGTATGGCTCCATGGATGAAATATCCATTTGGCAGCCACATGAGCTGCAATGAGCTATTTGGATATCATTAATCGGCTCCTCCATTAATTCGGTTTGTTATCCAGTTTCATTTTTTGGAGCCACTCATCCAAATAAGCCTTAAAATCAGCTTCTGTCTTCTCATAGTTGCGATCATTCGCAGCATCAAGCCGCATCAAAGTGACCTCTTTTGTTAATCGCTTGTCACCTCGCAAGAGATGCAGAGTCACCTTATCATCAGGCTGCTTAGATTTGATATACGTACTAAACTTATCCACAGCTTCACTTGCACGCATCAAATCAAATTGTCTGTTCTTCAGGCCTTGAACCGGCGCGCTCAGGTCGAGCCCGTCGACTCGCAAAATCATATCGCCACCCCTCAGGCCGACTTGCTGTGCCGGCGTATCAGGCAAAACATTAAGCACACTAACTGCCTCGCGACCAGCTTGGCCCTTGGGCTTGTTCGGCAGCAACACGCCTGACATTTGAATTCCAAGAAAGCCTTTGCTAAATTCACGACGCTTGAGCACCTCCTCCATCAACTGATAGCAGCGTGACTGCACCTCAGGATCTTCATTTGCTCTCCATGCCTTGTACAAAAGCTCAGGGGATGAAGTGATATTTTCTGCTGACCATTTCTGAATAGCCGCGTAAGCAGCTTCCCTCTTTTCAAACTCATCTGATGTAAGCTGTTCAAGCTGCGCTACTGGCAACTCGATATATTCCACCTCTGCCATCACAGATGAGGTCACTAGCCTCGTCAACATCACGCCAGATACTATAAACATTAGTTGTCGTAATCTGGTCATATCCATTTTGGGAATTATTCGCATGCTATCTCTTAAATAAGTAGTTGGCAGTGTCACTTTCATTTTGCAGACGGCAAAACATTAGTCGATTGCTCATGTCAATTTACCATGCACTGGGGATGCACCTCTGAAGCGAAATAACATCACTAGTGAGGCGGCCGAAACCGAAGCTATTCCGGCAAACATAAATACATCAGCACTAAACGAGATCGACATAACTACTGAGAAATATGCCAATAATATAGCAAAGAACCCCATTGCCACCCACATGATAAAAAAGGCGATATGTTTTTTCTCAGCCATGAAATGTCGCTGCTGGTTGTCTTCTCTCATTTAGCGATGAATACCCTATTTTTTTATTCAAACTCTAGGGATAAGTCGAGCGCAACTGCCGAGTGAGTCAGCGCCCCAACCGATATAAAATCAACCCCTGTGGCTGCAACAGCAGCAATCGTGTCCAGATTGATGCCTCCGCTAGCTTCCAAAGCAACTCGCGACCCACATTCATTACGCATTGCCACAGCAGCATGCATCATCTCATTGGTCATATTATCCAAAAGTATGTAATCAACACCACTGAGGCCCAGAAAAGATTCAACCTGTTCGAGAGTATCCGCTTCTAATTCTACTTCCACGCCCCTTTCGGCTCGAACTCGATTGATCGCATCTTGCAGGACACCTATCTTGTTTTCAGCAACCAAATGATTGTCCTTAACCATCGCACGGTCATAGAGACCCATTCTGTGATTACAGCCACCACCAGCAAGCACTGCCATCTTTTCTAAAGCTCGCCACCCCGGTGTTGTTTTGCGCGTGTCAAGAACCTTGGCCTGTGTTGAAGCTAACTTACTCGCATAGATTCGCGTCTGAGTCGCGACCCCGGACAAACGTTGCAAAAAATTAAGAGCCGTTCTCTCAGCAGTGAGGATCGAACGTGCCTGACCACTCACATCCAATACACGATCTCCTTTTGAGAGTAGCTCACCATCCTTTTTAAGAGAGAGCACCTCGAGTCCGGAGTCGACTCTGCGAAATACCTCTATCGCAACATCAACGCCAGCTAGGACCCCACTTTCTTTAGCATAAATGTAGGCGCTCATCGTACTCTCTTGAGGGACAAAATAAGCCGAAGTCACATCTCCCGTTTGCAAATTTTCGCCCACATCTTCACGTAAGGCCAAATCAATCAAGGCACTGGTCACATCACAAGCAATACTCATCGCCGCTATGATCGACCACGAGGGCCTGATTGACAACCATCATTCCATTCAGTAATTGCAAAAATTACCATTGTTAATCGTCTCGATTCTGGCAGAAGACTGCCCGCAATGCTGGCTATTCAACATCTTCACATAGAATTTGGTGCAAGAGTCATCTTTTCTGACCTCTCTTTTGCGGTATTACCCAAGGAGCGTATCGCTTTTGCTGGGCACAATGGTGCTGGCAAATCGACATTAATGAAGTGCATCGCAGGTATGCTGACACCCAATAGCGGTGCCATCACCAAGCCTAAATACTGCGATGTCGGCTACCTCCCACAAGAGGGTATTCATATCAAAGGTATTTCTTTATGGGACGAGGTGGAGTCTGCTTTTGCTGAAACACGCGACCTACAAGTTAAAATAGATCAACTCTCTGAAAAACTGCATGGGCTAGACCCTCGTTCAGCTCCCTACTCAGATCTACTCCATGACATAGGTGACCTTGAACTAAAGCTGGAAGCCGCTAATCCAGGAACGATTAAACCAAAAATGGAATCAGTACTCACGGGTCTTGGTTTTAAAAGGAGCGACTTCACTCGCGACTGTGGAGAATTCTCAGGTGGTTGGCAGATGCGTATTGCCCTAGCCAAACTACTACTCCAACAGCCTCAAGTCCTACTCTTGGATGAGCCTACCAATCACCTCGATATCGATTCACAAAAGTGGATGGAATCCTATCTTGTCAACTACCCAGGAGCTATCCTCATCATCTCCCATGACCTTGCCCTGCTCGATATGCTAACCACGCGCACGATCGCGTTCCACCACGGCAGAGCCGAAGAATACGCAGGCAACTATTCCTTTTACACCAAGGAATCAGCACTACGCAAAGAAATCCTCCTCAAGCAATACAAAGCCCAACAACGAGAAATCAAACAAGCCCAAGATTTCATTGACCGATTTCGCTCTAAAGCCACCAAAGCTAAGCAAGTCCAGTCACGCATCAAGCAGCTCGAAAAAGTGAAAATTATCGAGATCGAGCAAGATGATGCTGTCATGAGCTTTCGCTTCCCTGACCCGCCCGCATCAGGTCACAGTGTCGCCACATTAGAAAATGCCTGCAAAGCATATGGCAACATCAATATCTTCGACAACTTCAACCTCGAGATCACACGCGGTGAGCGCATTGCAATCGTAGGGCCAAACGGCGCTGGAAAATCTACGTTTTGCCGACTGATCACCGGCCAAGAAGCGCCAGATACAGGGAGCCATCACTTTGGCCACAAAGCTGCGGCTTCTTTTTTCTCTCAGAATCACGCTGATGAACTCGACCCCGACCTTACCGTTCTGGAGTGTGCTGAGAAATCGGCATCTCGCGAAAATGCACCGCTCGCACGCAATCTGCTTGGCTGCTTTTTATTTCGTGGTGACGACGTCTTCAAGAAAGTAGGCGTGCTCTCAGGAGGAGAGCGCTCCAGAGTCGCTCTGGTCTGCATGCTGCTTCGCCCTGCCAATTTCCTCATTCTAGACGAGCCCACTAACCACCTTGATATTCAATCACAAGAAGTTCTGCAAAACGCTCTCAGAGACTACCCAGGATCATATCTCATCGTCTCCCACAACCGGTCCTTCCTCGATCCGATCGTCGATAAAACACTCGAGTTTCGGCAAGGGCGCCCACCGAGGATGTTTGCAGGAAATATCACCTACTATATTGAGAAACTTGAACAGGAAAAGAATAGCACGAAAGCCAAAGCTAACATGGCTGCCAGCACTCAGGCATCAACCACACAGGTAGGTGGAAACCGCAAGGAACAGCGAAAAATCGAAGCTGCTCGACGCCAACAACGCACCACAATACTTAAACCTTTGCAGGACGAGCTTGAGGAGCTCGAAGGCCAAATCTCAGAGTATGAGTCTGCCCAAACAACATTGACCGGTCATATGTCAGACCCCTCGATCGCGGGCGATGCTGAGAAAATGCAGCAAGCTTCATCAGCTTACAAAACCATTACCGAAAAACTTGAGGCAGCAATTAGTCGATGGGGAGAGGTGAGTGACGCCATCGAAAAAGCCGAAGCGGAACTGTGACTCACGCCCTTCATTGTGCCTTCCACCTTGTCTGAGCTGGTAAGTTCTGTAATTTAAAACCATGCCTGCCCCAGGAGAAAAAGTGCGCGCCTTGTTGGCCACTGGTCGCATCGCGAATCTACCCACTGTCTGCAGTAATGTTCTTGCTGGCTATTACGTATCACGCTCTCTTTTTCCCGATGCGAACCTGGGCTCCTTCACCCAAACGGGCCCATTCGCCCCCCTGCTCTTTTTGATGCTTTCCTGCTGCATGATTTATGTTGCTGGCTGTATGCTTGGAGATGCCCTTGACTATTCATTCGATCTAAAAAACAGACCCCAACGCCCTATTCCACTGGGCATCCTTAACGCCAGACGGATACAAGTAGCATCATACTTACTTTTTATACTGGCGCTCATTATTCTATGCCTCATTTCTCCGCTGGCGAGCTCACCCACACTATTCTCCCAGAACAGAATAGAGCCTATCCAAACTCATGAAATTTTTGTTGGGTGCCTGCTGACTATGGTAGTCATCGGCTACGCTTTTCATCACAAAAAAAACAAAGCGGCTGCGCTTCTCATGATGGGCTCATGCAGATTCCTACTCGTCATTCTTGCCATGAGCTTTGCACACAAAGCCCATATTGAGCCCAACCCAAATTCCGAGGGCTGGCTACCACCGCATCTCGCATGGCTAGCAAGCTGGCTCATCATCCCAGCCATAGGTGTTGCCGCATATACCGTTTTACTCAGTTGGGTCGCATCCACCGAATCTAAACCCGGCGTCTTCCAGTCACGGAACATTCTTACCCTAATGCTTCTGGCAGTACCTCTCACATCGGCTGCCGTTGCCTTTCAAATGCCGGACGTAATTACAATTCATAGCCTCAGCTATTCCATCGCCTTGGCACTTTGTTATCTCTGGATGTATTCAGGGATTCGCGCGCTCAAAAAATCTAAACCTATCTTTGTCTCGAAAGCTTTGGCCGGATTTTGCCTCTTGGATGCCACCTTCCTAGCCCCTTTTGAGCCAATCGCAGCGACCTTGTGTGTAGCACTTTTCTTGGTGGCTTTGGGCCTTCAGAAAATCGCCCCAGCAACATAGCATTTCCGCATCACCAAGAAGGTCGTCTAGTCGCTCAGAGGCTATCCCTTACCTCGTGTTCGACTGCTGACACGACCGACACTCTTCTCGATAAACTTAATAATCTCTCCGGCGACATCTTTTTGAGTCGCCGTCTCAATCCCCTCCAAGCCAGGGGAGGAATTAACTTCGAGCACTACAGGCCCGTGATTTGAGCGCAGCAAATCGACACCCGCCATACTCAAGCCCATGATTTTAGCTGCCCTGACCGCTGTCGATCGCTCTTCAGGAGTTATCTTCACTAAAGTAGCGTTACCTCCACGATGAAGGTTAGAGCGAAAATCCCCTTCCTTACCTTGCCGCTTCATCGAAGCAATGACCTTACCTCCAACGACCAAGCAACGAATGTCGGCGCCACCAGCTTCCTTAATAAATTCTTGCGCGAGAATATTGGCATCGAGGCCACGAAAAGCCTCGATGACCGACTCGGCTGCTTTCGCAGTTTCTGCTAGAACAACCCCTACACCTTGAGTACCCTCTAGCAGCTTTACAACCACGGGTGCTCCACCACAGAGTTTGATCATGTGCCCTGTTGCTCTGGTATCATGAGCGAAGGTAGTTACTGGCAAACCTATGCCCTTACGAGCCAGCAATTGCAGGCTACGCAGTTTATCGCGCGAACGTGAGATCGCCACCGATTCATTGACCGAGTATACCCCCATGATTTCGAACTGCCTGACCACCGCAGTACCGAAAAAGGTTCTAGATGCTCCAACTCTGGGAATGATCGCATCATAGCCTTTAAGCTCCTTGTCGCCCAGATAGATGCTGGGTCTCATAGAAGCAATGTTCATGTGGCACTTGAGATAATCGATCACATCGACATCATGACCAGCGCGCTCAGCCGCTTGCCTCAAACTAGAAGTCGAGTAAAGTTTTGGATTGCGAGATAAAATTGCTATTTTCATATGCGGTGGTGGTGAGATTTTCCTGAAAAATAAATACTATTGCCAAAGAGGTGTGACGATTGAGTGTCGACAACAAAATATCCTGACAACGCTCTACGGCCGAGTAGCAGAGGACACTTCATAACCGAGCGATCTGCAAGACTGAAAAGCACATCCCATTGAAATCCTCCCGGTAAAGTGACAGCAGTCTTGATCACTAATCTATGTATGCCAACTCCCGTTGAGCTTTTGATTTTCTTCTTGGTGACTAATGGCGCATCACAATCAATCAGCTGCCCATGATGACTCATCGTTTTGAAGCTTACCCGCTGGGCTCCATCTGCCTCATAAATCCGCGCCTCGACTGCATTTAAACTGGAAGTATATGCCCCGGTATCAACTTTTGCGGTCAGCATATCGATACCAAGCTCTGGTAATGCTAACCATTCTCGACGACCAATGATCATTCTGCTTTTTAGCCTCCCTCTAGTTGGCAAATGTAATGCCTCTACTACAGATTCAGAGGTATCTGTAAGTCTCACAGGATTGGTTATGTAGGTGGTCGGCATGCGCCTTTGATAGCACGTTCTATTCTAAAAACTCAAGAAATCCCTCTATTTAAAAATCAGGCTTATCCCGCAACGAAGGCGTGCATTTGGCGCTCAATTCCGCTACTCTAGAGCTGGACATGGGAAAAAAATACGCACGCAAACGCATTTCGCATCTTACGGTTGGTGATTTCTTTGACAAACACGGTGAAGCGCTGAAGCTAGAACTTCAGGGCAAAGCTGTTGGCTTTGACCGCAAAATCATTGAGCCAACCATCAACCATCCCGGATTGGCGCTTGCAGGATTCATGTCCTATTTCGCCTACAAGCGGGTTCAAGTTCTAGGTAATTCAGAGCAATCCTACCTGAATAAACGTGATAAAGATGAGCGCATCTTGAGGTTTAGCGCCATTTGTGAGCGCGCTATCCCATGTATTGTTACTTCAAGAAAGAAAACCCTCAGCCCCGAGCTACTCAAAGTAGCCAACGATGCGGGAATCGCCGTGTTTACTAAACCCATGGTAACCATGAAATTCGTCAATGCCGCCACCTTACTACTTGAAAACGACTTCGCACAATCGACAACTCGTCATGGCTGCATGGTTGATTTTCGTGGAGTCGGAGTGCTCATTATGGGGGAAAGCGGAACTGGAAAAAGCGAGATTGCCATCGGCCTTCTTGAGCGTGGTGGCGCCCTTGTTGCCGATGATATGGTTATTTTGCGGAAAGTCGGCAATGAGATTGAGGCTAGTGCTAAGGAATTTGCTCGCGGCTTCATTGAGATGCGAGGGATTGGCATCATCAACGTGGCCAACATTTTTGGCCTCGGCAGCATAAGAACTCAAAAACGACTCGATTTGGTGATCACGCTCAAACCCTACAGTGACATGAACAACGTCGATCGCCTTGGCGTCAGCCGCAAAAGCTACCGGATTCTCGATCAAGGCATCACCAATGTAGAAATCCCAGTCGCTCCGGGGCGGGATACCACCCGTTTGGTCGCCATTACCTGTCTCGAACATCAACTTCGCAGTGTGGGCTACGACATGGCTAATGAGTTCAATCAGAGATTACTGGACAAAATGGCCGACGAAAACTCAGGATTAGGCATTTGATAGGGTGTAAGCCAATAAATTGGTCAAAAAATCCCTTCCCCCCTGCCGATGAGCCCCCTAAACTAGCGCGGAGATAATCTCCCAATCCATCAAACAACATGCCCACCCGCGAATATACCGTCACCAATAAGCTCGGCATCCATGCCCGCCCAGCTGCTCAGTTTGTCAAAACTGCGAGTAATTTCTCGTGTGATATACAGGTGGAAAAAGATGATGAACAAGCAGACGGAAAATCAATCATGGGATTAATGATGCTCGCGGCTGGCCATGGTTCAGTCCTCACCATTACCACCAGTGGAGATGACGAAGAGAGCGCACTTGAAGCTCTTGGCAGCTTAATTGCCCGCAATTTCGAGGAATAGAGATCATTGCTTCCATCCTGATCTCTCCTGCAGACTTCACCAATGGCAAGATTGTGCTTTGACCAGATGCCTCCTTGTGTGCAGAATTAGCACTCATGCAAGGCACTGATACAGAAATCATCATCCAAGGCACTCCCGGGTCACCAGGAATCGCCTTTGGTCCTGTGCATGTTGTTGCACGTGGCTTCCATGCACCCGAGGTATACGAAATTAAGACCTCTCAAATCGAGAGCGAGCAAAATCGATTCCGCGAAGCTCTCGACAAAACTAAGGTCGAGCTCGACGAGCTACGCAACCACATCGACAAGCTCTCGGGAGATGATCATGGAAAGATTTTCGATGCGCACCTCCTCATTTTGGAGGACAAATCCCTCATCGCTAAAGTCAACTCAGCTGTTGAAGATCGTCACCAAAATGCAGAATATGCTTTCTACGCGGTCATGCAAACATTCCTCGAGGCTATGCGCAGGATCAACGATCCTTACCTGAGAGAGCGCGCCGCTGATATTGATGATGTATGCCAGCGTGTGTTGCGTAACTTCAAACATGATGAAGAACATGATTCTGCAGAGCATCCTGATCACCACCATGTCTTAGTTGCATTTGATCTATCTCCCAGTGACACCGCCTCTATCGATCGTAATCACGTTATGGGCTTTGCTACCGAGCAGGGCAGTATCAACTCACATACCGTCATTCTCGCACGCTCACTGGGAATTCCAGCTATCGTCGGTCTTGAGGGAGCTGTAATTGATATCAAAACTCTTTCGGACAGCATTCTCGACGGCTACACCGGCAAACTCATTCTCAATCCTACTAAGGAAACGGTAAGGGACTATAAGAAGCGGGCTCAGAAACGCAAAATTGCTCGCAAAAAGCTCGAAACACTTCGTGAAGCTGAGACGACAACGACTGACGGCCATCACATCACGCTCTCTGCTAACATTGAATTCACCAACGAGCTACCCAAGGTAAAGGAGTCAGGGGCAGAGGGAGTCGGGCTGTTTAGAACCGAATTTTACCTCCTCGATGGCAATGAAATGCCTGATGAACTGAGCCAAGCTGATGTTTATACAGAGGTGGCCAAAGCGATGCATCCTAATCAAACGATTATCCGTACTCTCGATGCAGGTGGCGACAAAATCAGCGCTGAGCCACTCGCCCAGCCAGAACCAAACCCATTCCTCGGGTGGCGTGGTATCCGTGTCTCACTAACCCGCAAAGCACTCTTCAAGGAGCAGCTTCGCGCTATCCTCAGAGCAAGCGCTCATGGCAAACTCGGTATTATGTTTCCTATGGTCTCTGGCTTACGTGAGGTTCGCGCGGCCAAAGAAATTTTGCAGACCGCGATGGATGAGCTACGCAAAGAGAATATATCTTATGATCCTAACATTGAAGTTGGGGTCATGATTGAGATTCCCTCAGCCGCAATGATGGCCAATGAAATTGCTCGCGAAGTCGACTTCTTCTCTATCGGAACCAATGACCTCATTCAATACACTGTGGCGGTGGACCGGGTGAACAACTACGTTGCACATCTTTACAAACCTACCCATCCTGCGGTTGTGCGACTGATGAACATGACCGTACGCGCAGCAAAAGACCATAAGATCTGGACCGGTATCTGTGGCGAAATGGCAGGAGACCTCATGATAATACCCATTCTTGTCGGTCTGGGTATCGACGAATTGTCGGTAGGCCCACACCAACTACCTAGCATCAAGAAAGCTATCCGTAGCCTGTCCCAAAAAGAGTGTTCAGAAATGGTGGAGAAAGCTTTAGCCGCAGCTTCTAGCCCGGAGATTACCGAACTCTCTCAAGCTATGGCTAAGCGATGCTATCCAGACCTTCTGGAATAAGCCCTGCCACCTTTACAAACATGCAAGGCCTACTAAGCCTTACGCGTGAAGACCAGATTTGAGTCGTCACTCAAGGATTGGTCATACGCATAGCCTCCACCCTTGAAGCGCTTTAACCCTGCTGGAGTTGAGACTCGTTTTTGAACAGCCCATGATGCCATCATACCTCGCGCTTTTTTAGCATAGAAGGAAATGATTTTATATTGTCCGTTTTTCCAATCCTTAAACACAGGTGTGATCACTGGTGACTTCAGGTCCTTGGGCTGAATCGATGAAAAATACTCATTGGAGGCAAGGTTGATCACCGCATCATTAGCACCTTTGAGTTCCTTGTTGAGGCTATCGGTCAGTAAGCTACCCCAGAAATGATAGAGATTTGAACCACGATCATTGGTCAATTTTGTCCCCATTTCGAGACGGTATGGCAGCATCAAATCGAGAGGCCGCAAAATCCCATACAATCCTGATAAGATACGTATGCTTTTCTGAGCCTCTGCAAAGTCCTCTTTGCTCCAGTCATGAACCGAGAGCCCTTGATACACATCGCCAGTAAATGCCAAAATTGCCTGACGCGCCTCCGGCTTACTATAATCCTCACGCCATTCATCGAACCTCTGAGCATTCAGTTCAGACAATTTGCTGGAGATGCCCATCAGCGCACCTAATTCCGCCGGGTTCATCTTCTTTAGCAAGTCAGCTAGTCTAGCTGATTGATCGAGAAACTTGGGCATTGTTGCCCTGACAGATGGAACCTCGGATTCATAATCGAGGCTTTTTGCTGGTGACAAAAGGTAGAGCATCTTAATTGAGGGGTTGGTATCTGCTCAGCGAGTAATCAGACTAGCTCGCGTTCCACTCAGCAATACGATCTGCTTGCGCCGCAAACAAAGCATCAGTGCTATCGTGGATTTCGATTGATTCGATAGTGTCGCCTTGACCAATGGCATCGACAATATCCTGACCTTCTGTCACCTCGCCGAACACGGTGTGTTTGCCGTCAAGGTGCGGTGTGGGACCGTGGGTGATGAAAAACTGGGAACCATTGGTATTTGGACCTGCATTAGCCATTGAGAGTATGCCTGGTTTTTCGTGTTTCAAGTGAGGCTTGCACTCGCATTCAAACTTGTAACCTGGGCCACCCATGCCAGAGCCCGTCGGGTCACCACCTTGGATCATAAAGTTCGGAATAACGCGATGGAAGACGATACCGTCATAAAACCCACGGCTGGCAAGATTAAGAAAGCTTGCACAAGTAACTTCAGTATCTCCAGCAAACATGGTAATGTTGATGGGACCCTTGCTTGTCTTCATAGTAATGTTGATGTTTTCGATATCGCTCATGTTGCATGAGAGAAAAACCATGACAGCGATAAAATGCACGGATTTTTTTCAGATATTCGCCATGTCTCACCAAACATTGAGTAATTCTGGCATTTTATCCATTTGGAGCTAATATTGAGTAAGGTAACTACGTATTATTCTCTATGAGCGGCAAGGATTTTGAAATTAGAATTAACAGCACCCATCGCATACGCTTCACTCGAGGCGCATTCGACCACAGTAATCGCATGCTAGTGGACCTCCTGCCAACCAACGGCCATGCCAAGGTAATTGCATTCATTGATAGTGGCGTTGCCTCAGCATTCCCGAAACTTAAGCAAGAAGTCAGTGATTATCTTGAGTGCATACCCGGCATCAGCTCCAAAGGCATCATCATTCAATCAGGTGGAGAAGAGTGCAAACGTGATAAATCAACCCTGCAAGATGCATGGGACGCTATTGAGCAAGCTGGTATTGACCGTCACTCTTATATTATCTGCATCGGTGGTGGAGCCTACCTAGACGTCATTGGCCTTGCCGCTGCCACCGCCCACAGAGGTATTCGCCTCGTTCGTTTTCCCACCACAGTTCTGGCGCAAGACGACAGCGGAGTCGGTGTCAAAAACGGTATTAATGCCTATGGAAAGAAAAACTTCCTAGGCACCTTTGCCGTCCCCTATGCCGTCGTAAACGACTTCAGCTTTATTCACGGCCAACCAGAGAATGAACGACGCTCGGGTATTATCGAGGCGGTTAAAGTAGCTCTGGTCAAAGACGCTGCCTTTTACCGTTGGATCGAGGAAAACTCGGAGAAACTAGCTAACCTAGAACCACACGCCGTCGAAGAAACGATCGAACGCTCGGCACTATTACACGCCTCACATATTGCCTATGGTGGCGACCCCTACGAGACAGGCAACAGCAGGCCACTTGACTTTGGGCACTGGGCGGCGCACAAAATCGAACAGCTATGTGACTTTCAGCTTAGCCACGCCAATGCTGTCAGTGTGGGCCTAGCACTTGATACCGTATACTCATGGAAAACAGGTCGCCTCGAGCAGGCATCGGCAATGCGAGTATTGAGAACGCTCAAGAAATTAGGTCTCCCTACCTGGCATTCTTCACTCGACCTCAAGGCAGAAAATGGCTCCAGGGCCGTATTCCTAGGATTAGAGGAATTTCGCGAGCATCTCGGCGGTGAGCTTACCGTGCTACTCCTTCGCGATCTAGGCAAAGGCGAAGATGTCCACAGCATGGATGTCAACCTGCTAGAGGAATGCATCGATTGGCTGGCAGCTCAGACTACACTTCCTTCGCCGTTTTAAAGTGCATCTTAGCCACTTTGGGGAGAATCTCCTGGCCATGCTTGGCAATCAGCTCACGTGCAGCCTCAAGAACATGCGGTCCAGCCCCCAGCGGAATTCGCACACCGGACTTCTCACTTGAGGACTCTATCCATGAGACGAATCGCTCACGCGCTAGGATCGATGCGGCCGCAACGGCAACATCACTTTCGCCTTTAGTGCGCTGTTGGAGCTTCAAATCAACATGATGGCGCGCCAGCTCTTTTTCGAGAACCTCCTTGCGTGCAAACTGATCACTCAGTGCCCTTGGACAATCCGGAACTTTTTCTACCAAACTACGAATCACTCGTGCATGCCCCCATGCCAACAAGCGGTTCAAATTGCGGAATGAACCATACATATCGTTATAGCGCTCTGGCCCAATACTAACCACCTCATAAGCAATTCCAGGGGTAGCCCTTATGGTGGCTGCCAACTTGGCAATCTTAGCTGCACTGGTGATTCTCTTACTGTCCATCACTCCAGCATCCATCAGAGCCCGTGTTGAAACAGCATCGGTATAAGCACCGGCGATGACCAGAGGGCCAAAAAAGTCTCCCTTACCGCTCTCATCGATTCCGAAATGTGGCTCGAACATCTCAGGCTCGTTCACCTCTTCATAGCCCAGTCTGGCTTCGCCAAAAACCATTGGCTCTAGAGTGAATTTGACAAAGTCCTCGGTATCTCCACCCTGCACTAAAATTTTAGGCCCTTTCTCGTAGACTGTGACATTGAGCTTTCCCTTTTTACCGGAAAAATGTGCATAGGGCTTATCTTTCATGTCAAAGCCGCCCTCCACCATGAGCTGACGAATCAACTCGATATGCTCAGCCTTAATAGGCATGGTGTAGCTTGATAATGCCATTAGCTTAACTCCTCCCTGACGCGAGCAGTATAAGCATCAGCGATTCGCGAAGTGAACGATCTGATGCCACTATACTCCATCCCCAGCAATCCAGCCGCCTGCACTTCACGCAGTGAATTGGTTAAAAATATTTCATCCGCTTGCTCAACATCATCAACCACAAGATCACGTTCCAAGACAGAGATGCCCAGCTCGGAACAAAGCGTGATCACCAACTGCCTGGTCACTCCAGGCAAACAACCACTCACCAGAGATGGCGTGCTAACCACACCATCTTTGACCAGAAAAACATTCGACATGGATCCCTCTGCCAATTGACCCCGAGAATTGAGCATCAAACCCTCGTCTGCCCCAGATCGCAACGCATGGCGATACGCCAACAAATGTTCAGCATAGGATATTGTTTTAAGACCAGCTGTAGCCCCTTGCTCGTTGAGCACAAAAGGCACCCATGCCAGTTTTGCTTGATCTTGATCGTATACCACGGGCGCAGCAGATGCCGTTACCATTACCCCAGCAGCCTCATCCCCACCTGCTAGCGGATTAGCACCACCCATCAATGTCACCCTGACGCGAAAGCGCCCTGTATGCGCATCATTCGCCTCGATAAGCTCACCTATTGCAGTCTTGATAATCATGGCATCTGGCGCATACAAGCCCAGCCTTTCCGCCGCACTAACCATGCGCTCATGGTGTAAGTCATAAGCAAAAACCTTACCATCGTAGGCAGCGAGGGTTTCAAATACACCAAGGCCAACAGTCAGCCCCAAATCAGACGGCGACACTCGCATATCACCTGCGACCATCATATCGCCATTGTACCAAATCATCGGGCTCATGCTCATCTTCGCTTCAGTATTGTCTGATCAGCCTAGCGGTCAAGAGCACTCTCCAAGCACGCTACGGCAAATTCAATTTCCTCATCATTGATGACAAAGGGCGGCGTAAACGCCAACACATTCCCCTCACTACCATCCGCCAGCATAAATACTCCCTGTTGCATCATATCACTGAGCACTTGCCCAGCGACATCTCCCGCACAGGACCCATCTGCATGCTTAAGCTCCATACCCAGCATGAGCCCCCTACCCCGCACCTCATGAATCAATGGACTTTTGAGCCCACTGAGCAACTCCCGAAACTTAGACGACGCCTTTGCAACCTGTATGGCCGCACGATCA
This sequence comes from Oceaniferula sp., assembly GCA_965657565.1. GTDB lineage: Bacteria > Verrucomicrobiota > Verrucomicrobiia > Verrucomicrobiales > Akkermansiaceae > Oceaniferula. The sequence continues at coordinate 31,654 of CBFHPA010000021.1, forward strand.
TTGCAATGTTCTTTCAAAGAGGCGACCGCCATGGCACAGCCCACAGGATTACCCAAGAAAGTGCTCGTATGCAGGGCTTCGCCCTCCGACTCAGGCCACGCATCCATGATCTTTGCCTTACCTACACAGGCAGAAATTGGATACCCTCCACTCATCGACTTACCCAGACAAATGATATCAGCTACAACACCTTCCCAGTCGCAGGCAAACAACTTACCCGTTCTGTTGAAGCCGCTATAAACGTCATCATAAATTAGCACTACATTATGAGCGTCACACCAAGCTCGCAGCTTCGCTAAAAAACCGTTCGGGGGAACCACCTTACCACCTCGCCCTTGAATAGGCTCTACCAGAAGAGCACCCACATCAGATGCATCGATTGCTCCTAACTGCTGCTCCAATCGTAGCATATCATGCTCTGTCGATGGAAAATCAAGTTGACTGCACAAGGGTGCTAGTTGCCCTTCAAAGGGAGTGCGGAATTTTTCGATCCCCGTTCCCAGAAGCGCGCCATAACCCAGACCATGGTAGCCGTTTTTAAAACTCACTAGGCCAGATTTACCAGTCGCCATCACCGCCGTCTTCAATGCTGATTCTACAGCCTCAAAACCTGAGTTACTGAGTGTCGTCTTACCCAGACCTTCACCCCACCTCTCAAAAGTCATTTCTGACAACAGCTTACACACCTCAACTTTTAATGCCGTAGGATGCACATCTCCCATACCATGAATCAGCCGCTCGGACTGCTCGCGCATGACACCTGCAGGCCAGCCGTGCCCAAGACCTGCAACCCCGAAGGCTGCAGTAAGGTCAAGGTAGCGATTCCCATCTTCATCCCAGACATTGACGCCATCTGCACGCTGCCAGAAAACAGGCCAGTCCTCAGCCGTGAATGTCACATTTCGACACTCATAGCGCTTGAGCTCATCGGCCAAGGCAAGCGATCGAGGGCCGGGAATCTCAGTTGTCAGCTCGGGAAGCATGGCTGGATTCTAGCGCGGAAACACCCGCTGTCCAGCAACCGCTTGCATGTCATGATGATGCCTCAATTTGGAATTGCCTCAGCAAGCTTAAAAAGCTACCAGTATAGCCGTAATGACTATTAATTTCGAACAAATCATCGAGCAGATTACGCAACTATCCACCCAATATGGCCTTAAATTAATTGGTGCCGTTATATGTCTATGGGTCGGCTGGAAAATCGTCAATATTCTCTGCAAGGCTCTGGAAAAGTGGTTTGAAAAAACTGACTACGATGAAGCCCTCGAGACCTTCATTCACAGCTTGGTGTCAATGTCACTCAGAGTTATCCTTGTGATCACCTGTGCAAGCATCGCTGGATTTCCCATGACGTCCTTTGTGGCTATTCTGGGTGCTGCGGGACTGGCCATCGGCATGGCGCTCTCTGGCACCTTGCAGAATTTTGCTGGCGGGGTCCTGATCCTTATTCTCAAACCATTCAAAGTAGGTGACTTCATTGAAGCACAAGGACACAGTGGAAAGGTGCGCAGTATTCAAATTTTCAACACCATTATCAATACGGGTGACAACAAGCGCATCATCCTGCCCAATGGTCCCTTGGCAACCGGTTCAGTTATTAATTACTCAGCGGAGGACAAACGCCGAGTCGATTTCACCTTCGGCATCAGTTACGATGACGATATCGACCAAGCAAAAGAGCTACTTAGCTCTATTATCAATGCAGATGAGAGAGTCCACGAAGACCCTGAACCACTCATCGCCGTTCATGCTTTGGCTGACAACTCGGTGAACATTATCGTCCGTGGCTGGGCGGACGCATCTGATTATTGGGGTATCTATTTCGATGTCACCGAAAAGGTTAAAAAATCTTTCGACAAAGAAGGCCTCTCGTTCCCCTTCCCTCAGACGGATATCCACCTGCACAAAGTTGGCGAATAACAACTGGCACATTAAAGCTTCGTCATCTCACCCTGAGAAAGACTGCTTTTTATTGCCAATGCTCTTGAACTCTTGAGCAATGCCCATGATGCTTACACACGTGATACGAGCCGTTATTTTTGATTTAGATGGGACATTAGTTCACTCTTTATATGGTATTGCCCATGCACTCAATACCACCCTAGAGCGTCACCAGCTACCCACACATCCAGAGGCTAAAGTGAGAACCTTCATCGGTGACGGCATCACTAAGCTTGTCGAGCGCGCGTGCCCAAGCTCATATCAAATAGAGCAAGTCACGGCGCTCACGGAGGAGGTAAGCGCCGAATACTCAAACGCCTGGCAGCATGGAACTGTGCCTTATCCTGAGGTAAGTAAAACGCTACATACGCTTCTTGAAAGCGGGATCAAGATCGCCGTGCTATCCAACAAGCCACACACCTTTTGCAAGAAAATGACCGATTTCATTTTCCCAGATATCCCTTTCACAGCTGTCCTTGGTCAACACCAAGACATGCCAACTAAGCCAGACCCCAGTAGCGCAATCCATCTGGCAAAAATTTTAGCGCTCAGCCCAGAGCAGATTGCCTTTGTCGGCGACTCTCCCATAGACATCATTACTGCGCGGCGAGCCAGCATGCTATCTATTGCCGCCACATGGGGATATCACGACCTTACCAAGCTGATGGCCGAATGCCCAGATCATCGAATCGATTCCATCAATGAGCTCGTCCACATTCTAAATAGCGAAACCATCTAGCATGCCGTATCTCGACAAGCCATCAGACACCAGCGGTATGCCCAATGGCATACCCTATATTATTTCCAACGAGGCTGCTGAAAGGTTTTCATTCTACGGCATGAAAGCTGCTCTCGCGGTCTTCTTAGCCAACTACCTCGGTGTGCTGGGTGGCGAATCAATGAGCGAAGCCAAAGCCACTGTTTATGTATCTTTTTTCAATTCAGCCGTTTACCTAACCCCACTTTTTGGAGCCTTAGTGGCAGATATATTTTTCGGAAAATACCGAACTATCATTACTTTATCCATTGTCTACTGCCTAGGCCATTTGGCACTGGCGATGATGGGCATCGGTGGCATTGTGCAGCTCTGGCTACTTGCGGGCCTGGGCCTCATTGCAGTGGGTGCTGGAGGCATCAAGCCCTGCGTCTCTGCACACGTCGGAGATCAGTTTGGGAAAAACAATCAGCACCTAATCCCCAGAATTTTCAACATCTTCTACCTTTCCATCAACTTTGGAGCTGTTGTATCCAACCTCGCCATTCCCTACATTCTCAAATGGCATGGCCCACACTGGGCATTCGGTATTCCTGGCATTCTTATGGCTTTGGCTACCGTGGTTTTCTGGATGGGTCGGCACAAGTTTGTTCACATACCAGCGCATGGCGAAGCCTTTGGCCGAGAACTCTTCAGCCGTGATGGGCTCACTGCTATCGCCAAACTGGTTCCTTTGTTTCTATTTGTTGCCGTGTTCTGGTGCTTATTTGACCAGACAGCCAACACACTCGTTTTTCAGGCACAGAAAATGAACCTAAGACTCTTTGATTTTGCATTCATACCGATGGCATTGCGTGAGCTTGAAGTCCTGCCCTCACAGATACAGGCTGCTAATCCATTCCTCATACTAATTCTAATCCCCCTTTTCTCATGGTGGATTTACCCCAATGTCGACAAAGTAATGCCTCTAAGTCCATTGAGGAAAATAGGCGCAGGCTTGTTCCTCATGGTTCTATCGTTCGCCGTCATCTCTATTGCACAAGAGGCTATCGACATGGGTCAGACACCAAGTGTGTGGTGGCAATTACTCGCCTACCTGATCTTCACTACGGCTGAAATACTCATCTCCATCGTTTGCCTGGAATTTGCCTACACCCAAGCACCACGAAAGATGAAATCCTTCGTGATGAGCCTATTTCTGCTTTCCGTATTCGCCGGCAACGCACTCACAGGCATCATTAACACCTACATACAGATACCAGAGCTCAATCTGAGTATCGACAATACACACTCAGGATATGATGCGATTACCAAAACCAAAGACGACCTCACCTTAACGACTGACGGTGAGATCATCTCTCCTGTATTTGATCAGCTCAAACAAAGTGCCTCTGCCATCCAAACGATTTACCTCATCAAGAATTCCCTCCCCACCAGTAGTAAAGGTTCAGAAGCACTTGCTTCGATCAAAGATCCGTGGGGCAATCCGCTTCGCTACACCCTTCTGAGCTCACGCTCAGCACGTATCTCATCCGACGGCCCAGATAAAACCCACAAAACGAAATGGGACCTCGGAGTCATCCTAAGCGCCTCAACAAACAACGCTATAGAGGAAGGCACATGGCTTCACAAAGAAAAACAGCGCCTCGGCATGCTAGAGCATTACCAGCTTGCGAGCACTCAGCCAACTCAGCGAACTCAACTCTTGCAAACTGACTATTACGCTGGCGGCCAAACCAAGCTCGAGGGCGCTGCCTACTTTTGGTTCTTCACCAAGCTGATGCTGGTAACTGCCATCGTCTTTGTCCCCTTTTCACTCTGCTACAAGCCCAAGACATACCTGCAGCACTAGTTGAGGCGACCAATGCTTAGAACTTATCTGTCACCGCACCCGTCGAGGCAGAGGTCACATTAGCAGCATACTTTGCGAGCACCCCTCTTTTGTAACGTGGTTCATACGGCTGCCACTGAGCGCGACGAGCATCTAACTCCTCGTCGCTCACATTGACTTGTAGCACATTGTTCACAGAATCGATCGTAATTTCGTCACCTTCTTTGAGCAAACCAATTGGACCTCCAACATGCGCCTCTGGGGTAATGTGACCAACCACAAAGCCATGGCTGCCTCCTGAGAATCGACCATCTGTGATCAAGGCCACCTTGTCACCCAGACCACGCCCCATGACCGCACTTGTTGGCCCAAGCATCTCTCTCATACCCGGACCACCTTTTGGCCCCTCACGGCGAATAACAATGACATTACCATCCACAATCTTACCATCGAGGATCGCTGTCATCGCATCTTCTTCGCAGTCAAAGACACGAGCAAGACCTGTAAAGCTATCTCCCTCTTTACCAGTAATTTTAGCAACCGCACCTTCTGGTGCCAAGTTGCCATAGAGAATACGCAAGTGACTGTCTTTTTTGATTGGCTTATCGAGTGGGCAAATAATGTCCTGACCTTCGGGATACTCAAGTGGTGAGTTAGCTAGGTTTTCAGCAAGCGACTTACCTGTAACGGTCATGCAATCACCATGCAACAGCCCAGCCTCGAGTAGGATTTTCATCAAAGGAACCGTGCCTCCGATTTTAACAAGGTCAGCCATCACATACTTACCACTCGGCTTCAGGTTAGCAACCATCGGCACACGCTTACCTATTTCGGTGAAGTCATCGATATTGAGTTCAACACCACAGGCATGGGCCATAGCTAGAAGGTGAAGGACCGCATTCGTCGATCCTCCAAGCGCAATCACCACCGTAATCGCATTTTCAAAGGCCTCACGAGTCATGATGTCTAGGGGGCGAATTCCTTTATCCATCATGTTGAGCACCGCAGCACCTGCATCGAAACAATCCTTCATTTTATCATCACCGATCGCATCCTGAGAGGAGCTGTTAGGCAGTGACATACCAAGAGCCTCGATCGCTGTCGCCATCGTGTTCGCTGTATACATACCACCGCATGAGCCGGCACCTGGAATAGCATTTTCTTCGACAATGCGTAAGTCCTCGTCACTAAATTCACCTGCAGCGTGTTTACCAACAGCCTCAAAAACCGATACCACATCCAGATCTTTTTTCTCGCCCTGCACAGTTGCGCAGCCGGGCAAAATAGTTCCACCGTAAACAAATACACCTGGCCGGTTCAAGCGCGCTAATGCAATCACACATGCCGGCATATTTTTATCACAACCACCAATAGCTACGACACCATCCATCCCCTCACATCCAGCCACCGTCTCAATCGAGTCAGCAATCACTTCACGAGACACCAGAGAATACTTCATTCCCTCCGTGCCCATTGAAATACCATCTGAAATCGTAATCGTATTAAAAATAACCGACTTACCACCCGCGGCATCGACACCTTTAGCCGATTCCCGTGCCAGTCGATCAATATGCATATTACACGGAGTTACCTGGCTCCATGTCGAAGCAACACCAACCTGAGGCTTATCAAAATCCTCATTATTAAAACCAACGGCATGCATCATCGCACGGCTTGGAGCGCGATCTGGACCATCAAAAACTTGTGACGAGTAGGGACGACGTGAATCAGACATGACCACGTGCTAATAGATCACTGCAATCTTGTAAACAGGCAAGTTTGCATAGCACTTCGGAAGATAAGATAAAGAGGTCCCAAAAAGGCCAATTCGCAGATTACCTTACTTTTATTAAATATAAGGAGTGTTTTTTGATATGTTTTTCTTAAATAATTGAAGATCTGAAAATCGCTCATCAAAAAAGCCCTACATGAAGCCTTTATCTGCGAAAAAAAACGACAAGCCGTTCTTTTTGAGTATTTTAAACAGTTTAAAGCAATCCTTCTTAGTTGTTTGGTTGTAAAAAATCCAGCTAAGTATTCAACTTATATTTAAAGTTAATTTATACTTATATTGAGTTTTGCGTTATTTATTTAAAAAAACGTGGCTTTTTATGTGCAACAGGGGTATAAGCATTGCAGACATAGTTCATTTTTTTGAAAAAAGATGTCACCCCTTTCATTACTCCTCATACCCGCCTGTTCCATGAATCTTCGCACCTTATTTTGGCTCTCTGTGATTACAGGCTGCTTGATGGCACCTTTAGCACAGGGGCAGAGCTTTACACTGGACGGATACAACACCACAGCTGACAGCTATGGTGACATCAACAAGAAAGCAGTCAGCTTTTTCAATGGTCACAAAAATGATGAGTCTACCTATGGCTCCCCCGACAATGCACAATACGAAACTTATTTGCGGTGGGGAACCGGAACAGATAGCTCTGAGTCCACAGGGGATGAATATTTTTTCATCTATGTTGAAACTCCGATCGAGGTGAAAAACATGCTATGGGGCAGCGCCTTCACGTCAGCTGACACAGCTGAATACGGCAAAGAACTGGATTACAAAGGCGCAACAGGTAGCGAACACATCAAATTTGTTGAATCATACACCATAGAAGTAGACGAAAAAAAGGGTAAAACCAAGATCAACACCGTCAACATTGTATACACCGGACTTGGTAAAGACGATAAGAACGAAACTGCAGCTGGCCAGCTGGATGTCAAATCATCGTTAGACTACTTATTAGCGAATGGTGCCACTGAGGCAGATAGTGATGCAGGCACTATCTCGTCCCGCAACATAGGCATGGCGTTTGAATACAAATTTGAATTGGACGCGACCGCGAACCAAGCATTGTTGGACAGCATTGTTCTGATTGAGTATCACCTTTCCCCTGAACGCGGCTTAGTTCCCACCCAAGTTCCTGAACCTACTGCTCCACTGCTAGTGGGTATCGCAGCCGCCATTGGCATCCTTCGCCGCAAACGCTAAACTAACAATTTTAAGTATCATTCGAAACAATTAGTATTGTTTTTTGTTCATAGTAAAAACCGGAATTCGCCTCGTGCGGGTTCCGGTTTTATGTTTGGGGCTGCTACAGAATAGCGGGATAGCATACCATCCTGACACGCTGTGCCTCTCAGCAGAAATCCTCCTCCGGATTTCTTAGCTCTTGATTGCCGTGA
>CBFHPA010000022.1:0-38779 GCA_965657565.1 Oceaniferula sp.
CTAGCCGAAAGTTTATCTTGAGAGCTACCAAAAGAGATACTTGCAGGGCAGTTTGGCTTATAATGGCTATCAAGACTTAGCGGCCCAATGTCCATTTGTCATGGAGGATTTTCTTCACTAGTTGTTCGCGGATTGAGATTTAGGCACATCACCCAAAAGGGGGATAGAAAGTATTTAAAAAAACTGATATCATTCTTGCGTATTAGATAAATTTATATTAATTATTAAGTAATCAAAAAGAATTGATGCTTCTGCGATTCTCAGCTTCAGCATCAAACATCACCCCCTCGCTCATACCTAACATCCATACACAGCCATGAAAACTACCCAACAAAAACACTACCTGACAGCTTCCCTTGCTGTCGCGGCCCTGACTTGTTTTGGCACAGCCCAGGCAGCCACTGAGACCTGGGACGGAGGGCATGGCTCAGCAAACGCATGGTTTGCGAATCTTAACTGGGCGGACGACACAGCTCCGGTGGACTTCGATGATCTGGTCTTTACCGGCACAACAAGACTAAACCATGCCTCCTATGGAGATTTCAGCGGCACGGGGGACGCCAAGATCAATAGCATTACCTTTGATGCTGCTGCGGGGGCCTTTGTGATCAGTAACGGCGGCGGTGGAACCCACAAAATGCTCGGAGATATCACCAATAACTCCACCAACCTGCAGACGCTTAATTTCCCATTGCAGCTCAATACTAATGTGACTGCAAATGCCGCTGCAGGTGACATCACCATTGGAGGGGTCATCAGCGAGGACGTTGCTGGACGCCAGTTGATTAAGACCGGTGACGGCACTTTAACTCTTACTAACGCCAACACCTATTCAGGCCAAACTGCAATAGCAGGAGTCGACTCGACGACAAGCACGGTGAACGTCCAGCATGACTCTGCCTTGGGAACTGCGCAGTTTCAGTTTCAGAGAGGCGACATCCTTGAGCTTGGGGTGGGTGGTTTGACGATCAATAATTTCATGTCCCTGCCCAACTGGAGTGCCGGCACGCGAATCTTCAAGTTGGATCTCGATGGCGCGCAAGTCGGGGAGTTTTCGGGCGGCATGTGGCATCAGCACACGACCCAAGGCAAGCTGGTGTTTGATGTCGGCACAGAAGACACCATGACTTACAGCGGCAATATCGAGGCCGGCTCGGCCAGTGGAGCTGGGCTAACCAAAACCGGAGTGGGCACATTGATACTCAGCGGAACTAACACCTACAAGGGCACTACGACCATCAGTGCGGGCACCCTGAAACTCTCTGGCGGCAGTGCCATTATAGATGACAGAGATGTCTTTGTGGATGCAAGCGGCACGCTGGATCTCAACGACAGCGTTGAAACCATCAGCCGCCTGACTGGCTCGGGCACGGTTGACAACACCGCTACTGGGGCTGCAACGCTGATCGTGGGTTCTAACGGTAATGATGCAACCTTCGATGGCACAATCACAGATACCGGTGCAGCACTAAAATTCAGAAAGACAGGCTCTGGAACGCAGACCTTAACCGCTGCCAGCGACTATTCCGGTGGTACCGACATCTACAATGGAACCATCGTTGCCAACGATTCTGCAGCGCTCGGTACGGGACAGATCTACATGGGAGTCAACAGTGGCGTCACCCAGACTCTTGCCATTGGTGCAGGCGGTTTGAACATTGCCAATAACTTCTTCCTGCAAAACAGCAACTCCACTCATGAGATCAAATTTGATGTGGACGGGTCCAATGCTTCCACCTTGTCGGGCAATATGACTAATCAGGTGGACTATGCTGGCAAGTGGGACGTTATTGTTGGCGCGGATGACACCCTCACCCTGAGTGGTAACCTCTCGAGTGGAAGTGCCGGAAACTCAGGGTTAGACAAGGATGGTCTTGGTACATTGGTGCTCTCCGGGGCTAACACCTACAAAGGAAAAACGAGAATCAATGAAGGAACACTCTCCCTTGCCACGGGATATACCCATAGCCGCGCTGGAGACTATGAGGTTGTGGGTGGCACTCTGAAAATCGCTCACGGCGTCGACATCAGCACTCATGCCATGACCATCGGCTTAGGTGGCGTGATCAGCCCCGGTAACTCACCTGGAACGGCTACTACCGGAGCTCAGACATGGAATGATGGAGGCTCCTACCTCTGGGAGATCAATGACATGGCAGGAACAAAGGGAGATGACTCTGGCTGGGACTGGCTCGATATCCAGGGCACACTGGACATCAACGCCACCTTTGACATCCTGATCACCTCGCTCGACTTGTCCAACAACTCGGGCCTGGCAGATGGCTTTGATTACACTGGTCTATCCTACCTGGATCCATATGCCTCCTTTACCATTGCCACAGCCACGGGTGGCGTTAGCGGTTTCGATGTCAGTGATTTCAACCTAGACGATAGTGCCTTCATCAACCCGAAGGTAGGCTGGAGTATCGATAATATTGGCAACGATATCGTTCTCAACGCCTTCTTCGTGCCCGAGCCATCTTCCACAGCACTGCTCGGCCTCGGTGGTCTCGCCCTGATACTGCGCCGCAAGCGTTAATCGTCTCGCGCTTTAGTTCAGGCTCTGAACTACAATGTGAAACCCCTCGCCGTCATCACGGCGGGGGTTTTTGTTTCTGAGGTCAAAGTGTTTTAAATTTCCATTTCGCACTTCAACATTTCGTTGTCGAGTGTCACCTTGTCGACGAATTTACCTAAAACACATCGCATATGAAAAATAATACAATCGGATTTGTCGGTCTTGGTCGCATGGGGGGGAACATGGCGCGCTGTCTCGTGGACAAGGGCTATCAGGTGACAGCACTCTACGATATTGACGAGAATCTTGCTGCCGAGCTCGCCAGTGAAATCGGCTCCTGTGCCTATAATAAGCTCTCTGATGTGACGGCCCATGCGGATATCATTCTCACCGTTGTTACCAATGATCAGGCGATGAACGCCATCTTTTTTGGGGACGATAACCTTCTCGCCGGTGCAGAAGGACACACCTTCATCAACTGTGCTACACTCACACCCAAAGTGCATATTGAGCTCGAAGAAGCGGCTGCTCAAGTCGGGGCTACCTGCCTCGAGGCTTGTATGGCATCTAGCATTCCACAGGCGCGCAATGGTGAGCTTTTTTTAATGATTGGTGGAGATGAGGCTGACTTTAATGCTAATAAGGCACTGCTCGATGACCTCAGTAAGGCGGTGCACTATGTCGGTGCCGCGGGGAAAGCCTCGGAGGTAAAGGCGCTGGTCAATATGGTGATGAATATCAATACCGCAGCACTTGCTGAAGGTCTGGGTATTGGCGATGCTCTTGGTATCGACCTCAAGATGCTATGCGATATCTTTAGCCAGACGGGAGCAAACTCTCGTGTCTTGGAAACCGATGCTGAGGATATGATCATCCGTGATCACGAGTGTTATTTCTCCGCGTCGCATGCGGCCAAGGATTCTGGTATAGCGCTCGGTTTGGCCGCCGCCCAGGGTGTCGATGCTCCACTGGCCCAAGCGACCTTTGACCAATACACCAAGCTCACCGAAATTGGAAAAGGTGAACTAGACAAATCAGGCATTGCAGAGCTTACCTTCAAAGGCCGTAACGATTAATCTCGGTCCAGAGTGCGAATATTCCACATCAACGAATCAAAGAATTGAGATGGCAATGAACCAGACGATCAAAAATTCTCAGGGAGAAACGCTGGATTATACCTTCACCTCAGGTAATGAAAAATGCCGCGATGCAAACTGGTTGGTTATCCTTGGCCACGGTGTTACGGGTGATAAAGACCGCCCAGTCATCACCGACACCGCCAAGGCTCTATGTGATCTGGGTTTGGATACACTTGCATTCTCCTTTGCTGGCAATGGTGCTTCTGATGGTGACTTCCGAGCCGCCACAATTTCAAAAGAAGTGAATGATCTGGGCGCAATTATTGATGCGGCCTCTGATGCGTATGACGAAATTGCCTACATAGGTCACAGTATGGGGGGGGCTGTGGGGCTTAGTCGAGCGGCTCAGGATGCCCGCATCACGGCCCTCGTCTCGATCGCTGGCATGGTTGATACTAAGGCATTTGCAATCACCGAATTTGGCGATGAGACGCCTGATAACGGCTTGATGTGGGAGGAGGAATCGTGCCCGCTCTCTTCTGTATTCATGAGCGATCTATGTGAGCATATCGTTAGCTTAGAGCCTTTGGTGGAGAGCATTACAATTCCTTGGTTGCTTGTTCATGGCACGGCCGATGATGTGGTGCTACCCAAGGATACGGAGTGTGTTCAAGCGATACGGGGTGAAGCGGTTGATGTCGTTTTTGTTGAGGGTGCGGACCACAGCTTCAACGAGGCAGCTCACAAAGCAAAGCTCACCGAGATGATCAGTCATTGGTTGCGCGACCAGCTTTAAGCATTTAGAATCTTTGCCAGATTGTTACTCTCCACATTGGTAGATATTGATCGTATTTGAGGGTGGAGCTGAGATGTTGTTTTTTAGATGATGGCACATGGCGAATGTAAAAATCTGTGTGGCGGATCGATGTTTTTATTATGAGAATAGCTCGAATTATGCTAACCAAAAGCCATGCAAAATAATCCTGTTAATGGTCAAGCGATTGCGGCGCCGCCCAAAAAAGACAACATGATCGCGATCATTGTCAGCTATGTCGTGTTGGCGGTGATTTTAGCTTATGTAATCTCTGGTGAGGATAAGCCTGTCCAAGAGGTCGTGGTTGCGCCCAAGGTGGAGGAGCCAGTCGAGAAAGTCGTTTTGAATCCGGTTGCAGCTTCGATCGTGCTTAGTGAACCGCTATGGCTCAATCCTCCAGAGGATATTAACATGGCTGAGCTCGAGGAAATGCGGGTTAAATTTCAAATGACTAATCACAATACTTATCCAGTGACTGAGGTTGTCGTTAAATTCAGCTTCTATGATATTTTGGACAATGATTTACAAGGTGCCATTGAGAAGACATCTGATGATGTCATAGACGCGTCAGGTAACATCAATGTGAATGATTTTGTTCTCGGGGAATATCCGACCGAAACCATCAGCGTAAAAGCAGAGGTGCTTGCTGTTTCTGGCGCAGAACTATAAAGGTGAAGCCAAATCAAAGCATTGATGTAGAATGAAAAGCTCATCTTTGGGTGTTGCGCTGTGATGCCAGATGTTTTAGAGTAACCGAGTTAATCATGAAGTCCCAAAACAAGCATTCCCAAGTGAACAAATCAGCGAGTTCCGACGAAAAGAGGGTCGAAAGATCGGAGCGGCTGCGTCATCTTGATACTTTGGGCATGCCTGCCAAGGAGGATCAAGGGGCTGAGTTTGGCCCAGACATTTTGCCATCGCCAGCTGATGATGCCATGCCTGCGATTCACGATGACCGAATTGGGTCGAAAACATTCGTTCCCAATGTTGCCCTCGAGCTCTACGAGATCGCAGCGCAGCAGGGAGATGCACAAGCTCAGTATAGCTTGGGCCTGTGCTACCATTATGGTGAAGGCACGCTGAAGGATCCATTCAGTGCGTTTAAATGGTTTAGCCAAGCTGCTGAGGGCGGACATGCACAGGCTCAGTACAGTATAGGTGTGTATTACCAGCAGGGCATTGGTACGGCTCAGGATTCAGAGAATGCCTTCAAGTGGTTTGAGAAAGCGGCTATCCAAAATCAGCCTAAGGCTCAGCATGAGCTAGGTGAGTCGTATTACCATGGTCGTGGTGTCGAGAAAGATCCGGCATTGGCAAAAAAGTGGATCAATAAGTCTTATGTCAACGGCAACAAGCGGGCCAGCGAATCATGGGATAAGTATGAATTGTGGAAGTTCTAGTTTCCAATCATCTATAATGAGTCCAGATGAAGGCTGGATCTGTAAATTTAAATACAGGGGAATAAGAGGGCTGTGAGATGCTCCTATTAACACGATGCCTGAATTCGAAGAACTCATTGATGCTCATTACCAAGCATTATACCGTTTTGCCTATTCTTTGGCTAAGAACCCAGATGCGGCAGCTGATCTTGTTCAGCAAACGTTTTGTATATGGGCGCAGAAGGGGCACCAACTGAAGGACCGGAGTAAGGCAAAAACATGGTTATTTACCACGCTCTACCGTGAATATCTGGCGATCGCTCGGCGAGGTCAACGCTTCGTCGATAGCAGTGCAGATGACATCGAATATCAGCTACCGGCTCACCAAGATGATAATGCCAGAGCCTTAGACGGTAAGCATGCCATTGCTCTGCTGGGTCAATTGGATGAGACCTTCAGGGCTCCTCTGACTCTCTTCTATATTCAGCAACACTCTTATAAGGAAATTGCTGAGATTCTGGAGGTGCCGATCGGCACTGTCATGTCTCGCATTTCGAGAGGAAAGAAACAGCTCCGTGAGAAAATGCTCACCACACCATCAGGCGAAGTCAGTAATGTCATCGAGTTAAACCTTAACAACATTGAGAACTATGGATAAGCAACAGGCTCAATTTATTTTGCAGAGCTTTCGGCCAAACGGGTCTGATATTATTGATGCGGATTTTGCCAGTGCGCTTCGTCTGGCCGCAGAGAACCCTGAGCTGGGCGAATGGTTAGCTAGAGAGCGTGCTGAGGATGCAGCTTTTGCATCGGCTCTTTCCGATGTTGAAATACCTGCTGAGCTCAGAGATCACATTATCGATGTGATGAAAAAAGATCAGCCTGAAGATGTTGAAGGTAATGATGCTTTAGATGAGCTTTTTGTGGCTGCGGTTGCTGGCATTCAGCCGCCCAAAGGTCTGCGCGATGAGCTTTTGACAGCTATGCTCGTTCAGCAGGAAAGGGTTGTTCCTCCATCAGGTAGACATGTTGAGCGCTCGAAGGAAAAAAAATTGCGCAAGCAGTCTAGTAGTTTGGTCGCCATGGCAGCTGCATTGCTGGTGGGTGCGTTTTTAGCTTATAAGCTCACACCTCTGGCACCATCTTCAGGTGAGCTTTTTAAATCTCATGAGGTGCAGCACCATGCCGAAAACTTACTCAATGCAAGTTTCGAGTATGATGTCAAAGAGGGAGATCCAAAACGTATTCGTGCATGGCTAACGGATCAACAGTTGCCTACTCCGAATACTCTTCCAGCGGGAATCCAGAAACTGAGCTGTAATGGCTGTAAGGAGATCAAGTTACCGGGAGCGAAAAGCGCCTCCATGGTGTGCTTCTCCGAGCAGACTGGGCCCAATCTTTATCTTATCATAGTGAGTAACACCAATATTCGCGATAAAAGGCTACCAGCAATCTCTGAGGTGAGTATGAAGGATTGCTACCATTGCAAGGTTACCAAGTGTGATGTGGCCCGCTGGCGGGATGCTCAAAATACCTACATCCTTTTTAAGAAGTCAGGCTCAGAGCACAAAGGCGAGTTGATTAGCTACTTCTAGGCCCAACTTGCCTATCTTGCTCAAAATGGGCGATTAGCTCAGCGGTGCTGCATAAAGGAAGCCAAATGCGGTAAAATATCGAAATATGGTAATTCGAAGTTATCAAAATGAAGGTAACGACTTGACACGACGTTTAAATAATGCATTTTCCCCATCCCGCTGCGCTGGAAACGTGGTGGTAACAACATATATTAATCATGAAACAAGATTTTCATCCTGACTATCATCCAGTTGCTTTCCAGGACATGACAACAGGCGTGCGTTTTATCACACGTTCAACTGCCAAGTCTGACAAGGTGGAGCAAATCGACGGTGTTGACCACTTCATTATCTCAATGGGTGTCACCTCCGATTCACACCCTTTCTTCACAGGCCAGAAGCAGTTTGTGGACACCGAGGGACGCATCGACAAGTTTCAGAAGCGTTTCGGCTCAGTACGCCGCGCAGGCAAGCCCAAGCTCAAGTCCTAATCAGGTCGCGCTTGATGGCGATGCCATCCGGAAATCATCCGGAACTTTCAAGACTCCTTTCGCTCATAGCGACGGGAGTTTTTTTGCGTCGTGCTGGATGGTTTGCCGTTTTGTTTTATTTGGGATTTGGCATCGCGTTTTAATCTGTTAGGTTGATATGATGAATTGTCGTGAGGCCTTAATTGCGCTCAATATGCTGCCTGGAATAGGGCCTGTGAGAGTGCGTCGACTGATGGATCGCTTTGGCAGTGCGAGTAGCATATTAACCCAAACCCAAGATAAGCTCATGGGTGTGCAAGGGATCGGTGCAGAGTCTGCGGGGATCATCAATGATTGGGAAAAGAAAATCGACTTGGTGGCTGAGTTGGAGGAGGTCGAGCGTCGGGGACTCTCTATTCTTACTCTTGAAGACCAAGAATACCCCAGTGGTCTGAGGCAGAGCTATGATCCACCACTGGCACTGTATGTGTGGGGAAAGTTGAGCCCTGCGGATTGTCATGCGCTGGCTATTGTAGGTTCTCGCAAAACATCCCACTACGGTATTCAGACAGCTCGGCAGTTTGGGTTCCAATTAGCGAGCAGCGGCTTTACTATTGTTTCTGGTTTGGCCAGGGGGATTGACACCCACGCTCATGAGGGTGCTGTGGCGGCGGGCGGTCGCACCATTGCGGTGATTGGATCCGGCTTGGGTCAGGTATATCCACCAGAAAATATGGCCTTGGCCGAAAAAATAGCCTCAGGTTATGGTGCGGTGGTGTCGGAATTTCCCTTGAATGCCTCACCAAGTAAAAAAACTTTTCCCATGCGCAATCGTATTGTGGCTGCATGGTCGCGTGCGGTGGTGGTTGTCGAATGTCCCGAATGGTCAGGGGCGCGAATCACAGCAAATCTTGCTGGTGAGCTAGGTCGGCCGATTTATGCGGTTCCTGGTCAAATTGATCGGCCTTCGTCTGCTGGCTGTAATGCTCTCATTCGTGAGGGGGCAACGCTGATTACAAGTGGTCAAGATATAGTGGATGACCTTTCGCTGCTACCTCTAGAGAGTGCACTTGGTGAATCTGACAATGTAGATTCTGGGCAAGTATTTCCAGAGCTTGACGGTTCTGAGCGACTGATTCATGATGCACTTGGTAATGATTCCATGAGGGTTGATGAAATCCTCAAAAACACCGAGTTACCCCTTCCAGAGGTTAATGCATTGCTGCTAAAACTTGAGATTCAAGGATTAGTATGCCAGCTTCCCGGCGGGAGATTTGCCAAAAAAAGAGCCTGATTGATGCAAATACGCGTAAAATCGGGGTAAAAAACAAGAAATATAATCAGTATCTTTCCAACTTGGCACGATGCTTGCTTGATATATAAATCACAAACCATTATTTACCAACCACTGACCATTATGAAAAAAATCGAAGCCATTATTAAGCCTTTCAAGCTTGAAGAAGTTAAGGAGTCCCTCGCAGACGTAGGTGTTCAAGGAATGACTGTTACAGAAGTTAAGGGATTCGGACGCCAAAAAGGTCATACCGAGATCTATCGCGGTAGTGAATACACTGTTGATTTTCTCCCAAAGGTGAAAATTGAAATCATCGTGGACGATGAGGATTCTGCAACAGTTGCAGAGGCCATTGTCAAGAGCGCCAACACCGGTAAGATCGGTGACGGTAAGGTATTCATTTCCTCAGTTGAATCAGCTATCCGCATCCGTACCGGTGAGACCGGCAACGATGCTGTTGCTGTGAACTAATCTGAGTACTCTCAGGTTCTGCTCGTTAGCTCTCTAAGAGTGGCGAGTCGTTTATCCACCTATTTAAATCAAGCCACGCCATCAAGGCGTGGCTTTTTAGTGCCATAACAAGATGTGTTGCCGGCTATCTCTCCAGTTCCTTGGATTGTTGCATACGGCCATCCAGAGCCTGCCTTAGGAGCTTTCGTTGTCTTGGTGGAATTGGTCTCAGCGAGATTACGACACCGCTATTTTTTTGCTCAGAGAAATGCATGGTGAGCTTGCCGTTGCTATGTTCTATCTCGGCTATTTGTGTCCAGTAGATGACTCGCAGGTTTCTGCGGGCGTTGAAAAAAGGAAAAATTTCTAATCCCAGCGGGGTCAGTATCAGGTAGGCATATTGGTTGCAACGTAAGCCGAGACGGAAAAACCACCATCCTATGAAGATGTCGGGGACGATGAGCCACCACCATTGACGCATGGGAGGGGGGTTCATGCCCCATTTCTGAGTGGATAAGATAATAATACCGACGGCTGCTGCGACAGCTAGAGCGCTCATGAAATAGAAGAGAGGAGCCTGCGCCATACGCGTGAAGCGAAGTTCTTTCTCAGGGTCGACGACAGTTTTCGGACCAGGGGGAAGAATCAGGTCCTGCATCTTCTTGCTGAAAGTTGTTCTTTCATCTTCGGTCACGCATTCTTTTGTGCGTCGATATCGGCATTTGTTCAATAAGGAAACCTGTGCTATTTGATGATGAGAACTCACCACCAACCAGACTCTTGCCTTTCACCCTTCATAGCGAATACCAACCATCGGGAGACCAAGCGCCTGCGATCGAAAAACTGGTAAAGTCAGTCGAGGCTGGTAACAGGCATCAGACGCTCTTGGGCGTTACAGGGTCAGGTAAGACATTTACCATGGCAAACATCATCGAACGCACTGGTAAACCTACCTTGGTGATGAGTCACAATAAGACGTTGGCTGCTCAGTTGTATTCAGAACTTAAGAATTTTTTCCCAGATAATGCGGTTGAGTATTTTGTCTCTTATTTCGATTACTACCAGCCAGAGGCGTATATTCCTCGGTCTGATACCTACATTGAAAAGGATAGCTCAGTAAATGATGAGATTGAGCGTTTGAGGCTCAGTACGATGGGTTCGCTCATCACTCGTGATGATGTCATCGTCGTGGCTTCGGTCTCATGTATCTATGGTCTTGGCTCTCCTGAAGATTATCAGAATATGATGATTCCTGTAAAAGTTGGAGATGAGCTTGATCGAGAGGAGTTTCTTGCCGGTTTGGTCAGCTTGATGTTCGAGCGCAATGATATTGCTTTTTCGCGGGGGCAGTTTCGGGTTCGTGGTGATGTTGTCGAAGTTCATCCTGCGTATTTGGAACAAACAGCCATTCGAGTTGAGTTTTTCGGCGATGAGGTTGAGCGTATTTCTGAAATTGATGTGTTAACCGGAAACCGAGTCGACACCCTCGATAGCCACACTTTCTTCCCCGCCAAGCAGTTTGTCACAGAGAAGGAGAAGCTCAATAATGCAGTGCGTGCCATCAAGCAGGAGTGCGCGGAGAGGGTGAGCTGGTTTGAGGATAAGGGAAAGCTTATCGAGGCGCAAAGAATCCGAATGCGTACTGATTTTGACATCGAGATGATGCAGGAAATGGGATTTTGCCAAGGTATTGAGAATTACTCGCGTCACCTTACTGGGCGTGACCCAGGAGCGAGACCTTACACTTTGCTCGACTTCTTTCCCGATGATTACCTGCTGCTAATGGACGAAAGTCATGTCAGCGTGCCGCAAGTAGGGGGTATGTATGAAGGAGATAAAAGTCGTAAGACGACCTTGGTTGACCACGGCTTCAGGCTTCCTAGTGCGCTCGATAACCGGCCGCTTAAATTTGCTGAATTCATGGAGATGACCAATGAGCGTGTCTATGTCTCCGCAACACCCGGCCCCTTTGAATTTATCAACTCTCGTCCTGATAATAAAAAATACATCCCTTGGAAACGTGGTGAGTTATCTGCTGCACAAGCGCTTAAAAAAATCCGCAAGACAATCCGCCCCAGCGGGGCAGACGAGGATGTGGTTGACTTTGATGTGAGTGCCGCGGGTTCCAATTTGGTGGTCGAGCAGATCATCCGGCCGACGGGGCTTCTTGATCCTATTCTCACACTCAAACCGCTCAAAGGGCAGATTGATGAAACGATCGATATGTGTCGCGAGAGAGTTGATCGTGATGAGCGGGTGCTAGTAACCACCTTGACCAAAAAAACAGCAGAAGATCTAGCAGATTACCTTCAAGAGACAGGACTTAGAGTGCGTTATATCCATGCTGATGTCGGTGCTATTGAGCGTGTTGAAATTCTTCGCTCGCTGCGAGCAGCTGAGATTGATGTGCTGGTCGGTATTAACTTGCTGCGAGAGGGGCTGGACCTTCCGGAAGTCTCATTGGTATGTATTCTCGATGCCGACAAAGAAGGCTTTCTTCGTAATGAAACCGCGCTTATTCAAACCGCGGGCCGTGCTGCTCGCCACGCAGAGGGAGAGTGTGTGCTATTTTGCGATGAGGTGACCGATTCGATACAAGCGCTAATCAATATTACTGAGTATCGACGTGCTCGACAAATTGAGCACAATGAGAAACATGGCATTACGCCACAGAGTGTAGTTCGTGCTGTGCAGGCCAGCCTTAGCCAAAATCAGTCCAATAAAGATGCGGCGGAGGAGTTGAACCAAGGGTTAGTTGCAGATGATCAGGCTGACTACAATGTCCTAAGCGTGATCTCCGAGCTGGAAGAGGAAATGCGCGAAGCTGCAGCAAAGCTTGAGTTTGAGAGAGCGGCTCATTTGCGTGATCAGATTAAGCAATTAAAACATGAGCATGAAGCGGAAGCTTCTTGATGATAGGTTCTGCGAAAAATGTGCTATGGGCATTGACTAATTGCCGGCCAGCAGGAACTAATACCGCCACGTATGCGCCCAACATCAATTCAGATTCAGTCCGTAATGGATGCGTTTGGTCAGCAAGGCTGGCAGTTTGAGCACCTCGAAGGCAAGGATGTCATTCGAACGGTATTCGAAGCGTATCACACCCAAGTGCATTTACATGCGCAGGCGTTTCCTCAGATCAATGCTATTTCGATCGTGGGGGAAGCTCCCATGAGTGTCGAAATGGAGCATGAGCTGCCTATTCTTGAGTTGCTCGCCAGAGCAAACAAAAAGCTGACTCTCGGAAGCTTAGAGTATGATCTGGATCGTGAACAATTGATGTTCCGCATTACCAATATTTTTGAGCGTGATAAATTTGACGCGGATATTATTTCATCGATGGTGCATGCAGCCATTGCTGAAGTGGATCGCATTACACCCTACGCGTCGGTTATCCAGCAAACGTCGGAGAGTTTACTCGATGACTTATCCATTGAGCGTCTGTTGCTCCGTGATGATCTGATCCCTCCAGTGCCGGAGGATGAGAATGGCTTCGCATGATGCCTGGGCAGCTGAGCTGCATCGTCCAGCTTAGAGAAAAAAGCCGTTAGCTTGATTGTTACTGAGGGTAACAGGGGTAAAAAATGACAGCCCCGTCAACGCTGTCCTAAGACTTTGCTGACGGAGCTGTTCCCCCCCAAATGTCGCCCATTGCTGAGCGATGTTTTAAAGATACAAAGTTTTTGAAAAAGCGCAACTAAAAAGTCATACTTTTTTGATATTTATATCATCCGTGTGATTTAGATGCCTAAAATATCAAGTTTACGTACAAAATTATTCAGATAATCCCACGATTCATAAAACTCATCAGACCAATGTCCCCAGGATAAATTATCTAATGCGAGGCACAAAAGAATGGAGATGACAATCACGTTGGCGAGATAGATGACCACGAGGGAAAAGAAGACTCCGTTCTCTTTCAGGTCGGGTTGATCTCGTGGAATCATCCATAAGGTCCATAGTAGATGGAAAGACCAGCTGAAGCCCACTAGAAAGTATAATGCGTGATCGTGATGGGGGATCTGATAAAATAATCCAATAACGGTGGAAATCCCCAAGATGACAACAGTCCAGAAGGGGACAAAATACGGGGACAGCGCGATCAGTGCGTTGCTCTTGTTGGTCATCACATAGCCGCCATCTGCGGTGACGTGAATGCCGCCAACTTTACCGCCACATGCATAGACAAACAGTGCGTGGGTGAGCTCATGTCCGAGAACATAAAAGTAGAGAAACAGCCGCTCCAGCAGACCGGTGAAAAACCAGCCCATCATCAATACGCACCCAATGCCAAAATAGAGAAAGTGCTCGGAGGTTATGAGGTCTCGCCAGAAGGTGCTTTGATCATGTGATGAGGCTCCGACGTTTAGTAAAGCGCGTGTGGTAATAGCGCAGAACGGCAATAGCAAGAGAGCTGTCAACCAACGGAGCATTCGTTGTCCGATGTTGAGGTGAATGATGCCATCATCAGCAGTGCCGGCGATCGCGGCTTGCATGGATGTCAGCCCGTGGCGCCTCCCCATGCGTCGATTGGCACGTTGCTTGGCGCGAAGGTTGGCGTCGTTGAATGCCTGCCGCAGGGTTGGGCGGCCACTGCGCCTGCTGTTGCGGCTACGTGTTCGCCTATTTCGGCTAGCGATAGGTTGTCTGGAAGATCTCATGCTATACATGAGCCCGGGCGGCGGGCTGATAAGGAAAGATGTTTAAGATTACTTAAATAATATAAAACTGCAAGACGGTAATTGCGGGATCATTGCTATGCATGAGATTGCATGGCTGCTGCGGGCGCACCTTTTTGACTTGTGAGAGGTCTCAGCTTTTGGTCTCCGCTAAGCATTCGACTTCAATGCCGACTCCCTCCTCGAGCACGAGCACGCGATCGGCGACGCCGAGGCGCTCAGCTTCAGCCACAAGGCGTTCGACAGGTTCGTGGTAAGGTTCGTTGCCCAGGGGGAAGGTGCCGTAGTGCATTGGGATGAGTATGCCCGCCTCCATCTCGATAAATGCTCGAATAGCTTCCTCTGGGTTCATGTGAACGTCTCTTCCGCTTGGGGCGTCATAGGCGCCTATCGGCATAAGCGCGACATCTGGTGTGTGGTGTTTGCCAATTTCTTTGAAGCCATTAAAGTAGGCGCTATCACCGCAGTGAAATACTTTACAGTCACCTGACGACACCATGTAGCCGCCATAATCACGGTGGGTGTCATGTAGGTAGCGAGCACCCCAGTGATGACTCGGGGTGTGGGTGACTGTAAGGTCATCAAAGACGAGCTCGTCCCAGACGGACATCTCATGAACGCTTTTGAATCCGAGTTTTTTGACCAGCTCGCCACTGCCTGAGGGAACGACAATGCCTTCATGAGATTCGAGGATCTTAAGGCTTTTTTTGTGCAAGTGGTCAAAGTGAGCATGGGTCACCATGACGAGATCAACCAGCGGCATCAGCTTGAGACCGAGACCCGGTGCTCTTTGCCTTTTCACAACTCCGTGCCAGTTGGCCCAGTTAGGGTCAATGATTACTGCGTGATCAGGAAACTGGACTAGAAAGGATGCGTGTCCAATCCAAGTAATACGGATTTTACCAGCCTCAGGTGGGTGGGGGATAGGTTCACGGCTCGAGCCGTTACGTTTCTGGAATACCTGAGGCAACAAGCGGTGGCGAAGGAAGTGGTAGTTCCTACGGGGCCAGCCCTTCTTGGGTAGGATGCCCGCATAATCTTTCTTAGCTTGGGCGGCGTTGGGTTTTGATGCGTTGGTGCCTTGAGTGGCCATGACTGATAGGTAAACTATACGCGCCATATCCTGCGTCATGCAACCCTTCTCTTATTCTCGTTGATCTTATTAGCATCTCATAGAATGATACGTCATCATGATGAGTGAGCAGGGTAAGGCGACAATTGGCATCACACGGGGCGACCAAGCTGGGATCGGCCCGGAAGTGGTTGCGGCTGCACTTGCATCGGGTGAGTTGAGCTCTGCATATAGCTATCAGATGATTGGTGAGGTGGTAGATGCTGTGCCTGGTCAGCCGACTCAAAGGACGGCTGAGGCTGCCCTCGCGGCTTTGGAAGAGGCAGCTGACATGCTAAAAAACGGGGAAATAGATGCGGTGGTAACGGCTCCTGTAGGTAAGGAGGGTTTGCACGAGCTTGGATTTCATTTCCCCGGACAAACAGAGTTTTTTGCTGAGCGTCTTGGGTGTGATAATCATGCGATGTGTTTGACGGGCAAGCATCTTACAGTAGCACTTGTGACTATCCATGTGCCACTTGCTGAAGTGCCTAGCCTGCTGCGGCGCGGGGAGATTGTGCGTGTCGGAAAATTGCTGGCGGGTTTTTGCCGACAGCGGGGCACGCAGTCACCCAGAGTTGCTGTTTGCGGTCTTAATCCTCATGCAGGAGAAAATGGAGCTTTTGGATCTGAGGACGAGGAGATCGTCAAGCCAGCCATTGATGAATTACAGCAAGTTGGTGATGGGGCTATTTACAGTGGCCCGCATCCTCCTGATACAATTTTCAGGCCCGCAGCGGATGGTGAGTATGATGCGGTTCTCTGCATGTATCATGATCAAGGATTGATTCCACTGAAGCTGTTGGATTTTGATTCAGGGGTGAACGTTACCTTGGGCTTGCCAAAGCCGCGTACCAGTCCGGATCACGGCACGGCATACGATATCGCAGGGAAGGGATTAGCTGATGCGAGCTCGATGATTCATGCGCTCAAGCTGGCGGGGGAAATGCTTGATCAGGGTAAGGTGTGAGTGAGCTGCACACAGATGAGGTGCTGAGGGATTACTTCGGTCATGAGTCACTTAGGCTTGGTCAAAGGGATGTTATCGAGCGCGTCATGGACTTGCGTAACACACTCGCGGTCTTGCCTACTGGTGGTGGTAAGTCGCTCTGCTACCAGCTACCAGCAATGTGCATGGAAGGGCTAAGCGTTGTTGTTTCTCCGTTGATTGCGCTGATGCGAGATCAGGTGGAAGGCTTGGCAAAGATGGGAATACCGTGTGCTCGGGTGGATTCGACCAGCTCGGCCGAAGAGTTGGAGCGGACTTCAGCGGAAATTCAATCGGGCAAGCTGAAGTTGCTCTATCTATCACCGGAGCGTCTGCTCGAGCCGACCATGCAGCAGCTACTGAGGCAGTCGGGTATTGCTCTCCTTGCCATTGATGAAGCGCACTGTATTTCGGAATGGGGCCATAGTTTTAGACCGTCCTATATTCGCTTGCCTAAGTTGGTTCGTTCATTGAAGCCAAAGGTCATACTCGCACTGACTGCGACCGCGTCGAAAGAGACAGCAAGGAGCATTCGCCAAGCCTTTAAAATTCTCAAAAAGGATCATGTGCAGACGTCTTTTTTCCGCGAGAATCTCGTTTTTGAAGTGGAGGCTTGTCGTGGGGAGAAAAAGCAACAGGCTCTATTGGCTGCTCTTCAGTTAGCAGGGCGAACTCCAGCCATTGTCTATGCTACCCGTCGGGGTGATGTTGAGGAGCTAGCGTCTATGTTGTCAAAATCTGGTATCAATGCACGTGCCTATCACGCAGGAATGCCAGCCGACGCTCGAGCGGAAGTTCAAGATGGGTTTTTGAGTCATCGCTTTCCTGTGATCTGTGCTACGATTGCATTTGGTATGGGCGTTGATATGCCTGATGTGCGTAGTGTGATCCACTACCATCCTCCAAAGTCGCCCGAGGGATGGATTCAGGAAAGTGGTAGGGCAGGACGTGATGGGCAATTGAGTCATTGTCGTATGATCATCAATGGTGATGATCAGTCTGCGCTACAAAGTTTAGTGATGGCAAAGCAGCCGGGCCGAAAGGCGACGGAGGCGATTTTGCAGAATCTTTTTTCTCAAGGTAAGCGAGCGATATTGTCGCGCTACAACTTGAGTACCTTAAATGATGTTCCAATGGAATTATTGGATGTTCTCCTGGCGCGCCTTGAGAGCGATGGCTGGATTGTTCCTGATGGAGGTTCGTGGATGTGGTGCCATGTCGTGCCCCTGCGCTGGGATGCGGCTGCTCGCCAGAGAATATTGAGTGGATTTCCGAAGCAAACGCAAGCTGTCTTGGCGGATTTGATGGACAGTAAGCAAAGGGTTAACTTGCTAGAGCTTGCGGGCGATGATGTCCTTAGAATGAATCGCTTGCTCAAGGTCTTGCGTGAGCTTGAAGGGGGAGGTGAGGTCAGGCTCAAGCTCAGTCATAGCCTTATTCATTACCGAGTCAAAAGAGAGCCAGCGAACCTTGCTGATCTCGTCGGTGAGATGATGGAGGCCTTTGAGAAGCACAGTGGCCATGACATGGCTCGTATCGATGCAGTGTTTAAGATGGCGGTATCACGTCGTTGCTTGGCGGCTGCTCTGGTGGGTTATTTTGGAGAGGTATTGGCACAAGCATGTGGTCGTTGCAGTGCATGCACAGCAGAGTCGATCCCTCGAAAACTACCAGTTTCGAAGACGGAGGAGATGGGCTTGCATGAGCTGGAGCGGATTCAGTCCTTGGTCAGTGAAAAGCGCCCTGCACTATCAAGTCCAGAGAGGCTAGCGCGCTTTCTGTGTGGCATATACAGCCCCGCCATGATGAGGTATCGACTGTATAGCCATCGTGAATGGGGCATGCTAGAACGCTTGCCCTATGATGATGTGCTTGCCATTGCCAGAGCGCAATACGCTTGATCCATGAGCAGGACGGTAGTTGGATGTTCGGTCTAACTTACAGTTGATAAAAGCGAACGGCAGTGTCTTGGTGAATCGCGTTTTTTTCACTCTCACTAAGGGTGATGATGAGGTCGTCTACGGTGTTTAGCCACGCAGGGTAAGTGGTGGTTAACTTGCAAACAGGCCAATCTGAACCATACATCATTCTATCAGGGCCGAATGCGTTGCATACGGTGTCAAAATAAGGGCTGAGAATTTGGCTGTGGTTTGATCTGCCTATGTTGGATGGGAGTTGGCTACTTAAGCCGGATAGTTTACAGTAAACATGTGGTCTGCGGGCAAGCTCACGAATCGAGTGAGCCCATGATGCCGAGGATGGGTGGGCGTCAATTTGAGGGCATCCGCAGTGGTTGAGAACCATGCGTTGATCTGGGTGTCGGTCGGCGAAGGCAATGGCAGCGGGTAATTGCTGCTCTGATACCATGAGGTCGAAGGCGAGATTGTGTCGAAGAAGCTCCGTCATCCCATGATCAAAGTCCGGGTTGTTGAGAAACTTTCCCTCAGGGCTTCCGGTGATGATTTCCCGCACTCCCTTGAGCATTGGCTCGTGAAGATACTGATCGAGAAAGACTCGGATTTCGTTCGCATCAAGCGGAGCCCAGCCAACAATGCCAGCGACAAGGTTGTCAGATTTTTTTGCCTGCTCTAATAGGAAATGGTTCTCGCGGTCGTTGCGCCGTGACTGAACAGAGATGACTTGGTCGATGCCGCTAAATTCGAGCTCGAGTTCAAACTCGTCGACTTTGTAGTCTTGCTGCAAGAGCTTCATCTCCTCCGTGATCCAAGGGAAGTCAGCAGGTCGGTATTTCCAAAAATAATGGTGGGCGTCGATCACGTGGCTCAGATGCTAAAAAACCTACCATGCAGAGCAAGATTTATGTTGATGGAGCGCTGTCATGATATTGGTGTTAATCGGAAGCTTGAGTTCTGCCAGAGATAGGTTGAGTGCTGGTCTGGCTGTGTCTAGAATTCGCCCATGCACGAGAGTCTCATGGTTTTGCAGGCCGCCATTCCAGTTTATCTGGTGGTATTGCTGGGTGCTATATTGAGACGCGTTGGGGTGATGCGACCTAAGATGGACAAGGGCCTGATGGTGCTGGCTGTCTATGTATTTTACCCCTGTCTTATTCTCGACAAAATGCTGGCCGCAGAGGTTTTGCGTGATCCAGTGTTACTGTGGTCATCAGCTGGAGCTGGTTTTGGTTTTATCGTCCTTGGAGCATTTTTGTCGTATATGTTGGCTCCACTGATTGGCTTGAAGGTAGGTAGCGGTCGCAGGACTTTTGCGGTGTCGGCCGGCTTGCAGAACTACGGGTTTATTGCCATTCCTTTAGTGGCTTACCTGTACCCTAAGAATGACGATGTCATGGCAATATTGTTCACCCATAATTTGGGAGTTGAGTTTGCCATGTGGACGGTGCTGCTGATGTTGTTGTCGGGTATTGCTAGACCCTCTTGGAAGGTGTTTTTAAAGGGGCCTATCTTGGCCGTTATTCTGGGTATTCTGGTCATGCAGACCGAAACTGATCAATACGTGCCCAGCATGATGCTTGATCTTTTCTCAACGATAGGAGTATGTGCGATTCCCATGAGTTTATTGCTCGTGGGCACGGCGATATGCGATTTGCTAGGCAATATGAAGTTTGATTGGAAGCATGGTGCCGGAGCTGTGTTGGCACGCTTGGCGCTGATACCTGTGATGATGTTAGTCTGCGCTAAATATTTACCGCTAGGTGTGGAGTTGAAGCAGGTGTTGGTTATTCAGGCCGCTCTACCTTCGGGTATGTTTCCTATTGTGCTATCACGTCACTATGGGGGTCGCACGGATGTCGCTGTCAATGCAGTGATGGCGACAACCATCGTGAGCCTAATAACTATGCCGCTGGTGATTGCATTTGGTAAATTCTGGGTTGGTGTGTGATTTTTTTCGACATAATCCGATGCATAGAACACACTTTTCTAAGTCGATGATGGAGCTCGAAATTCAAGGACAGGTCATTAAGCCGGGGGAGCGTAAGCTGATCAGCCTTCCTGTGGGGGTTCTTACCACACATGAGCCGGTAACAATGCGTGCATGGGTCATTAGGGGTAAGACGGATGGTCCTACGATGATGGTCACCGGATGTATTCACGGTGATGAGATCAATGGTGCGGAAGTTATACGACGTTTAGTCAACTCGCCTAGTTTAAGAAAACGCTTCAAGGGTACGCTCATTGCAGTGCCTATTGTCAACGTTCCGGCTTTTTCAAATAGGTCAAGATACTTGCCCGACCGGCGTGACTTGAACCGGCTATTTCCTGGCTCACCTAAGGGGTCGCTCGGTGGTCGACTGGCGCATGTTTTGACCAGTGAGTTGCTGCCACTCTGCGATGCGGTTGTTGATTTGCATACTGGAGCAGTGAATCGGGCTAATCTTCCTCAAGTTCGCGTCACTGCTAACGATGAAGCTTCTCTGGAGTTAGCGCAGGCTTTTGGCTCGCCTGTGACTCTCACCACCGAAACCCAGGCGGGGACTTTCCGGGCGGCCTGTAACGAAGCAGGGGTTCCTGTGATTCTCTATGAAAGTGGTGAGGCACTCAGACTGGACACAGCATCTATCCGTTTTGGCAAGAGGGGCGTGCAGGCAGTGATGAGGCACATGGGTATGCTTCCAAAACGCCCAGCTGCCGCAAAAAAGAGCGCTAAACACGCGGTGGTATGTGCAAAAGGGCATTGGGAACGTGCTCAAGTTGGCGGGATTTTCACGGCGTTGATTGCTCTTGGTAAAGCTGTGAAGAAGGGGGATGTGCTTGGTTTTGTAGCAGATCCCTTTGGTGATTATGAAGAGGAAATTGTGTCGAGCCAGACGGGTATTCTCATTGGCCGCACTAATGTGGGTCAAATTGATGAGGGTGATGCCTTATTCCACATTGCCCTCGCTAGGTTCCCCGCTCGTGCCGAGAAGAAAATTGTCCAGTCAGGTGAGGGTTTGCCAGATATTGCGGCAGACGACGACGATCATCCTGTGCACTACGATCCATACACGGATGTCATTTAGCCGTGTTCGTGCTTGGCAGAGCATGAGGTGGGGTGAAGGATAGTGCCTATGGAACATCATGTATATTTCTGGCTTAAGGAGGAGAGAAAGAATGCGGCCGATCGTAATTTGTTTGAGAAAGGTTTAGCGGATTTGTATCAAATCAAGGAGGTCGCAGGAGGTATTTGGGGGCAATCAGCAGAGACGCCTGAGCGGCCGGTGACCGATAAGAGTTTTGATTATGCTCTATCGATGCGCTTTGAAACTATGGATGATCACAATGTTTATCAGGCAGATGCGGCCCATGATGTGTTTGTGGACGCCTTCAAAGACTGGTGGGAAAAAGTCCTTGTTATGGATGTTGGCTAGGTAAAAAGCAGGTTCTCGATGAGAAGCTGAAATAAACCATTGCCACTCTCAGCGATACTGCTACAAAGCGTCTTCATTAGCCATTGGCCATCCACTTATGTCGGGAAAACTTACCTATAAGGAATCAGGTGTGGACACCAGGGAAGCTGCCGCCCTCGTCGGCGATATCGGCACCCATGTTCGCAGGACTCAGAACCAACGGCAGCTTTACGGTGCTTTTGGGCTATTCGCGGCAGCTTATGATCTCAGTGATTACCAGCAGCCTGTTATGGTCACTGGTTGTGATGGGGTAGGCACTAAATTAGAACTTTTGCTTGAGCACGACCAGCTCGAGGCCGCAGGTAAAGATCTGGTGGCGATGAGTGTAAACGACATACTCACCACTGGAGGTGACCCTTTGATGTTTCTCGACTACATTGGTATATCAGCCTTAGATAAGCCATTGATCACTCGCTTGATTGCCGGCATGTGCGAT
This sequence comes from Oceaniferula sp., assembly GCA_965657565.1. GTDB lineage: Bacteria > Verrucomicrobiota > Verrucomicrobiia > Verrucomicrobiales > Akkermansiaceae > Oceaniferula. The sequence continues at coordinate 22,161 of CBFHPA010000022.1, forward strand.
TACCTTGAGGATTGCGGTTGCATTCTGGCAGGGGGAGAAACAGCGGAAATGCCCGGTATTGTGCCAGAGGATGTTGTTGAGCTATCAGGATTTTGTATTGGCTGCTGTGAGAAGCCAGATTTGATCGACCCTACACAGATTGCTACTGGTGATGTTTTGATTGGTTACCATTCTGATGGGCCACATGCCAACGGATGGAGCCTGATTCGACGTGTGCTCGAAGAGCACGGCGAAGCCTTCTCCAAGGAGGAAATCGTCAGCCTGCTTGCTCCAACGCGACTTTATCATGATGTTGTTGCTGATATCAAAGCAGCTGGGGTCAAGCCGCGCGCAATGGCACACATTACAGGTGGTGGACTTCCAGAAAACCTCGAGCGCTTGTTACCTAACCATGGTGCTGATGTGGTGATTCCGCATTGGAAAAATGCCGCGATGGAGAAAGTTTTCGAATACGTTGACTCTGAAGATAAGTTCCACACATTCAATATGGGCTTTGGTTGGGTTGTGATCGTCACGCCTGATGAGGCGGAGCAGATCATGTCTGCTGGGCCTGGGGGTGTGAAAATAGGCACTATCACGGACGCGGAGGGCGTCAGGGTGAGCATGGAAAGCTGAGCGAGTTCATTGCTAATCGAATACGGATTTTTTCATGAGCGACCCTATTAAACACGAGTGTGGTATTGCGGTAGTCCGGCTTAAAAAACCGTTGTCATACTTCAAAGACAAGTATGGGACAGCCCTTTGGGGCGTAAATAAGCTATTCCTCCTCATGGAGAAACAGCACAACCGCGGCCAAGACGGTATCGGGATTGGCTGTGTTAAGTTGAACATGCCACTCGGCCAGCCCTATGTATTTCGACGTCGTGATGCGGCTCGAGACTCCATGGCGTCTGTCTTTCGTAAAGAGTTAAAGAGCTTCAACAAGATGGCTCGAAAGGGGATACTTGACCCTGAGAATCCAGAATCAGTTAAACAGCAGTTTGATTTTGGCGGGGAAGTGCTCATAGGGCACTTGCGTTATGGCACCTCTGGTGAGTTTGATTCTGGTTCATGCCACCCTTATTTACGCCGTTCAAATTGGCCTACTCGTACTTTGATGGTGATGGGTAATTTTAATATGACCAACACCGGCGAGCTCAATAGCAAGTTGATGGACCGTGGTCAGCATCCAGTATTTGGCACGGATACCCAGACGGTGTTGGAGGAGATCGGCTTCCACCTTGATGAGCATCACACGGATCTCTACCACAAGCTACGTGATGAGGGTGTCGATGGTCGCCAGATTCCTGGTCTCATTTCTGATCAAATAGATCTTCCCTCAATCATCAGAGAATCAGCTGACCCATGGGATGGTGGTTACGCTATTAGTGGAGTGGTCGGTAACGGAGATATGTTCGTGATGCGTGACCCTCGCGGTATTCGCCCATGTCATGTATACGAAGATGATGAGGTGATCGCGTTTGCCTCTGAGCGTGTACCGCTGATGACGGTCTTTGAGTCAAATAAAGAAAATGTCAAAGAGGTGGAGCCCGGCACGGTGACGATTGTGCGCCGGGATGGAAGCAAGAGCACGGAGAGTTTCCACGATGAGCGTCCCAAGAGCCCATGTTCTTTCGAGCGTATTTATTTTTCTCGAGGAAATGATCCAGCGATCTACCGCGAGCGTAAGGCGATGGGGGCAGCATTGGTTGATCAAGTCTACAAATCTATTGGTGAAGATTTTGACAAGACGGTTTTCGCCTTTATTCCCAATACCGCCGAAACAGCCTACTATGGTTTTCTGGACGGGTTAAGATTGTTTCGTCGGCAGCAGGTGCGAGCAGAGATTTTAGAGGCTTCACAAAAAGGTGAGCTTACCGAGGAATTACTCGATGGGCTCATCATGCGTAATTGGCCACGCGGTGAGAAAGCGGTGCACAAAGATATCAAGATGCGCACCTTTATTTCGCAAGAAAAAGGCCGCGCGCAGTTGGTTTCGCACGTCTATGATATCACCTATGATCTCGTGAAAGAAGGCGACGCTCTAGTGGCTCTTGATGATTCTATCGTTCGAGGAACTACCTTGAAGGAGTCGATCCTTAAGATTCTTGCGAGAACAAATCCACGCAAGATTGTGATTTGCTCAACTGCTCCTCAGATTCGTTACCCAGATTGTTATGGCATTGATATGTCGGAGTTGGGTAAGTTTATTGCTTTCCAGGCTGCGGTGAATCTTATCAAGCGCAGTGGAAATAACAACCTGCTTGAGCAGGTTTATCAAGCGTGTAAGGCTGAACTGAAGAAGCCAAGTGATGAACGTATCAACCAGGTAAAGCGTATCTACGAGGACTTCACCGATGATCAAATCTCAGCGGAGATCAGTCGCATGGTCAGTCCTGAAGATATCGATTGGCGTGGGGAGGTGGAAGTGGTGTACCAGACGATTGAAAATCTGCGTGCATGTCTCAAAGGGCCATGTGGTGATTGGTATTTCACGGGAAATTACCCAACACCAGGCGGCTTTGCCACTGTCAACCTCGCCTACGTGCGTTGGTATGAAGGTGCAGATGGCCGGAGCTATGACTTGCCGCTCTAATGTTGGCTGAGGGCAACCCTTGGAATTGCCATTAGAGCTTGAGTCACAGGTTTGAATGTTTAGCGTGAAGTTGTGCAGCATCTTACTATTTCCTCACTGAGACAGAATACGGGTAGCATTTCATTGTCAGCTCGTTTCGAAGCTCAGCTTGAGCGCAGAGTAGAGCGCGAGACTAAAGGGGGTAAGCCATTCCTTGAGATCTATTTGGTCGATGCTACAGGTGAGATGAAGCTCAAGGTGTGGGATAATTTGCCGCAGTTTCGAGCCTTGGAGGAAATAGCTGATGGCACTTTATTGCGTTTCAGTGGAGATTGGACTCAAAATCAATATGGGGTTGATTCCGGCAAGTGGGATATGCGCTTACTCAATGAGACTGAAGCGGCAGAGTTTCTCGCAGGAGATCCCGAGACAAAAGCCAGGCAGGATAAGGATTGGGCTGATATCGAGCGCATGCTCGCCGAGATTGCTGACCCAAGATTAAGTGAAGTTTGTGCAGAGTTCGTCGCTCAGTATCATGATCGATTTAGACGATCTGCAGCGGCTCGTAAAAATCATCATGCGCGCCGTGGAGGCTTGGTTGAGCATGTTGCGCAGATGATGAGAGCTGCTGAAGCGATGTGCAGCGTCTACACCAGTCTCAACCGCGACTTGTTGGTGGCAGGGGTGCTGTTTCATGACTGCGGCAAGATGTGGGAGAACAATTATCCTGAAGTTGGTTTTAGCCAGCCTTTCACCATGCACGGTGAAATGCTCGGGCATATTCCCCTCGGTATCGAAGCAGTCAACAAGCTCTGGCGCGATGTAACGGAAAAGCCGTGTGCTGAGGGTTGGCAAGACCTTGAGCCTACAACAGCGGATATTCATCTGCATTTGCTTCACTTGATAGCGAGCCATCATGGTACTCATGAGTGGGGTTCGCCAACTTTGCCACGCACTCCAGAGGCAATGGCTTTGCACTATATTGACAATATGGATGCTAAGTTCGAAATGATGCGCATGGGGTATGAGAGCTCTGCTGAAATTGCGCCTGGTATTCAAGATCGGCAGTTTCCATTGCCAGCCAGCTTGGTAAAACCATTGGCGCATTTTGGTGCGGAGAAGGCGTAGATTTGGGGTCAAATAGGGTGGGAATAAAGCCCGTAAGCGCTTGGCTGAGGTGCTATATGGCTATCTTTCTCGATGGATACTGGCCTAGAGCACTTGTGATAACTATGTTTTGGCGTATTTTGTGGTGTTCATATTTTATGACGGAGTGGAGCAATCCATGTTTGCGTTTCGTTTCAGATGCGCTATGACCCCCCCTCAGCAAATCAAGAATCATGGGAAAAAACTTATATCAAAAGGTATGGGACGAGCACGCCGTCGGAACTCTTCAAGATGGTCGTACTCAATTATTTATTGGCACACATCTGATTCACGAGGTGACCAGCCCGCAGGCTTTCGGCATGTTACGTGACTTGGACCTTAAGGTCAAATATCCTAAACGCACCTTTGCCACGGTTGATCACATCGTGCCTACGGACAATCAGCAGCGCCCATTCGCTGACCCTTTGGCTGATGCAATGATTACTGAGCTGCGCAAGAATGCTGACGAATTTGGCATCACTTACTTTGACCTCGCATCAGGAATGCAAGGCATTGTTCACGTTGTAGGGCCCGAGCAGGGAATTACCCAGCCAGGAACAACGATCGCATGTGGAGACTCGCATACTGCCACTCATGGAGCTTTTGGAGCGATCGCCTTTGGCATCGGCACGACTCAAGTGCGTGATGTGTTGGCGACTCAAACCATTGCTATGGAAAAGCTCAAAGTGCGCCGCATCAATGTCGAAGGTGAGTTGAGCCCGGGAGTTTATGCAAAAGATGTAGCGCTTCATATCATCCGCCTACTGGGTGCCAATGGCGGCATCGGTTATGCATACGAGTATGGCGGCAGTATTTTCGACGGATTCACCATGGAAGAGCGCATGACAGTTTGTAACATGTCTATTGAGGGAGGTGCTCGCTGCGGTTACGTTAACCCTGATGCAACTACCTTCGAATTCCTCAAAAACCGCCCATACTCGCCGAAAGATGCTGATTGGGATGATGCTGTCAAAGGCTGGGAATCTTATGCATCAGACTCAGATGCTGAGTATGATGATGTTGTTAATATTAATGCAGCTGATATTGAGCCAACTGTAACTTGGGGGATTTCCCCAGATCAAGGAATCGCGATTTCCGAATCTATTCCCGATCCTGCTCAAGCTCAGAATGATGTTGAACGTGCAAGTATTGATGAAGCTCTTGAATATATGAAGCTTCCTGCAGGCGCTCCAGTAAAAGGAACGCACGTTGATGTTGCTTTCATCGGCTCATGCACTAACGGGCGACTCTCTGATTTTCGCGAAGTGGCCAAGTATTTAAAGGGCCGCAAGGTTGCTGAGGGTGTGAAGGCTCTGGCCGTCCCTGGATCTCAAATTACGGCTGTGATTTGCAAAAAAGAAGGTCTCGATCAGGTCTTCATGGATGCAGGTTTTGAATGGCGCGAAGCGGGGTGCTCCATGTGTTTGGCGATGAATCCTGACAAGCTTCAGGGAGACCAGCTTTGTGCATCTTCCTCAAACAGAAACTTCAAAGGCCGTCAGGGAAGTCCTACGGGGCGGACAGTATTGATGAGTCCTCTGATGGTAGCTGCAGCAGCTATCGAAGGCGAAATTGCCGATGCACGCGAGGTATTCTCTGTTAATTAATTTGCTCACACGATCACACGAACCCATTTTTTAAGACCATGTCTATTTCTTCTATTTCTCAAGTTTCTGGTACCGCAGTTTATATTCCTGGTGCAGATATCGATACGGATCGCATCATACCTGCGCGTTACCTCCGTTGTGTCACCTTTGATGATCTTGCTGAAGGTTTGTTCCGAGATGTACGCACAGATCCTGAGGGTAATTCTCTCAACCATGCGCTTGATGATCCGAAATTCAAAGGCGCAAGTATCATGCTGTCTGGTCCCAACTTTGGTTGTGGGTCATCTCGTGAGCATGCCCCTCAGGCGATCCGACGCGCAGGTTTTAATGCAGTGATCGCCGAGAGTTTTGCTGAAATCTTCTTTGGCAACTCTACTGGGCTCGGTATGCCGTGTGTTTGTGCAGGTGCCGACGAGATCAAAGCTCTCGGAGCTGCAGTTGAGGAAAATCCAGAACTTGAGGTGAGTATTGACCTTGGGCCTATGACTGCAAGTTATGGTGACACGACGATCAATGTCACGATGCCAGAGTCTGCTCGTGAAGCACTCATGTCTGCCCGCTGGGATCCCATTCAAGAGCTGCTAGACAACAGCGATGCGATTGAGGGCTGCGCAGAGGCGCTGCCGTACGTTTAGTGGGCACTTAATGTGACTTAATCGCTGGCTTAGACCAGCTGGTTCCATCGTTGTAGGTGTCCCCAGCTAGGGGCATGCTAGTAACCAATCCATGGGGAGAGCCATTTCTCCGCCTCCTCTAGGCTCCAGTCTTTGCGTTTCGCGTAGTCCTCTATCTGGTCTTTTTGTAACTCACTGATTGCGAAGTAATGGCTCTCTGGGTGCGATAAAATAAGGCCGCAGACCGCCGCTCCAGGGTGCATGGCGCAGGACTCTGTGAGCTCTGTGCCAGTGGCTGCTGTAGCATCGAGTAGGTTAAATAGAGTGCGTTTCTCTGTATGATCAGGCTGAGCTGGATAGCCAGGAGCTGGTCGAATACCTTGGTATTTCTCATGGATAAGTTCGTTGTGGTTGAACTCGTTGGGGCGCTCATAGCTCCACGCGACGCGTGCACGATGGTGCAGTAATTCAGCAAAGGCTTCTGCTAAACGGTCTGCAATCGCTTGAACCATAATGGCGGAATCAAGCTCGTGGGCATGGCGAAGCTCCGCTGCCCATTCATCGGCCCCGTGAATGCTGACTACAAAGGCCCCAAGGTGCTCAGTGTGTGTGTCAGAAATAAAATCACTCAGAGCAACGTTGGGTTTGCCTGATGATTTTTGCGTTTGTTGGCGAAGCGTATGGAAGGTTGCGTTATGCTCTGGGAGGATGATGTCATCACCGTCTGATTGAGCAGGATAGAATCCGTAAATGCCTTTTGCTGTGAAGCGTTTGCTTTCTACAATATTCTCAAGAAGTTCTTGAGCGTCGTGGTAGAGTTTGTCGGCTACTTTAGCAGCTTCAGCATTTTTGGTCTTCAATGTTTTGCTCTCGCGATCCCATACGCCTCTCAGCTCCCAGCTATGGAAGAAGGGTGTCCAATCTATGTAGTCTACTAGTTCACGCAGTGATTGGTTTTTAATAATACGAGTGCCAGTGAACTCAGGGACGGGAGGTTGGTATGAACTCCAATCGATTTGCTTTTTGTTGGCGCGAGCCTCAGTAAGACTGATGGTAGCTTTGTCCTTTTTGTTGAAATTGGCTCGGAGCTTTTCGTGACGCTCTTCGTTTTTGGTGATAAATGGACCACAACTATCATCACTGAGTAGAGACGTTGTGACAGGCACCGATCGTGAGGCATCGAGCACGTGAATAATGGGGCCAGAATAATGAGGTGCAATTTTCACTGCTGTGTGGGCGGGACTTGTAGTGGCTCCTCCGATTAATACTGGGGTAGTGAGTTCACGACGCTCCATCTCTTTGGCGACATTGATCATTTCGTCAAGAGAGGGGGTAATGAGGCCGGAAAGACCGATGACGTCTACCTGCTTGGTGGCGGCTACCTCGAGGATTTTTTCGCAGGGAACCATGACGCCCATATCAATGACTTCAAAGCCGTTGCATGCGAGAACTACGCCGACGATATTTTTGCCGATGTCGTGCACATCACCTTTGACGGTGGCCATCAGGATGCGACCTGCTGTCATGGATTTCTCCGCTTGGGCAATGGCATGAGATTTCTCAAGAGAGCTGTTTTTAGCCATCAGGTCAGCGGCAATTTCGTTTACCTTCTCGAGCTTTTCTTGCTCCATGAAAGGCTCGAGGTGAGCCACTGATTTCTTCATGACACGGGCTGATTTGACCACTTGGGGGAGGAACATTTTGCCGGCGCCAAACAGGTCGCCAACAACACCCATGCCGTCCATGAGAGGGCCTTCGATGACCTTGAGTGGCAATTCGTATTTGATGCGCGCTTCCTCAGTATCTTCGACAATGAAGGTGTCGATACCTCTCAGGAGTGCATGCTCGAGCCGCTTTTCGACAGACTGCTCACGCCATGTTAGGTCTTCCTCCTTAGCTTTCTTTTTGACTCCTTTGAATTGCTCAGCGAAGTCTAGCAGGCGCTCTGTTGCATCGGGGTCGCGGTTGAGCAGGACATCCTCCACATGCTTGAGGAGCTCAGGTTTGATTTCATCGTAAACTTCGAGCATGCCTGGATTTACAATGCCCATGTCCATACCGGCTTTGGTAGCGTGGTAGAGGAACGCTGAATGCATTGCCTCTCGTACGGGGTTGTTGCCACGGAATGAGAACGAGACGTTTGAAACTCCACCTGATATTTTGGCTCCGGGGAGGTTTTCCTTGATCCACTTGGTGGCGTTGAAGAAATCGACTGCGTAGTTGTTGTGTTCCTCAATACCAGTAGCAACAGTCAGGATGTTAGGATCGAAGATGATGTCCTGTGGATTAAAACCAACTTCATCAACAAGGACGCGATAAGCGCGCTCACAGATGCGAATTTTTTCTTCGTAGGTTGCTGCTTGGCCATTTTCATCAAAGGCCATGACTACCGCGGCGGCCCCAAATTTCATGATGGTTTTGGCATTTGATTTGAAAGCCTCCTCGCCTTCCTTCAAGGAGATCGAGTTAACGATGCCCTTGCCTTGTAGACATTTGAGCCCAGCATGAAGAATTTCCCACTTTGAGGAATCAATGGTGATTGGAACCTTGGTAATGTCAGGCTCAGATTGAACGAGATTGAGGAAGCGAGTCATCATCTCAACACCATCGATCAGACCATCATCAAAGCAGATATCGATTACAGGTGCTCCGTTCTCAACCTGTTGCCGAGCGACAGCGAGCGCGTCTTCCAAGCGACCTTGCTGGATCATTTTTCTGAACACGGGGGAGCCTGCTACATTGGTTCGTTCACCAATCATGAGGAAGTTTTTGTCCTCAGAGTGATTGTAAGGCTCGGTGCCCGATAGACGCATTAGGGGCTCAATGGTTGGGCGCTCCCGTGGAGTGACGTCTTTCACGGCTCGAGCGATGGCTTCGATGTGTTCGGGCGTATTGCCACAGCAACCACCGGCTAAATTAATGAAGCCTGACTCTGAGAAGTCCTTGAGCTTGTCATACATGTCCTCTGGCAAGAAAGGGAATCCTGTAGGGGAGAGAGGATCTGGCATGCCCGCATTGGGGTAGCAGGAGACAAAAGCTTCACAGCAGCGTGATAGCTCAGAGATGAAGGGGCGCATTTCGTCTGGGCCAAGTGAGCAGTTAAGGCCAACCGCAAGTGGGTTGACATGAGCAACGGCATTCCACAAGGCCTCGACCTTCTGCGCTGAAATCATGGTTTCCCCTCCACGCCCGACGGCGGCTGAGATGATGATGGGAAGTTTGAAGCCGTCCTCTTCAAAAACATCCTGACAGGCAACCAACGCCGCCTTTGAGTTGAGTGCATCAAAGATGGTTTCCACCATAAGGATATCGACTCCACCTTCGACCAGTGCTCGAATTTGACGTTTATAGTCTTCATAGACTTGTTCGAAAATCACGGTGCGGAAACCTGGATCATCAGGATCAACTGCGGCGTTGTTGAGCCCAACGGTCATAGGTCCGATAGCACCTGCAACGTAGCGTTTAATACCGGTGGCCTCTGTAACCTCATCACAAGCGACACGGGCTAATTTGGCTGATTCTAGGTTCAGTTCATGAGCAAGATCTTTGAGGAAGGGGTCATCCATGACCTCTTGATAGAATGCAGGATCTTTACGGCCCTCACCGGATTCACGCGGGTCTTCGACAAAAAACTCAGACTGGGCGATGGAGGTAGCTGAGAAGGAGTTAGTTTCGATGATGTCGGAGCCAGCTTCGAGAAATCGGCGGTGTATGTCACTGATGACATCTGGGCGTGTTAAGCTGAGGATATCGCCGTTGTTGAGGATGTCCTTGTCTGTATCTTTAAAGCGTTCCCCACGGGCGTCTTCTTCGGTGAGGCCATAGCCACGGATGGTGGTGCCCATGGCTCCATCGAGCATGAGGATACGCTCTTCAAGCGCAGTGGTGAGTTCGGCGGTGGCGTCAGGACGTGGCATGGGCTATGAATAAAAGATTTACTGGCTGGAACCTAGAGACAAAACAGGGAAAAACAAGAACAAATCTACATATCTTGATTTGTTGATTTGTGTCGTAATTCACTGGTGCCAGCTTATGTGGGCGTTTGTTGGGGCAGATGCATGGGCATGAGTGCATTGGATGGCCCGGCCGTAACGTGGCAAGTTATTATTGCATGCCTGCCTCTTCGAGCTTCTGAGCCATCTCTTCTTTTTGCAATGCTTCGGTGATCTCAAAAACGTCGCCATCAAAAACTCCATCCATGTTGTGAGTGGTGAAACCAATGCGGTGATCGGTGATGCGTGACTGCGGGAAGTTGTAGGTGCGTATTTTTTCGGAGCGGTCACCGGAGCCGATCAATGAACGTCTTTGTGCTGAGTATTGCTCGGCTTGCTCACGTTGTTTAGCTTCAAAGAGTTTTGCGCGAATGATTTCGAGTGCCTTTTCCTTGTTCTGTGTCTGGGAGCGGCCGTCTTGGCACTTAACCTGGATGCCTGTCGGTAAGTGCGTGATTTGCACGGCGGAGTCGGTGGTGTTGACGTGTTGTCCGCCGGGGCCTCCGGATCGGGTAGCTTTGATTTCGAGCTCCTCCATTTTGAGCTGCACGTCGACGTCTTCGGCCTCGGGCATGACAGCGACCGTGCATGTTGAGGTATGGATCCGACCTTGGGTCTCGGTGGCAGGGACACGCTGAACGCGGTGGACACCAGACTCGTATTTCATAAAACGGAAGACTTCCTCACCTGTGATTTTGATGACGACTTTGGAGAATCCACCTGCCTCTGAGGGTGTAGAGTCGAGGTGCTCATATTTCCAGTTGCGCTGCTCGGCGTAGCGCTGATACATGCGCATCATCTCACCGGCAAAAATCGCGGCTTCGTCACCACCGGCACCAGAGCGGATCTCCAGCAGGGCGTCACGATCCTCGGCCTCGTCACGGGGAAGTAGGGCGTATTGAACTTTTTCGGACAGTTGTTCAATGGTGGCCTCGAGTTCGGGAATTTCCATGTTGGCCATCTCTGCAATTTCCTCGTCCTCTTCTTTGGCGAGCTCGCGGTTCTCCTCTAGGTTCTTCTTGGCAGCTTCGAGCGCATCCCACATTTCCAGTAGCTCTTTGAGCCGACGGTGCTCACGCATGGTCTCGGTCGCTTTTTTATGATCAGAGAACAGGTCTGGATCAGTGATGAGTTGTTCTACTTCAGCGAAGCGATCGCGTCGTTGGGAGATCAGAGTAGAATAGTCCATGGATAGAATAGTGAATTTAGAATAGTGAATTTACAATGACGCTCAGGCTCCACGCATTAAGGAAATCTCAGCGAGGGAGATGAGGGAGTTGCGGATATCGTCTGCGCTGGCTGTTTTAAGATCACTAGCTTTCATCGCCTTGTCCACGGTGAATTTGCCAGAGCGGGTGCGGCGAAGTGCTGAGAGATGGGCGCCACAGCCGAGATCTTGGCCAATATCGTGAGCGTAGGTGCGCACGTAAAAACCCTTGGAGCAGTTTACGGTGAACTCAACTTCGGGAAGGGCGATGTTATCAATCGAGTAATCAGTGACATACACGGCACGTGCTTTGCGTTCCACCTCTATGCCTTTACGGGCCAGTTTGTAGAGAGGAACTCCGTCTTTCTTTATGGCAGATACCATCGGTGGAATTTGTTCGAAGCTGCCAGTGTATTGATTGAAGGCGGTATCGATCTGTTCGGCGGTGAATGGTGGGACTTCTTTTTGTTCAAGAATATCGCTCTCCTTGTCCTGGGAGGAGGTGGTAGCACCAAGTGTCATGGTTCCTATGTATTCTTTGTCTTCCGACATTAGCAGGTCTTGGATCTTGGTGGCACGACCGATGACGAGCATCAAAAGCCCAGTAGCCATCGGGTCAAGAGTGCCACAATGACCGATCTTCTTAAACTTGAGCTGACGGCGACAGATGGCAACGGCATCGTGTGATGTCATGTCTGGCTCCTTGTCGATGAGCAGGACGCCGCAGGGGGCGTTGGGGTCAGGTTGCATGGGTAATGGGCAGAAAGATTAGCTGCTGAATTTACTTCAGGGGTATCCTAAAGAAGAAGTCTTTGATCACTAAAGGACTTCGCTGATAGCGGCGAGCACTTGCTGGCGCGCGTCAGCAAGTGGACCAGGCATGCGAATACCTGCAGCACGTGCATGACCACCACCTTTGAAGCGCTGTGCCAGCTCACTACAATTCACTGAGCTGTCTTTGGCGCGCAGTGAAACGCGGATTTTGCCATCGGGAAGTTCCTCGAAGAAGGCGGCGACGATGACGCCTTGAATGCCTCGGATGAGATCGATGAGGTCTTCGCTATCTTCGGGTTTGAGGCTGAGCTCCTCTTTCACGCTGTTGGGGAGTTCCCAATGAGCAACTTTGCCATCTTGTTCAAGTTCCAACGTATTTAGTAGAGATCGTAGCAGCTCAATACGACGGTAGGGGTTGTTGTCATAGGTGAGTGCATTGATCGTGCCGACATCAATTCCTCGGCGGACCAAGTCGGCAGCCATTTCGTAGGTGGCGGCGGTGGTGTTGGAGTATTGGAATGATCCTGTGTCGGTGGATACGGCAACGTAAATCGCATCACGGGTGAGGTCTGAAAAAGGAAGCTCTTGCTCTGTGATTAAATTGTAGAGAATTTGACCGGTAGCGGGGGAGACGGAGTCGATGTGGTTGTGGTCACCATATTTAGGGTTGGAGACGTGGTGATCAATGTTGATCCACAGTGAGGCATTGGCCGCAGCGTTGAGGGCATTATCTCCAAGGCGGGGCTTGGTGGCGCAGTCGAGTGCGATCGCGACCTGAACATCGAGTGGCTCAGCAGGGGGTGTTTGAACCTTGTCGCTGCCCGGGAGGAAGGTCAGGTTGTCGGGTGTGCCGTCCTCGTTGATGTAATGAACGGTCTTGCCCATTTGCTCAAGAGCGTGGCCGAGGGCGATTTGGGAGCCGATAGCATCACCGTCAGGGCGGATGTGGCTGAGGACGATGAATGAGTCGTGGGCGCGGATGGCGTCGGCTATTTCTTGAAAGGTGTTATTGTCAGTCATACGGATGGAACGTTTGCTTGATGGGGGGTTTAAATAGAAATGAGGGAATGAACAGATTTTTTTAGTGGGGTTTTATCTCTCATGGGTGCAGATTGAAGTTTTCAGTGCTTGGTTTTCTGCCTATGCTGATGTCAGCAAGCATGGAATTCTTTCAAAACAATTGGCGTTCAGCTATCGAGATTTTGATCCTATGGATTGGCCTGTATCAGATCTACAGTGCTTTTCGCAAGACACGTGGCGCGAGAATTTTGGTCGGCCTGGTGCTGCTGCTTGTGGTGTTGTCTTTGTTGTCACTACTTCTTGATTTGCAGGTTATCTGGTGGGTGCTCTACAAGGTATTAGCTCTTATGGCTTTAGCCTTGATCATTATCTTTCAGCCTGAGCTTCGCAATGCGCTAGCACGCCTCGGCAGTAGTAAGCTGTTTATGTTTTCGAAAACGCAGAAGCATGAGTTCTTAGAGACTTTTTGTGATGCCGTTACCCAGCTTTCAAAAAAAAGAATTGGGGCACTGTTTGCGTTTGAGCGTTCAATTTCTCTTAAGGAGCATCTGGAGACTGGTGTTGAGCTAGATGCCGTGCTCTCTCCCGAGTTTTCGCTTACTGTATTTCATCCCAAAACAGCGCTGCATGATGGGGGCATGATCATTTCAAAAAACCGAGTCGCAGGCGCAGGCTGTGTTTTTCCAGTTAGCTCGCGTGAGCTGGAGGACCGCAGCACGGGTCTTCGTCATCGTGCTGCAATTGGCATTACCGAAGAGACTGACTGTGTCGCGGTAGTGGTGAGTGAGGAGACCGGCCAGGTGTCTATTTGCATAGATGGTAGGCTGGAGCGCGATCTCAAGAAGGATGATTTTAGAGCTAGGATGGAAGCTATTTTTGTACCTGAGGATAATAACAATGAAGAAGATGCTGAAAAAGAATTGGCCGGCGAAGCTGGCGACGCTCCTGGTCGCGATAGCGATCTGGTTTCTGATTAATTATATCCTGAAAAGAGAGAATCCAGGTGCACTGCGCCCTGGGGCAAGTGAGGTGGATCGCTAATTCATTTTAAGTGGACGTGATGAAAGGAATATTCGTTACCGGAACAGACACCGGTGCAGGTAAGACATATGTCAGTGCACTAGTCATCCAGGCGCTGCGTGCTGAGGGCATTGATGCTGTAGGCTACAAGCCGATCTGTTGCGGAGGGCGGGAGGATGCCTACGTGCTTCAAGAGGCATCCGGGGGTGGGGTTGAACTGGATCGTATCAATCCCTGTTACCTGCGCACCGCAGCGGCCCCTTACGTCGCGGGCATGTTTGAAAACGCCGAACTGGAAGTGGAGCCGCTGATCGAAGGCTTCAAGGAGCTTGCGGCTGAACATGATGTGGTGATTGTCGAAGGGGTGGGTGGCTGGAAAGTGCCTATTCTCAAGGATTATATGGTGTCCGATTTTGCCCGGGAGCTGGGCCTGCCGACCATCCTGGTCGTTGGCAACCGGTTGGGGGCCCTGAACCAGACCTTGCTCAGTGTGGAGTCCATGCGGGCAGGGGGAGTGGAGCCGGCCGGACTCGTCTTTAATCATCTGGACGAGGAACTCGATACAGCGGCGATTACCAACAAGGGCATTGCCGAAGACCTCACCGGGGTTCCCGTGCTCACGGATGTGATCCGGGATCAGGAGAGTATCGAGGCCTGGCCGTTCCGGGAACTGGTGGGGTGAAAAGCTGAAATTGGGAAAGCTGAAATTGGGAAAGCTGAAATGGCCGCGAGGCGGCTGTTCCTCCGCCTGCGGCAAAGTTTTGAGTTCGAGTTTGAGTCGGGAGTGCGCCTGCGGCGTGGGGGGCATTTCCCCAGAGGAGATTCAGCGGGAAAATTCCATGTTTTCAAGAAAGCGTATCCAGAATGCCAGGATTCACAATTTGGCCGAAATCGTGGGTAAGTAATTTTTATGCCAAAAGATCCGTTTGATTTTGATGATTGGCTGCTGAAGCTCAAGGAGCATGGTTTAAACTACTTTGTTGAGGGTAGGCAGGCGGTCAACTTATGGGCCTTGCGCTACTTCGATGAGATTCCCGAACTGGCAGAGTATCTGCCGTTTAACTCCAAGGATTGTGATATATGGGTGGATTATCAAACCCTGCAGAAAATATCCAGCGTCCTCACAGGCCGCCTTACTAGCCCGGATATTTCATGAGCGCGGATCGATTTTGACTCATCTCATTTTATTTCAGGGTGTTGTCCTTGATTGGAAGAAAGGCAGAATGTTTATTCAGCCGCTTTCTTCCAATCCGGCGGACGCCTACTGAAATCAAACGATCCGAGCCAAACTTAAATCGCTTCATGCAATATCCGGGCTAGCCCTGCGGCGGATTGCGGCCAACGCACACGCAGCGCGTGCATCACGCATCTGCAATCCCAGGGCGGGACATAACAAAGGGACGGCTATTTTGAATTTTCGCGGGCCATGAATACTGATTGATTTTACTTTTTCGTCCGGTATGGTAGCTGGCGTGACCACTCCTGCCAAAGACCGCTCACACTGGCCTCAAGCAAAGCTTGGGTCATTTGATGAAGTTAGGGCCTACCGCATCCGGCAATGGCAAGAGGCGGGGTGCGCGGCCCGGCTTCAAGGGGCCTGGGAGCTTGTCACTGAGTATTGGATCGACATGAAAGGAAAACACCCCGATGAACTCAGACTTCAAAGAGCTGTTACGAATATTCTCAGACGAGCAAGTTGAGTATCTGATTGTTGGAGCTTACGCTGTGATCCACTACACACAGCCTCGTTACACAAAGGATATCGATATTTGGATTAAACCCTCTGTGGAAAATGCCCAACGAGTCGCACGAGCATTCGAAAAGTTCGGCATCCCGCTCATCGAGGTTTCTGAGAGTGATTTTGAGTCCGAAGGTCTTCAATATGTGATCGGCGTCTCCCCTTGTCAGATCGACTTCCTAACATCCTTGCCCGGCCCGGCTGACTTTGCACAGGCCTGGGACAATCGGTCCACTCAAATGTCTGATGGCATTGAGATGCAATTCCTTGGGAAATCTGACCTGATCACCGCTAAACAAACTGCGGGTCGCCCACAAGACCTCGCAGATCTGGATGAACTCAACCGGGTTTAAGCGCCCTGGATCTGTGTCCATCTGTGGTCATCGGTGTTATTTGTGTCAGTGATCGATATACATCCACCAACTACCACCCACCCAATGTCTAACCAAGTCTGACCATCAACCCACAAAAAAACAGCGTCCATAAGGCATATTTATCTTGACGGAGGAGATAAGGGTCTCTGGATTTGTTGCAGGGATGGATCATTTGGACGTCGAGACCATCGTGCGTGAAGTCTTTGGTAGATTAAATCCGGACAAATAATCGCTTTTTATAGGCTTAAGGACGTGTAAACGAAGATCTAAAAACATCAATATACTGATGTAGAGTTGGTTGCGTTTTTGTCTCCTGCGTGGTTCCCGACTGAAAAAATGTCGGGTTTATACATTATTGCGGCATTGAAAGTACATTCACAGGATTGCAAAAATGTTGCAGTCTCCGCCCGCTTGTAACAAGCTGTCTATATTTGTTGTTACACGAAGGGTATCCTTAGCTCGGCGGTCACACACCTCGCCGCTCTACTCTTGTTCTTTGTGGAATCACACTTTGCGACATTCCATCCCTTGCCCACCAGCGCACACCCCTGTGCCGCCACGGGAGGCAGGATT
>CBFHPA010000023.1:0-38367 GCA_965657565.1 Oceaniferula sp.
CATCGAGTTCATTTCCCAGCCTGCTGAGATGCCAGCTTTGTCTGTGAGACTTCGTGCCTGTAGATAGGTGTTAAAGGACTTAGGGTCTACTACAAAGAAAATCACAGCTTTTTTGTTGTTACGCAACTTTTTCAGAATGCTAATGAAGGTGTTACTTGAGGCATTCATCTCATCGATGTGTGTTCCGCCTTCTTTGAGGTCAGGAACAATATTCATCGAGACCCTGGTATGAATCGGATTCGTGATGATTTTGATCTGTTGGTTGCGTGTGTTTTTAAAATCGAACTTAGAGAAGTATTCTGCCAACTTTGCTTGGTCGTAGATTCTTATTCGTTCACCGCCTCGTTTTGTTCTTTCAACAAGCCACTTGCGGTCGTTTTTTTTGACCTGGTCTTCTAGGGTTTCGACAGGGGTGAATGGATCGATGAAGTGTAGGCGATCTTGTGTAACTATCGCATAGTATGTTTCGGAATTCTTGGGGACCGCTCTGCTCACTGGAATGCTGACCTCAGTTGCTGGAATACTGAGAACAGGTGTCTCGTCTAGGAGTGACTCAAGACGAGAAATTTCCTCCTGCATGAGGCTGGTTTTCTTTTCTTCTTGGTCCCGCTGTTTGCGTTTTTGGGCTTCAAGTTTCTTTAGTTGGTCAAGATTAGCAAGGAGCTCCCGGTTTTTCTTCTCGGTGTCATCAATTGTTTTTTCAAGAAGGGCTAGTTTGCGTTTTTCCGCTTCGATGTCTTCTGGGCTGGGAGGTTCCTCACTCAATAGCTGGTCGAGTTTTTGTTGTTCTTTTTCTAGCTCCTCAATTTTTTTCTTGGACTCCTCGATTTGCTCTGGAGTGGCAGGTTCGATATCATCAAAGAATTGCTCAACTTTTTGTTTAACATCAGCCGAGACAAGTAGCAGCACCAGAATCAAAACAGCTACCACGTTGGTAAGCGCGTCCATGAGAGAGTCTAAGCTCACTCCGTCACCGCCTGAATTTCTCCTACGTGCCATATTATATTATTTGAATGCGGATAGATCGATTTTACCGTCATTGGGCATGGGTAATTTGCCATGTCCTACATTGTATTTGGTCTCCGCGATACCAGCTGCCCAATCATAGGCAAGCTTGCCAGATTTCCTTACCAAAAAGAGCACCATTGAATCGTTGGTTTTCTTCACTTTTTCGAGGTAATCACTAAATGATTCATTGGTAGGGATGGCCTTGGTGGAGATAGGTTTACCCGGCACACCCTTGGTATAGAGGACGACGCCCGTCGAATTACATTCAACAAAAAACAGATTGCGTGCACCTTTTGCTCCAAATCCCCGAGGTCTTATTTTTACAGACTCTTTGGGTTTCGGGGCTTCTTTGCGTGATTTTAATTCTGCCTGCAGCTCTTTGAGCCTTTTATCCAGAGGTGGCTGCTCCTCTTTAAGAGCAGCGATTTCCTTGATCATGTTCTCGATCATTTTCTGCAAGGCCGTATCGGACTGATCAGGATCCTCTGCTTTTTTGAGGCCGTCTAGTTTAAGGGAGAGGGCAATGGTGCGATCCTTGAGATGTTGAAGCGCAGCAACAGAGGACTTCTCTTTTTTAATTTGCTCTTGTTTCTTTTCTTTTTCTTGCTCAGCAATCTCAATTTTCTTTTTGAGCTCTTGATTTTCGATCGCTCGCGCTCTTTCTTCTTTCGTCTTTCCTGCTTTTTCTTGTTGCTCGGCTTGCTGTGCCTGCATCATAACACTGATCATGAGCGTAAGAATGCCGATGAGGCATGCAAGGATGCTCATGAAAGAGAAGAGATCAACCCCCTCGTCACTGTTGGATCGACGCTTTGGCACGGTGGGTTATTTTCTAGAAAATAGGCCTCGCTTCTTAGGTATAGCACCTGGGATTTCTCGTTCGCCAAGTTGGCGCAAGCTGCGATTGATCGACTCTATGCCACTGGCAATGCTTTCGAAAGATCGTGTCAAATTGTTGTGTGACTTCAAGAAAAGCTCGCTACTCGTGTCTGAAAGCTTGGTAACGGCTTGGTCCAGTGAGCTTTCTAGTTTGGTGTGAGTTTGATTGAGTTGAACAGTGGATTTGTTCAGATTTACCAAAAACGTCTCATGCGCTCGAGCCAATGAGGCCACAAGCTGAGGGATACTCTCAGCCTGCTCAATAAGTTCGTCTGTGCCTAGCTGCTTGCTGTCATTGAGTTTAGGAAGCAACTTCTCAGTGCAGAAGGTGTCGATGAGTGTCAGAGTTTCATCTTCCTTTTTTTGTACGGCAGATAAGGGGAAGCTGAGTAGGATACTCAAGATGAGTCCAAGGAGTGTGGTGTCGAAGGCAACACCAAGACCTCCTGTAAGGCTGTTGATCGATTCTTTAAGGGCATCTGGATCTGTATTGTCTCCCATGGCCAGCGATCCCACAGCAACTGAGAGTCCCATCACTGTTCCAATGAATCCTAAAATAGGAATAGCCCACAAGAATACTTTGATGAGTGAATAGGACCCCATCGACCGGTTTGCGTCGAGGTCTGATTGGATGCCCAGAAAGCCAGAGACTTCATTGTTGTCACAACGAGATTCAAAGAGTTCGAGTGATTTACGAATACGATTCACAATCAAACTATCACGAAGACTGAGAGGCGTGTTGTAAATATTGTCGATAAAGGCACCTACAGTTGATGAATTGATCTCTTTGCCAATGTTTTCTGGGAAGAGGTTGAGTAGGGTTGCTTGAGCTTGATGCTGGTTTTTCTTCAGCTTCATGAAAAGGATCGTGAGTCCCCAGAAAAATAGAAGTGTTTCGGCATAGTTAACCCAACCTCGATCCAGGAAGATAGCCCCGAACCTAGATTCCTTGAAAGGAATCATCAGCAACATCCAGGCAATGGTCAGGCTTGCGCCTATGAGGAAACTTTTCCCAAAATTAACATTGGCATGATCTCCCTCTTCCCAGCCTTGACGTTCGGGCTTCTGGAAATCTGGATCACTTGGTTCTGAGGGGCCATCTGGAATTTGGAAACGATTGTTACAAGCTGGGCATTGAACTTGTTGGCCGAAGTGCTCAGGGGCGACATCCAGAGCTGTATTGCAGTGAGGGCATGAAATTTGCATGATGAGGTGAAATGGTATTTAATGAACTTTAAAGTTTGTAGTGGCTGAACCTTTACTTGCCAACACTACAAGTCAAATTTGTGGTTTTTTCGTATCAGTTTTCGAGCTTGTTTGAGTTGTAAGGCTGGGGTCGCCTTGCTCCGATTTGGCCAATCAAGTAAAGAATAGAGCCTAATAATAGAACGGAAGATCCTAGCTTACAGGCTAGAAAATATTTTCGGTTGCTCGATACGATGGTATCATATTCTGATTGGCTGAGGCTTCCAGATTGTAGATCGATGTTAGCATACTCCAGGCTCTTTTGGATATATATATTGGGCGTAAACCAGAGTAATGCGGCAAGTGTAATGCTGATCCAGACCCAGCGCTTTCGGTTTCTTTGCTTTTGATTTGGTTTGTTATCATTGTTGTCACGGTATTGCGCTTCTGAAGATGTTGTATCGATTGCCATTCTTGCCTCATTATATGAAAAGCTACGAGCCTTACCAGTCATATACCCCAGTGCGTATGTATCACTTTCTGTTCAAACACTCGGTTGCCATTTGATTAAAATAAGTTAACATGCAGCATCAATGGACGATGACTACAGTTGGAATGGTGGCTTGAGGGGTACATCCTCCTTTAGGCTTCCAGAGAATGAGGGGGTAGGTAAGTGGGTTGCTATCGCAATCATGGTAGCTGTGATATTACATGCTTTCGCTTTCGTGATGTTGGGCCGTATCGATATCACAGTTCGAGATAGCGTTGAACAATCTGAAATTCAGACCGAGGTCGTTCGGGTGAATCGAGTGGATAAGTCAGATTCGAGGCCGGAATTAAACCGGCCAGAGCCTGTGGAGAATGTTGAGCCTGTAGCAATTGTTCCACCAGCTGATGAACTCGATATGTTGGAAAATATGCCGGATGTGGAAATTGATATCAGTCCAGAAATAGAGACGATACAGGTTCCAATGTCTGAGCCTGCGGCCGCTGGTGAGCTGGATGCAGAATTGTTAAATAAACTAGACGCACCTATTTTCGAGGAGTCTCTTCCAGATCTTGGCAGAACTGAGGAGTTTTTCCCAAGATCAAGTGAGAGCCAAGTTGCTGTTGACCCAGGTGCTCGCGAGGCAGCTGAACACGACCCAGATGTCTATACCGATGCCCTAAGGCAAGGGGCAGAAGGTAATTCAGATGATGGCTTGCTAAAAGATTTTACATCTTTGGATGCAATGTCACGTATGGATGGGAATGCGCTCTTGACCACCAAGGCTTTGATCGGCAGTGATCTCTTGTTTGATTTCAACAGTGCCACCCTGAGGCAAAGCGCGCGCATTAGTTTGATGAAGGTGGCTCTTCTCATTGATAAGCATCCAAACTTAGTATGCTGGGTCGATGGTCATACTGATTTAATCGGTCAAGAGCAGCCGAATCTGGTATTGTCTCAAAAACGAGCTATGGCGGTGAAAATATGGCTGGTGAATACCCTGAATCTAGATGAAGCAAGTATCGCTGTCAGAGGTTTCGGGAAGGCTAAGCCATTGGTCATGGAAGGCGATATAGAGGCTCAAGCGCCGAACAGGCGGGTGGAGATCAAGATGCGCAGAAATAGACCTGCTGATGAAGTGGGGCAGTCAGGGAGTATTTCTGGCGAGCTGAAAGACCGTGCAGTTATTCCTGCTAGAGCTATTCTTGTTGAAGATGAGCGTGGCGGTAATAGTAGTCAGCCGCCCAAAGCCATTGTGCAGCCCGAACAAGCCCCTCCGAAGGCAACCCCCATAGAGGAATAGTTTTTGTGTAAGCGTTATAATCTCATTTGATAAATCTCCGCCTTTGTGAAATTACTGGCACCATTTACTGATGCAGACGCTCCGCGTTGGTTACTGTCTTTTGATTTTGATGGTACACTGGTGGTTCCTGATGAGGATCCTGCAGTGAGTGCTGATTTTTTTGAGTTGATGGAAATGATGCGTGAGGAACATCGGTCTTGTTGGGGCATTAATACAGGAAGGTCTCTGATGCAGGCAGTTCAGGGCCTGATTGATGCTCGGTTCCCCATTTTGCCAGATTATATCATAGCGCGTGAGCGCGAAATTTATTTGCCTAATCAATTCGGTCGTTGGGTAGGTAGTGCACATTGGAATGACCGTTGCGAACGCGAGCACCAAAAACTATTTCGTCGTTGTCGTAAGGTACTCAGACATTTGAAGCAGTGGGTAGAATCTGAGACTGCAGCTGTATGGGGTATTCAGCGGGAGGAGCCTGCTGGGATTGTCGCCTCTACGGCATCAGAAATGGATGCGATCGTGCGCAAAATTGATCATGAAATTGCCTCGGAGGCGAGCCTCTCATATCAACGCAACGGAATTTACCTGCGTTTTAGCCATAGGCATTTCCACAAAGGAACGGCTATGTTGGAGGTGGCTCGCTTAATGGGCTTGTCTAGCGAACATTCTTTCGCTGTTGGCGATAGTCATAACGATTTGGATATGCTGGATCCTGCCATGGCTAAGATGTTGGCATGTCCAGCTAATGCGTGCCCAGAGGTGAAGCGGCAAGTCGAAGGCGCAGGAGGCTATGTTGCCAGGGAGCATGCTAGTAGAGGGGTGGTGGAGGCGCTTAAGGCTCACTTTGCTGACAAGATATAACTTATCCGGTTGCTATCACCGCATTCAACAGCTTGAACTAGTGCCAAGTTGGAGAAGTTATCATAAAAAGTACCGGCGGCGGGAATCGAACCCGCACTCCCTAGGGAACGTGATTTTGAATCACGCGCGTCTACCAATTCCGCCACACCGGCATGTGTTGAAAGTCCATGGTAGAGGACGGGCGAAATCTGGGCTAATTTGAGAAAATGTCAAGATGCGAGATGTAGCTATCGCTGACATTTTGAACAATAAAATGTAGATCGATTAGAAATTATGACTCTCTTAATACTTCTTCCGCAATGCCGGCAAGGTTGGCCCTCGCGGTCATACACTTGGAGGCGTTGCTTGAAATAGCCTGGCTGACCATCCTGATTGAGGAAGTCCCGTAAGGTTGTGCCGCCTTGTTGGATAGCGTCGCTCAAAACATTCTTAATCTGATTGCTCAGCACTGAGAGTCTTGCGCTAGAGATATTGCCGGCATGGCGGGTAGGCTTAATTCCAGACCGGTATAGTGCTTCACAAGCATAGAAATTACCCACACCAACTACTACTTTGTTGTTCATAATGTGCTGCTTGATCGTTGTTTTTTTGTTTTTGCATCTACGGCTTAAGTAGTTGGCGTCAAATTCGCTACTAAGTGGCTCAGGACCCAAGTGGCATAATAGTGGATGCTCAGAAACTGGTCCCTCACAGCTACGATGCCACAAGACAGCGCCAAATCGTCTTGGGTCGTGAAGACGCATTTCCATTTGGTCGCCGAGGCCAATGATGAAATGGTCATGTTTTTTTAACTCAGTATCACTAGGGCAAATACGAAGGCTGCCAGACATGCCAAGGTGGAGTATTAAAGTTCCTGCATTGGATTGTATTAGGATATATTTAGCTCTGCGTTCAACGGATTCCATTTTTTGGCCAATGAGTTCTCGAACAGTCTCCTTAACTGGCCAGCGCATTTTTGAGTTTCTAATCTCAATGGTTTGAACCTCTCGGTTGATGAGATAAGGCTCGATGCCGCGGCGTGTTGTTTCGACCTCTGGTAATTCTGGCATGATGGTGGGTGAGCCTTATAAAAATTATCGACCTTTGTAATTGGAAAAATGAGCCGTGAAGCTACTTTAATGGCCACGCAGGTTGTGTGATTGGATTGTCAATGACGTGATTAGTTTCAAGTGAGATGATTGACTATTCGAAATGAACTGAAGTTATATAACCACTATTAACAAGATGAAAAAATATATTATCCCATTTCTCTTATCGGGTATGCTTGCCTTTGTAAGTTGTAATAAAAAAACTGCAGAACCATCTACTGAGTCTCAAGCTGAAGCCACGATCGATGTTCCTGTTCTCAAGACAGAAGTAACTCCTGAGGAACGCGCGGCTAAGTTGGGTTTCGCGCAATACTTGCCATCTAATATCAGTGCCTATAGTGCTGTGATCAATGGTAGTAGCGTTATCGACAAGATGTGGCAAACTCCGCTAGGTCAGATGATTAAAGATCGTCTAGAACAAGAAGGTCTATCGTTTGATGATTTAGCTGGAAATCAAGGAGTAATCCAAATGCAGTCTTCGCAATACGGGGAAGATTATTTTGTGGCTTATGGCGAAAGTGCTCCCAAGGCAGGACAAGAGGTAATCAAGTTTTCTGATCGTGTATCATACTATGCAGGGCGCATGGCTATCTATGCGGGTAATGCTGCAGTAGCCAAGAATATAGGACCAGCGATGAATGATCCTAAGAAGATATTTGCAGCACCACTCAAAGGATTCCCAGCCGATTTCGTCAATATGTTCCGTCAAGTTGATATGCCTGCCTACTATCAAGGGGTTAAGATTGCGGATGAGGATGCTCGCGCTCTTGCCAGAGAGCAGTTGGAGTCCGCTCTTGGTATTTTTAATATGTTGAGAATTGGCGTGGAACCAATGACGGTTGAAAGAAGTGGCGCACAATTTGAAGGCTACAAGTTTAGTGGTAAGAAAATGCTTGATGAGATGGGGGATAGCCAAGGATCTGTCGGGCTTCTTTGGGCATCAGAATTAGAGGAATTTGGGATATCCAAGCAAGAGATAGCCGAATTCTTGAAATTGATAGAAACGAAGAATATCGTAGCTCTAGTTGGTGAAGTGCATGGGTATGTGGTTCTTTTTCTTGGTAGCTCCGAAGACGATTTTGTTTTGGTCGATGATGTAAGTGCCTCCTTATGCGCGAGCGATAAGGTGAAATTTGTCGATGATTATCTCGATCGCAATTTGTTCACACATGGATTCAATGATGGGGGCATGGGTTATGATTTGTCAGCGATCGAAAAGGTGTTTTTCAAGTTAACAGCTTCTTTTACGGAGGGGTTAGCCGATCAGTTGGCGGTATCAAATTCTATGGGTGATACTCAAGACATCGAAGTGATGCTTAATCAAATCGGTAAACAGGCAAGTAAGCTTACTGCAATGTTTAAGGAGGCAGATACTGGTTATGTCGCCTATTTAGAGGATGGGATCAAAATTGAAATGCAAGGAGGCTCTAATATGCCCCAATACGATTTAAGCGTGGACCATAAACTCACTGCTATGTCGAAAGGTAAAGATAGTCTCCTGTTTGCTAATTGGGTTTCCAATCCGGAATACAATGAGGGGTTGATGCAATTGATTGATACCTTAGTCGAAGTGAGTTATGCTGGTTCTAAGCATATGATGCCAATATTGGCATCGCAAGCTGCGGCAGATGAGGGCAATGCTGACTTTATTCAGTATAATGCTAGCCTCCAAATGTTTGAACAAATATTTAGAGGTGATTTGTTGGAAATCTGGAAAGCATTGCGGGCAAATATGGCAGAGGGGCTAGGTTCCGAATCAGCTCTTGTCGTTGATCTCAGTGGAACACTACCAACAGCGCCTATGCTGCCTGAGCCTATCCTGAAAGAGGGGAAAATACCTCGTGTGGCCTATGTCAGTACAGTTGATGATCGGAAAAAATTGCAAACATCATGGACTCGTCTAAACGCCGCAATAGAAAGATTACTGGGCAAAGTTAGTGAGATGACGGGTGCCGATATTCCTATGCAAATTCCAATGAGCAGTGAGAAAGACAGTTTGAAAACCTGGTTTGTGCCGATTCCTTTTCAGAATGATGATTTCGTTCCGTCTGTGTCGGTAAGTGATGACTTGTTTTTTGCATCGAGCTCGAAACGCTTTGCGGAAGGTTTGGCCACACTTGCTGGCGAAGGAGGCGAGGAATCACGTCAGGGAGTCTGGTTGAATGTTGATATGAAGGTGATGCACAGTTATGCCGAACAGTGGCTTGCATTGATTGAGGATAATGCTGAAGAGCTGATGACAGCCTCTGAAATAGAAGATTTCAATGCCAATAAAGAAATGCTCCAGGTAGCCATTAGTGCGCTGGGTATGATAGATGGTTTGAATTACCACATGCGTTCGGAGGCCGGTAATACTCGGACATCTTTGCATTTGAAGACGAGGTGAATGGTATGCTTGTTGTGTATGTGTTGACTGGTCTACGTTTGAAATGAAATGATTTGAATGATGGGGTCTCAAGATATGTCGAAGAGAAATGTTTTGTTTGTCTGCACTGGTAACACCTGTCGCAGTCCCATGGCTGAAGCGCTCCTAAAAAACGCTCTGGGTGAAAATTCTAAAATCAAGGTAGGCTCTGCTGGTGTAGGCGCTATGCCGGGTCAGGCAGCTAGTGATGAGACAATCAATATCGTAGAATCTAAAAACGCATCGCTCTCGGGCTTTCTTAGTCGTCAAGTAGATGAAAGCTTGCTGTCGAAGTCTGATTTGATCGTTGCTATGACGAACTCACACGCGTCCATGGTGAAGCGGTTCTTACCTGAGTGCGCTAGCTCTGTATTTTTGTTGTGCGATTTCATTGCTAAGGATGAAGGGCTAGCAGGCGCTGATGTGCCAGACCCTATAGGTATGGGGTCGCAAGCGTATGAAGAAGTAGCCGCTGTGATCGAGTTGGCTCTTCCTGGTATCATTGGCCTACTTAATGAATAGTTCTGTTAATGGTAAACCGATAATGGATTTCGATTGTCACATTGAAAAGATAGCCAATGAGTTTGCCATTGCTGGGAAGTTTATTGAAGGGGCTGAAATTAACAGCGGCCACATCAATGCCACTTACATGGCGGCATTTGAAACTGAAGGAGGTCTGAGGCACCGCTACATTCTTCAACGAATCAATGAAAAGGTATTTAAGGAGCCGTTGGCGGTGATGCGTAACGTGGAAATGGTCACTCGGCACATTAACTCAAAGGTGATGCGGGTGAAGCGTGATATTGGTGGCCAGACCTTGAACCTTTACCCTGCAAGAAAAGGTGGGTCCTATGTGGCTGGTGCAGGTGGTGGTATATGGCGCTGCTATAATTTTATCGAAGGATGCCGAACTTATGAAATTGTTGAGAACACGCGGCAAGCATACCAAGCTGCTCATGCTTTTGGTGCCTTTCAGGATCTTGTGAGCGATATTCCGCTTGAGGGCATAGAAGAGACAATTCCTGATTTTCACAATACGCCTAAACGCTATGAGCGCTTGATGAGCGTCGTCGAGTCTGACTTTTGTGGCCGTGTGGCTGGTGTGAAAGCTGAGCTGGATTTCATTAAAAAGCGACAGCCGTTAGTGTCTAGGTTGGTTGATCTATCTGGTGAGAGTCTTTTGCCGAATCGGGTCACTCACAATGATACCAAAATAAACAATGTAATGATGGATGTGGATACGGATGAAGCTGTATGCGTTATAGACCTTGATACTGTGATGCCAGGATTATCTCTCTACGATTTTGGTGATCTGGTAAGAACTGCGGTAAGTCCAGCAGCGGAAGATGAGCGCGATCTCAGCAAGGTGTCAGTGCGTATGCCTATGTTCGAGGCTCTGGCTGAAGGCTACATTGATGCCTGTAATTGCCTATGTGATGAAGAGCTGGACAATTTAGCGTTTGCCGGTGTGCTTATCTCACTTGAGACAGGGATACGCTTCCTGACCGACCATTTGGAAGGGGACGTCTATTTTAAAGTTAAACGAAATGGGCAAAACTTGGATCGGGCGAGGACCCAGCTAAAGCTCGTTGAACAGCTTGAGCGTAAGCAGGGTGAAATGGAGGTTTTCGTGAATCGTTTAGCCAAAGCTAGACGATAGTGTATCTTAGCCTAGCATACTGGCTGATTTATGAACCGCTTCGATGAAGGCATCAACTTCTTGGTCGGTGTTGTATGCTGCGAATGATGCACGGACTGTGCCTGTTATGCCATAGCGGGCCATCAGAGGCTGACAACAGTGGTGACCGGTGCGGACCGCTACACCCATTTGGTCTAGGAGTGTTCCAAGGTCATAGTGGTGTATGCCTTCAATGCGAAAAGAGACGACACCTGCTTTGTGTGGAGCAGTTCCGTATAATTGTATGCCTTTAATTTCTAGTAATGCTGATGTGGCTTTCTTTTCTAAGTGGGCTTCATGTGCTGCGATATTGTCTAGGTTTAGCTCATTCATGTAATCAACCGCTGCAGCCATAGCGATAGCGCCTTCAATGTCTGGTGTTCCCGCCTCGTATTTAAATGGAAGGTCGTTGTAAGTGGTATGTTCAAAGCTTACTTCTTTGATCATTTCACCACCACCGCGCCATGGTGGAAGTTCGTTGAGGATATCTTCTTTGCCATAGAGGATTCCAATTCCTGTAGGTCCATAAATTTTGTGGGCAGAGAAAACATAAAAGTCGCAACCTAAGTCTTGCACATCGATTTTAAAATGAGGAGCTGCTTGCGCGCCATCGATTAGAACTAAAGCACCATGCTCTTTTGCCATCGAAATAATCGTTGATACGGGGTTTATTGTTCCCAGAGCGTTTGACACGTGACTGACAGCTACCAATTTGACACTGTCGTCCAACATCTCTCGATACGCATCCATATCCAAGGTGCCGTTTTCATGGATGGGTATTATTTGAAGTGAAGCGCCTGTGCGTTGGCAGAGCATTTGCCATGGAACAATGTTGGCATGGTGCTCTAAAGTAGAGATGATAATTTTGTCGCCAGTCGATATTTTCCCGGAAAGAGCAAGGGTATTAGACACTAGGTTGATCGAGTCTGTTGTGCCAGAGGTGAATATCAGTTCGTGATTGTGCTCGCAGTTGAGATGCTTAGCTATGGTCTCCCGAGCATCTTCGTGGGCTTTCGTGGCAGCCCTGGCTAGTTTGTGAGCGGCCCGATGAATGTTCGAGTTGATGTGAGAATAATAATTCTTGCTGGCTTCCACTACCTGTTTTGGAGTCTGGGAAGTAGCGGCGTTATCCAGATAGATCAACGGTTTACCATTGATCGTTTGATCGAGAATAGGAAAATCTTTGCGGATAGAATATGGGTCAATGCCTGACATGGTAGGTGAAGAAAGTTATTCGAATAAATTAACGCTGAGCTTCTGAATGCTTTCTGGAGTTAGTAGAAAGTAGCTCAATTCATCCTCTGTTTCTGGACTTATGATGGAGCTATCCACTTTTCCAAAATTAATATAACCGCTAGGAGTTTGAGATACTCTCAAGGTTTTCGTCATAGGTGATAAATCGTTACCTTCATTGTCAAAGCGTCGCATGGTGAGTTTAATCGTAATATCTGGGTTTGCAAGTGACTGCATCGCTTGATTGTGAAGTGGACCCAGCCAGCGTTGGGTTGTCAGAGAATTAAGGTAGCCGAGGAATTTATCAGCTCTGTTTGGATTTAGGCTGGCCGATGCTGTCTTACCATTTTGTGTAGCGGTCCATAAACCAGTGAAATGGTTGTAATTTAGTTCTGAGCTTGGCTGACCTTGTTTCTCGATGGTGATGTTTGTGACATCAATCTGTGGCACGTGCCAAACATGTGAAGTCTTCCATTGCCATGAGTTTTGAGCTATTTTTGCGAATGTTTCTGGACTGATTTGCCAAATATTGGGTTTGCCAACTATATGTGCGTATAAGTTTTGTGCATCAGTATCGCGTCCAAATGCCAGT
This sequence comes from Oceaniferula sp., assembly GCA_965657565.1. Classification (GTDB taxonomy): domain Bacteria; phylum Verrucomicrobiota; class Verrucomicrobiia; order Verrucomicrobiales; family Akkermansiaceae; genus Oceaniferula. The sequence goes on from CBFHPA010000023.1 coordinate 12,716, forward strand.
CTCATACTTTGATTTTCAAAGCTGATAAAGGCTATCTGTAGAAAGGGTTGGTCAAGGCCATATGGTGCCAGCTCGGTAGCTGCGTCGGTCACAAATTTTTGCACTTTGTCACGAGTCACAGCAGTCATCAAGTCTATGATTGCTTCTTGGTTTGCCTCCTTCCAGCCCGTTCTTCGCAGAACTCGCCATGTGGTTTTTGGGGTGCGTTGAAGCATGATGGGTGATTTTGCTTCTGGCCGAATAATAATGGTTTTGAGCTGGGGGCCATTAAGGTGCGTCATTGTTTTGGCTCGCAGGTCATTGACACCCAATTGTAGCTGACCGAGAGAAGTTTCATTAAAGAGGGCGGCTTCTGATGTGAGAGGCAATTCGAAGACAGCGTTTGGGCGATCACTGATGGTAGCGAGCGCTGTATTGTCATTCTCTTCTGCTGGGGGGTAGATTCTAAGTGTGATCTCTTCTTCCTTGTCGGCGAAGTGTATCGAGAGCTCACGTGCTTGGGCTGTGGTGTCTTCTCCTGCTGGAAGCGTCACGTTTTCACGATCTTCAACTTTGAGAGCTGTCAGTTGCGCTAGATCAGTGAAGAGGTTTTTTAGGCTGGCAGGGTCTGGTCTGAGCTCCAAAGGTTTGCTGATTGCCCATGCTGATTTTAAGGTCTCACGTGAGAGGATTACCTCACCTTGAGCGCTCTGAATACGCAATTTGTCGAGGTAATTGGGGCTGAAATAAAATGGGTGGTGATCTCTAAATCGCTCAAATTGATTTTTAAATAGATGATGTATGGCGTCCGCCGAATCTTGGCTGCATACGTAGACATTGTTTGTTTGCTCACTTTCTATAAGCTGTATGAAGATTGAAGGTGAGACTTTCTTTTGTTCATCATCTCCGGGTATATGCCAAGCAGTCTGCCTACCTATCATGTATTCGCAGACTTTAGAGCCATCACCAGCCTGCATAAATACCCGAATATGACCTTCCTCTAAACCGCATTCACTGAGAGCTATTTCATCACTGGGAATGACTTCTTCAACTTTAAGTAAGGCGGTGAAGTGCATCAACGCTTTCATGTAGAGAGGGTCAGCTCTGTCTTGCCATGGTTTAGTTGCGACCCAGCGATTGTCATCTATCTGAAAATGAGCGGCATCGCCATCGCTATTGGTTAGGGTGATTTGTCGAACAGCGTCGAGGTCCTTGATGTCGAATAGTTTTTCACCGGCTTGGGCATGAGGTTTGCCAAAAAGTAAATGACGATACTCTTCTCCAGTAAATAAAACGGCCAATGCACACAGTGATATTGTGATGGCTGCTAATAGTATGGTAAATGAGATACGCACAACAGTGATGTGGTAGTCAGAAGCTAATCAATAATGAGGTATGTGCTATGCCCGGCGGGTGTTCCAAACAATGAGCGCTATCAATATAGCGACGGCTGGGATAAATATCAGAACCAATTTTGTGATAAATGCATTATGGGTAGCGAGAATGGTCATTTTATGTCGATACAGCTTTCTAGGTCCGATTCCTATGAGTTCTTCGCGACCGATGAGCCAATTCACGCTGGACTGGATAAAGTCTGCTTGTTCAGGACGTGTCTTTCGGCTGGCTAGAAAGTCTGTATTGCTAATGACAACCATTTTTGAAACTAATCCAGCGGTATCGTCCGAAGTGGCTTGTCCACGAAGAACCGCAGCAGATAAAAAGAGAGGTTCAGCATAATCCTCCTCTGGATTAAAGAGGGGCTTTTGCTGATTGAACCGAGTCTCACCCCACCAGCCGGATACAGCTTGGGCAAGACCAATGGGTTGAATGCGTTTGTTGAGAAGTCGGTCATCGTTTTCACGGACTTCAAGACTACAACTGACACCTTCGAATACGGTTGATTTACCTTCAAGAGAACGGTTGATTTCAGCTCCGCGCGAGAAAATGCACTGAGCATTGGACAAGGTCTGGCCACTCTTTACTGTAATAATTCTGTCGTTGCGTGCTGTGATGCCGTAGCTGCGCAGAAAAACCCTTAGGTTGTCTAGTTGAGCGGTAGGGTCGAGTGTTATGAGCAAGGCAGATTGTTGCCGGTCCCAGTATTCCTTGAGAATGCTTAGTTCACGCTCATTAAGGTCATATGCTGGGCCAATCAGAGCAAGAGCCTCGGCGTCATTAGGGATGTTGTCTATGTCTGCTAATCGAATAGGCCTTAGCTCGATGTTTTGTTGAAGTAGGATGCGTGCAAGTATGATCCATGCTGGCTCACCATCACTGGCTTGTAAGTTCATCTTATCAGCGGCAAGGTAAATTTTGCGAGGTGACCCTTCGATAGAGCTAATGAGGTTAGATGTGATCATATCCTCGTCCTGCCATGCTACGATGGTTTGGCTGTCATCCTGCAAATACAGATCAGAGACACGAATGGAGCGTATATAATTAGAGGGTTTTTTTTCAGTGGTATTAGCTTCAGTGCTATCCACTGCTTGTTGTGTCTCGATTGGATTTGAGGAATCGTTTAATTGGTTGTCATCCTCGGTATCAGTATTTTCGATGATGCCGTCCATGATGATCATGTCCTCAGTATATTGTATCCCGTAGATAGCCTCTAATTCCAAGGTGCGATCTGTTTGTCGCAGTGGATCAATGAATTCTAGTTTGATAGCATTTCCTGCCAATCGCTGGTATTCATCTAGTAAATGGTAAACCCTTGAATAGTGCGGTGATGTGCGCCGCATGACTACGAAGGTTTGCACGGGGGAGGTGCGGCTTTGAAATGCAGAACTTTTTAGGAATTTTTGACTGAAGTCTGACAGAGTAAAATTTCTTTTTTCGGTCAGGTCGTAACGCTGATGTTTTGAGCAACTGAGGTAGTTGGCTGCTGCCAGAGCAATCACAAAGAGAACTACTTGGACGATGACATTGACCGTTTGTCCTGCACGCTTTACGGGACGTGCTGGTGAGCTGTTTGCTGATGCTTCAGACATAAGGTAGCTAGGTAGATATTAGGATTTCCAACGCCGAAAATCTAAGGTCAAGTTTGTAAGAAATAGGAAAAAGGCAGCCATGCTGAGGTAATATACAATAGGTCGGCTATCAATGACTCCACGCGTGAATAGGCTCAGATGCTCTTGCATGGCTACGTAATGAAATACAGAGACGGCCTGAAATCCTTCACCTGTGTAATAGGGAACGAAACCTAAGAAAAATAGAATGACGATAATCGCAATGGTGATGATCCCTGAGACAATTTGACTAGAACTCAAAGTCGATGCAAAACAACCGATGGCTAGGAGAAAGCTGCCTATGAGGAGAAGGATTACATAGCTTGAGATTAGATGACCCATCTCTAGCGGGGGTGGATTGCCAGTTACGGCCGTGAATATTTTGAGGTGTAAGAGGATGGGGGACCACAGCAGGGCATAAAATACAAAAGCGGCCATGTATTTAGATGTTACAACTTGGCTGCTTGTAACTGGAGCCGTCATTAAGGTTTCGAGAGTGCCAGTTTTTTGCTCTTCAGCAAAAAGGCGCATGGTGAGAAGCGGGAAAATGAACAAAAAGTAAAACCAGAAGTTTGGTGAGCTAAAGGCAATAAAAAGAAAGTTTTCACTCAGAGGGGCGTCTTTCATTTTCTCCATCGCGGTTGTCATGGAGAGACCTTGCATAAGTGACACAAGCCCCAAGATCACCCAACCGAATGGTGTCAGAAAAAAGTTTTTGAATTCCTTGCTGAAGAGTATGAAAAAAACACGCATAAAAGCTGGATATGGGCTACATGGGAGATAAGCGAATTTGGCTCAAGGTGAAAGGGAATAGTCGCCTTAAACAAGGTTTTCGGGGCCAAATGCATGAGGCAAGAGCATATTAAGTGTCGTCTCGTGATGAATGAGTCCTCTTTCATCTGCTAAATAGACTCGCATTGAGGGATTGAACTCATGGAGCGCTTGTCGGCATGCTCCACAGGGACTGCCAGAGCCGGGTAGTGAGAGTGCTATCGAGTGGATAGATTTTTGGCCATCAGAGATAGCCTTATACAAAGCCACACGCTCAGCGCACATGCTCATCCCATAAGAGGCATTTTCGATATTACAACCGTCGTAGGTGTTTCCGTCACCACCTAATACAGTAGCACCAACCTTGAATTTTGAGTAAGGCGCGTAAGCTAACTCCCGTGCTGATGCTGCTTGTTTTGCTAATTCCGTTGGGCTCATGATGCAATTGAGTTCTCTGCTATGATCAGTTTGGTGGCATCAAGAGCGATACGCATCATTTCCTCGAAGCTGGATTGTCGATCTTCAGGGCTTGAAGACTCTCCAGATCGAATATGATCTGATACAGTGCATATGGTTGCAGCTTTTGCTCCATACTGAGCAGCAACACCGTAGAGGCCCGCAGCCTCCATTTCAACGCCGAGAATGTTCATCTTCTCCATGGTGTCAAACATTGTGGAATTGGGAGTATAAAATAGATCAGAGGAAAATAAATTGCCATTCATCACATCAACTTTCAGTTCATCGGCTGCCGCGTTGAGAGCTTTGATTAAACTATAATCTGCAACAGCAGCGTAATCGTGGCCTTGGAAACGTTGCCGGTTCACGCCTGAGTCAGTGCTGGCGCCAATGCCGATGATGACATCACGTATCTTGATAGACTCTTTGACAGCGCCACAGCTGCCGACACGAATAAGGTTTTTTACTCCATATTCCGTAATAAGCTCTTTTGCATAGATAGAGATGGACGGTATGCCCATACCGCTTCCCATCACAGATACATGAGTACCTTCATAAAGGCCAGTATAGGCGAGCATGTTACGAACGCTGTTGACCTCTTTGATATCGGTTAAGAAATTTTCAGCGATGTGCTTTGCACGGAGAGGGTCTCCGGGAAGTAGGCAAGTTTCGGAGAAATCGCCTAGCTTGGCATCGATATGTGGTGTCATGCTACGTTTATATCTTTTAAATGTTTAAAGATCCAGTGGTTTACCGTGTTCAAATGGAGATAAATTGAACGTCTTAGCGATAGTTTGAGCAATGTCAGCGAAGCTCTCTCGAAAACCGTGGTTTATTGAGGGTGCATTTTGCTGGTAGAGCAGTATGGGCACATGTTCGCGGGTATGATCTGTTCCATGCCAACTAGGGTCGTTACCGTGATCGGCAGTCAGAATCAGCAAATCATCTGGATTCATTTTTGTGTAAAGCATAGGAAGATGGCGGTCAAATTCCTCGAGAGCTTCGCCATAGCCAATGATGTCACGTCGATGTCCGTAGAGGGCATCAAAATCGACAAAGTTCGTTATGATGATGCTTCGAGGGTCTTCGCTTCGGGCTGGCTGATCCATTACTGCAAGCGTCTCGCACCAGAGGGCAGGGTGTCCCGATGCTCTTATTTCCTTGGTCATGCCAGTATGGGCAAAGATATCGCCTATTTTACCTATTCCGGTAACCTTGCCACCATCGGAAATCAGTTTTTCGAGTACCGTTGGGCTGGGTGGACTTATGGCGTAGTCATGGCGGTTTCCGGTTCGCTTAAATGTATCCTTACAGGTGCCTGTGAATGGACGTGCAATGACTCGGCCAATATTTAGAGGCGTGAGTAATTCGCGGCAGTATTCACAAAGACGGTAGAGGTTCTCGAGGCCAAAGTGTTGTTCGTGGCAGGCAATTTGAAATACGCTATCTGCAGATGTATAGAAGATGGGTTTACCAGTTTTAATGTGTTCCTCGCCTAATCTCGCTATAATTTCTGTGCCTGAGGCATGGCAATTACCTAAGTAGCCGGGTATTCCTGACCTGTTGATAATGTTTTTTAGTAAGTCATCGGGGAATGAATCCTCTTTATCCGGGAAATAGCCCCAGTCCCAGAGCACTGGTACCCCTGTCATTTCCCAGTGGCCACTGGGGGTGTCTTTGCCAGATGAGATTTCTTTGGCGCAAGCGTAAGAGCCAATAAGCTCTGCTGGAGGCGTAATACCGGCAGGGAATTGTGCTGTACTTGTATGATATGCGTGGGCCAGACCGAGTTCGTATAAATTGGGCAAATTGAGTCCCTTACGCATATCAAAGGCTTTTGCAATATGCCCAAGGGTATCTGCTCCAGCATCACCAAATTGCTCTGCGTCCGCAGAAGAACCTATACCTAGGGAATCCAGCACCAAGATGATGATACGGTTGATGTCGTGCATGCTGGATTAGAGGTGAACGGTGCCTAGCGAAGTACTTCGTAAATGACTGGGAAATCATTTCCCGGTTTAGCTTCAAAAGATACCGCATTTTTGATCTGTTGTGCAGCCTCTTGCCACGAAGTTTCACAATTAGCGTGAATGATAGCCAGAGGTTCATCAGATGAATCGCCCAAGGAGATTACTTTTTCTAGGCCAACTGAGTTATCGATTATGTCCTCTACGTGAGTTCTTCCGCCACCAAGGCTAATAACTGAAAGCCCGAGCGTGCGTGTGTCGATCTTATCCACATAACCTGTATTATCGGAGAATACTGGGCGGACGATAGAAGCTTTTGCTAAATGCCGGTCATGGTTTTCAATGAGATCGGTGGGGCCGCCCAGTAAGCTTATCATCTCGCCAAAGATGTCAGCGGCTCTACCGCTGTCTAAAGCCGTGTTGAGCATGCTAACGGCATGGTCATTGCTGTCAGCAAGCTCTGAGAGAACGAGCAGCTCGGAGGATAAAGCAAAGATGACTTTTTTTAGCCGTGGTGCTTGTGCTTTACTGGTCAGGAAGGCAATGGCTTCAGATACTTCTAATGCGTTGCCCGCATTGTACCCAAGGCACTGGTTCATATCGGTCAGTAATGAGCTTGTTTTGACCCCAGCAGCATTAGCCACTTGGGTAATGCTCAGTGCAAGCTCTCGCGCTTTATCGTAATCGGGCATAAATGCCCCTGAGCCTGTTTTGACATCCATAACAAGACACTCCAATCCCGCTGCAAATTTTTTTGAGAGAATGGAAGCAGTGATAAGAGGAATGGATTCAACGGTGGCGGTGATGTCACGTGTGGCGTAAAAGCGTTTGTCCGCTGGGGCAAGGTTGCCTGTTTGTCCTATGATAGCTACACCGCATTGACTTACCGTTTTGCAGAATAATTTGTTGTCTGGGGTGGATTGATATCCGGGGATCGAATCCAGCTTGTCGAGTGTGCCGCCAGTATGCCCCAGGCCCCGGCCAGAAATCATTGGCACGTAACCGCCACATGCCGCAATGAGAGGTCCTAGGATGAGTGACACGCCATCACCGACACCACCAGTGGAGTGTTTGTCGATAACTGGACCAGCTAGATTGAGATCTTGCCAATCGATTACGTCACCCGTGTCTCGCATAGCCAGAGTTAAGCTGGCTGCTTCGTCAGAATCCATTCCTTGAAAGAAAACAGCCATCGCAAATGCGGCGATCTGCCCTTCGCTCACTGAGCCACTGGCGATGCCGTTAGCGAAAAACTTAATTTCCTCATTGCGTAGAGTGAGCCCATCGCGCTTGCGACGTATGATCTCTTGGGGGAGCATGAACTAGGAGAAAAGTTTACTGATCATTGGCCATGCAAGTGAACCTAAATAGATGCCGACAATACCCATGACGCCGGCAAAGGCATTGGGGGCAGGCAAGGGTAGTTTGAGGGCGGTGAATAAGATGCCGACAACGAGCCCAGTAAGCAGTGAGAGAACTACAACATTTATCATGCTTCTAGCTATACAGCGAGCGGGGCATGAGGTCGAGTGTCAGGTCTCGTTTTTTATAGGATTACTTTCATCATGGGGAGATGAAAATTTATTGCTCCGAGAGATATCCTTTACTAGTGCCCCAACAGATTAAATATCGGCTGAGGATAAATACCGAGAATAAGAATGGCAGCTGTCAGTATAATGAGCACAAACTTTGTGATGCTCGGAACAGTGATTGGCAAATCGCTTTGTGCTGTGTTCCAATACATCGATTTCACGACTTTGAGGTAGTAATAGAAGCCAGCCGCAACACTGATAAATGCAATGCTGAGTAACCACCATGAGGTATCACTTGCTATTGCTGATTTGAAAATAAAGAATTTACCCCAGAATCCTGCGGTCAGCGGTATTCCAGCTAGCGCAGCCATGGCGATTGTAAGTGTAAAGGCAAGCATTGGGTTGCGCTTGCTGAGCCCGTCAAAGGCTTCTAGTTCATCGCTGTTCTCTTCCGAGCGGATTAGGGCTAGCACGAAGAAGGCAGCAAAAGTCATCAGCAGGTAAGTACCCAAATAAAAGGATACAGATGCATAATCTTGGGCTGCGACACCCATGAGTAAGAAGCCTGCATGAGCAATAGAGGAGTATGCTAATAATCGTTTGAAGTTGCTCTGAGCTATAGCGGCGAGGTTGCCATAGAGAAGTGTGGCACCAGCCATGATTAGCAGAACGTTGCGAAGAGCGCCACCAGTAGCCTCTGCTGCCAAGAAAGGTGATAAGATCGTCATCAAGACAAGAAAGCCTGCCGCCTTGGAGGCAACTGAGAGAAATGCTGTGATGGGTGTTGGGGCACCTTGGTAAACATCTGGAATCCAGAGTTGCATCGGAACTGCTCCAACCTTGAATCCAAGTGCAATTAGCATAAGGGCTATGCCAAACAACAGGTAGTTTTGGTTGTAATCGCCATTCTCAAGAATGGCTTTGTAGAGAGTGATGTCTGTGGTTCCCATTGTGCCATATACCCAAGCAATACCGTAGACGAGGAAGCCGGTAGATAGGGCGCCGAGAATGAGATACTTAACGCCAGCTTCAAGCGATCCGACATTCCGGCGCATGAAGGCAACCATCACGTAGAAAGTGATGGTAACTAGCTCGAGAGCTACGAAGATAGAAACGAGGTCTGTTGCGGAGGCCATCCACATCAGGCCGGCACAAGCAAAAATGGGTAGGCAGTAGAATTCGCCAGTAGCTGAGTCGTCAACATCCCCGGTAGTAAATTTAGTGAGCACCTTGCTGAAGTCGACGGACATTAGAAGCACAAGAATGGTGCTGATTACTGCAATGATTTTGTAGAAACGTGCAGTTTCGTTATCGCTGTAGAAACGTTCCATCCATTCAGGTACAGGGCAGCAAGAGGGTGCTGGACAAAAGAGCATCGTGAGAATGACGGTTAGTCCTGCAGCGGCAATGAGGCCGATCTGTGATTTGTTGCCTTTGGAAAAGGCCTCAAACATCAGCAGGACTAGGCCAAAGCCGACGGTGATGAATTCAATAAGGTGCGCTTGCATGATGATGAAATGAGCTGAAAATTCCTCTAATTATAATCAGTGGGAGAGGAACTGGAGAATGATTTTTGGATAGATGCCAACAACGAGCAGTGTAATGGCTAAGATGTAAGAAGGTATTTTTTCACAGTAGTGAATATCACTAGCATTTTTTGTGGCTTTGACTAGCGGACCTTGGAATGTGTTTCGGTAGGCGCGTAGCATGTAAACAGCACTTATGACCACGCCCCATAGAGCAATAATTGTAGTAATTTGAACCCATCCCATTTTCTCTCCAGGCGTCCAATCTGCAAAGCCGGCGAAAAATACCATGACCTCACCCGCAAAGTTGGCTAGTCCTGGAAGTCCGATTGACGCCATGCCAGCTAATCCAAATAGAAATGCTAGAGCAGGAGCTGTTTTGGCAAGACCACCAAGCTGGCTTATCTCGAGTGTGCCTGTTCTTTCTTCTACGATTGAAGTCAGTGAGAATAGAAGGGCGATTGAAATGCCGTGAGCGAACATGAGTAGCACAGCGGCCGGCTCTGCGATGCTGTTGTCAGGATTAGCTGAGAGTGCAGCGATAGCCAGGAAGATGTAACCCATATGCATGACAGATGAGTTGCCCAACATGAGGTCGAGGCGCTTCTGATTGATCGTGACAAGTCCAACCCAAATGATGTTACCCAGCAAGAGAACGCAGATCCATGGCAGCCAGTGGAGCATGCCTTGTGGGGCAACTTTCATGCCGATTACAAGCAGTCCATAAAGGCCAAACTTCTTCATCACTCCAGCATGGAGCATTGCTACTGGTGTTGGCGCACTTGCGTATGCTGGAGCAGCCCAGCTGTGAAGTGGAAACAAGGAGACGAGCGTGCCAAAGCCAATAATAAGTAGCAATGCGACCGTGTTTTGAGCCGCAGCTGGTATTTCTTTGAGGTCGCTGAAAGCAAAGCTGCCTGTATGTGCTGTAGCTACTAGCAGGCCTGCGAGCAAGATGATCGAGCCAAAGGCAAGATAGATCGTTATTTTCCACGCAGCTTCCTTACGATCGCCACGTCCCATGATGCCAATCATAAGGAAGGTGGGAATCAAGGCCAGTTCATGGAAGGCATAAAAGAAGAAGATGTCTGTTGAGAGGAATGCTCCGATAGCTCCTGCGGCAATGAATAGTGAGCTAGAATACCATAGCTTCTCACGACCTTCAGGACATTTGCCGCTGTAAACCGCGGCAAGAGTTACGATAACACTGAGTATTAGCATGACGGCACTGATGCCGGTAATGCCCAGTGAGAGGTTGATGTTGGGGTCTGCTAGGACTTGTAAGCTGAAGCCGTCGCTGCAGGCAGGACATGAAAGTGCGTAGGTGGCAACCAAGATATTAGCAAGCGAGGCGATGACCGCCGAGAGTCGAGCTGGTAGCCCACCGAGGATGCCTACGGCAGCCAAGAATGGTATGAGAATGAGAGCGAGTAGCATGGTATGAAAAAAATAGACCTAAATGTTATGATGCAAAGACGGCGAAGTAGATGACAAGTAGGGCTCCGACGGCCATCAGAAATGCATAGCCACTGAGGCTTCCTGATTGAGCATATCGACGGAAAAAATTGCCAATTCCAGCGGCGGAGCGCGATAATCCACCCACGATGATGGTGTTGATAATAAAGGCGTCAAAGAAATGAACGATAGCGGCTAAGGCATCTTGGAAAATTTTGACGACCCAAGCGTAGATCTCGTCAAAGTAGAATTTGTTACGGAATAGGGGGATGCTTAGTGGGTCCTTCTCTTTTCCCGCATACATCACGAATGCTCAAACGGCACCGATGACAAACGCTGCGATTGAAGTCCAGAATACGGGGTCATCAAAATGTGGCATTACGTCAAATTCAAGAGTCCATGATGACGGAACAGGAAAGATCTCCACAATGTGTGGCGCCGCAAATGACATGATCGCAAGAATGATGAGCGGAACAGACATGATGAGCGATACTTCAGTAGCTTCTTGCGAACCATGTTCTCTAGGTTTTCCAAGAAATGCGACGATGAACAAACGAAACATGTAGAAGGTAGTGAGCAGAGCCACAAATGCAGCAACCCAGAATAAGGGTTGATGGTGGGCTGCGTGGAGTATGCCTTCCTTAGAGTAAAAGCCAGCGGTGAAAGGAACAGCGGTGAGTGCCATGGTGCCAATGAGAAAGGTGATGGCTGTGATCGGCATTTTTTTGAGAAGGCCACCCATTTTCCATATATCTTGTTCGTGATGGCAAGCATAGATGACAGCGCCTGAACCAAGGAATAAAAGGGCTTTAAACCATGCATGCGTAAATAAGTGGAACATACCAGCCTCTGGAGCAACCAGGCCCACAGCCATAACCATATAGCCGAGTTGGGAGAGGGTTGAGTATGCGAGGATTTTCTTGATGTCATTTTGCTGCGTGGCCATCAAGGCTGCGACCAGTGAAGTGATGCCTCCGATCCAAGCGATCGTTTCTGATGACCATGCGGGGAGAACTTCGGTGCCTATCGAAACATAGAACCGCGCCATCATGTAAACACCTGCCGCGACCATGGTTGCGGCGTGAATGAGAGCGGAAACTGGAGTTGGTCCCTCCATAGCGTCGGGAAGCCAAACGTGAAGGGGTAGTTGAGCGGATTTTCCTATCGCACCGCAGAAAATCAGCAATACGACCATGCCAGTCAGGCATGTGCAGAGGGGCGAAAACTGGCTGCCGTTCATGTCAGCAAATACCACCGTGCCCATAATTCCCCAGAGCATGAGGATTCCGATCATGAATCCAAAGTCACCAATGCGGTTGGTGAGAAAGGCTTTTTTGGCTGCATCTGCAGCGGAGTCTTTGTGATACCAGTGACCGATGAGTAAATAGGATGATAGGCCAACAAGCTCCCAAAAGATAAACATCATAATGAAGTTTGAGGCCAATACGATGCCCGTCATGGAGAACATAAACAAGGAGAGGCAACCGAAGTAGCGTGCCTTGGCCTCATCGTCTTTCATGTAACCGAGTGAAAATACGTGAACGAGCACACCTATCCCAGTGACTACGATCATCATACCTTTAGAGAGTTGGTCAAGCTGCAGTCCGATTTCGAGATTGAGTCCAGCAACGTTGATCCAGTCGAGTGCGGTGACGGAGGTGTCGCTACTGAGAATCGATAGAGAAATGAGCAGTGTCGCGATGACGGATAAAGTCGATAATAGCGCAGATGCTGTAGCGCTGCGCTTTAGTCCCAGCTGAATAATAACAGCACTAGTGATTGGGAGGATGAGAAGTAACCAGGGATTCATTTGTTGAAATCTTGATGCGCTTTTGAAGCTTGTGATGGCTGATGTTGCTATTCTAACCCTTCAGTGAAGTTAGCTCGTCAGTGTGAATAGTTTGTCTGGCACGGTAGAGAGAGACGATGATGGCTAAGCCAACAGCAACCTCGGCAGCAGCAACCGTGATGATAAAGAATACCAGCATCTGGCCGTCGTAGTCTGGGAGGCCTTTGCTCGTTACATTGAAGCGAGAGAAGGCAACCAAGGTTAGTGATGCTGCGGCAAGCATCATCTCTAGGCACATGAATATCACGATGATGTTACGCCTGATAATGACACCGCCTAGACCAATAGAAAATAGTAGGCCTGAGATGATGAGGTATTCGTTAAGGGAAGGAGTGGGCATGATAGCTGCAGTGCGAAGTTTATAGTTCAGCCTTGATCTGGGGCGTTGGTGCCTTTGTCACTGTCGCTCTGAGCGATAGATTTTTTTGACAACGCAACACAACCGACTGTGGCGACAAGTAAAAGAACGGCGATGACTTGTAGTGGGAAATTGTATTCGGTGAAAAGCTTACGACCAATGAGGTGGATATCAGGTAGGCTTCCGCCGGATAGTTTCTTGTAAATGACACTGTTTTGGTCGTAATCCTCAGCGGCAACAGTAAGACTTAATGCGGGTGCTGATGGTGATTTCTCATCGCTAACAAGAATGCCAGCAAGTTGGATAAGCAATACAACAGGAATTAAAATGCCAGCCGTGAGGGCGATGCCTTTGCGTGGATGAGCCTCTTCATCTTTAACATCCAGCAGCATGATAATGAAGATAAACAGGACCATGAGAGCTCCAGCGTAGACAAGGATTTGTAGGATACCGACAAAGTAGGCGTTCAGTCCGATAAAGATGCCTGCGAGCCCGAGGAAGCTTAAGACCATTGATAACGCTGACGATACAGGGTTGCGCATGAAGACAACCATAAGCCCGCCAGTGAGCATCATGGCCGCAAAAATATAGAAAATAGGTAATGGCATTTTTTTATGAGCTGAAAATTATTTGATCTCGTTCCATTTGTTGACCAGACCTGTGCGAACACCTCCAATTTCGTAGAGGCGCTCTTTATCGTTCACCATTTCAGAACGGGATAGGCCTGTCATAGCGTAGTCTTTGCGGAGGTAGATAGCTTGCTCTGGGCAAACTTCCTCGCACATTCCACAGTAGATGCAGCGGGTCATATCGATATCAAACTCTTCGGGGCGTTTCTCCACTTTAGCCCATGGATCATCAGATTCTATCTCAGTGGGGATGATGGCAATTGCCTTGGGCGGGCAGATGAACTCGCAAAGCTGGCACGAGACACAACGCTCGCGGCCTTTCTCGTCAGTAACAAGGGCTGGAACTCCACGATAATAGTCTGGAAGCTGGTCATCCCATTTAGTTTCGGGATACTGCATCGTAATTCCTAATCCTGAGGAATTGAAGTTTCTCTGAGCGCCAGGTGTTTTACCCAGAACGGCTCTTAGTGCGTGACCAAAAGTGATACTGAGACCTTTGATGACTGCCGGTAAGTAAAGCTTCTCGGCTAGAGTTAGCTGAGGACGTTTGATTTTGATAGTGGCCATGTTCTGTGGTCTTAAGGGATGAGCGTGAGGACTAATTCAGCAGCATAATGATGCCGGCGGTGATGAAGATGTTAACCAAGGCGAGTTCGAAAAAGACTACCCAGCCAAGCTTCATAAGCTGATCGTAGCGGAAACGGGGGACAGTCCAGCGAACCCAAATGAAGAATATGACGAAGGCAATAACCTTGGTGAGGAATATGAGGAGGTGGAGGAGTCCTCCAAATGCCATGTTTGAAATCGCGGTGTCTAGACCGAAGCCAAGAGACCAACCGCCGAAGAATAGGGTGACGATTACCGCTGAGCCGACAATCATTGCCGCATATTCTCCCAAGAAGAAAAGGGCGAATTTCATCGATGAATACTCTGTGTGATAACCACCGACAAGTTCGGTCTCGCACTCGGGAAGATCGAAGGGCATGCGGTTAGTTTCAGCGAAAATAGAAGTTGTGAACACGATGAAGGAAATGCCTAGCGGAATCATCAGTAGCCACTGTTCTTTGCAGTTTTGCCAATAGCCCGCATCAAAAATACTGCCGTGTTCATTCCACAAAGGGAGAAGTGTCCAGCCATTGTTTGCCTGTGATTGAACAATGTCAGACAAGTTGAGCTGGCCAAAGACCATTAAAATAGGAATGAGCGAGAGGCCCAGTGAGATCTCATAAGAGATCATTTGCGCACACGATCTTACTCCTCCTAAAAAGGAATATTTGTTGTTGGATGCCCAACCTGCAAAAGTGATCCCGTAGACGCTGAGTGAGGCGATGGCAAAAACAAAGAGGGGGCCGGCGTCGATATCGGCGATGACGAGTTTGACGGGTTGGTCAAATACAGTGATGCTGCTGCCAAATGGAATAATGCATATGCATAGAAACGCTGGCGCAGCAGTGAGGGCTGGAGCAATCCAAAAGAAAAATTTACGCACGTGTGCGGGAACGAGGTCCTCTTTGAGGAAGGCTTTTAAACCGTCCGCTAATGGCTGGAGTAGGCCGGAAAAGGGGATGTCTTTCTTCGCTCCAAACAGGGTGAGAGGAATACCCACGCGGTTAGGACCGACTCGATCCTGTATAATGGAGGATACCCGACGCTCTGCATAAGTTGAATACGCGATAATCGGTAAGGTGCATACAAAAGTGAAGACGATGATCTTAACCGCTGTAGTGAGGATGAGGAAGATGATTTCAGGATCCATTGTATGGAGTGATCAGTTGAGTGGTTAACCTACGATTTCGCCGCTTGCGATACGCTGATTTTCGCGGTCGAGAAGAGGAATGGTGATATTGGTATCAATGAGAGCTTCGCCAAGTTCGCTGATGGTAGAAAGTGTTTTGCCTTCTAGCTGTGGAATGGTGTTGGAGATGATTTCTGATAGTTGATCCACGCTGAGGGGGGCTTGTTCTGGTGCTTCACCGCTGATTGATAAGACGATATCGCTGATGATTTCCCAGTCGTCTCGTGCGTCTGCTGGTGGCGTGCATGCAGCATTCAGCTTTTGGAGGCGTCCAGTGACGTTGATCATGCTGCCACGTTTCTCAGCTGAACTTGCTCCAGGGAAGACAATGTCACTTGCTTGAGCTGTTGCGTTCGTTGTGTTGAAGATCGAAACGAGAAGTTCGAGAGAGTCAATGTCTTCGGCGGAAAAGCCTGCTGCTAGTAAGTCTTCTGAAGCTACAATTAGTGCTTTAATGGTGCCATTGCTGACACCATCTTTGATCTCCTCGAGTTGATGGCTTGGATTATCGAGGCCAAGAATGAGACCTGCTCCCGTGGTGTTGGGGTTTTGGTCTCCTGATATTAGTAACTTATCTGGGGTCTGTGTGTGAGGGATAATACTGATTGACTCAGTCTCCAGCTCTGCAGCTAATGTGCGCATCATGAAGAGCTCCTCGTTGGTCTGCTGACCTGAGGCGATGATTGCGATTTCACTGCTTTCAAATTGTTTGAGGGCGTCACCGGTAGCTGCAATAGCATTGCTCCAACAGGTTTCTTCATGAACCTCGTCAGCCTTGATGAGTGGTGAAGTTAAGCGATTGTCGTGACTTGGGCATGTGTAGCTCAGGCGGTGACTGTCAGGCATCCAGCAGGAGTTAACTGCGTCGTTTTGGCGTGGGGTGACGCGGAATATTTTGTTGCCTCTGGTCCAAATGCTGATGTTAGTGCCGGTGCCGCAATTGGTATCGATACTCGAGGTTTCCTTGAGGAACCAGGTTCGCATTTGGAATCGGAAGTCATTTGAGGTCAGTGCTCCGACAGGGCAGAGATCAACGGTGTTGAGGCCGTAGTTATTGCTGAGCTCTCTTCCCGGATAGACACCTACCGTGGTGTGGGTGCCCCGCTCTGAGAAACCTAAGACGGGTTCTTCGGCAACCTCGTCCATAAAACGAATGCAGCGTGAGCACATGATGCAGCGTTCGTCATCTAATCGAACTCGTGGCCCAATTTTAACATTCTTCGGCTTTTTGACTTTGTCCTCTTTGAAGCGCGAGCTGCCTTTGCCGTGTTCTACGGAGAACTCCTGAAGGCTGCATTCGCCAGCTTGGTCACAGATGGGGCAATCTAAGGGGTGATTGATGAGCAGAAACTCCATGACTCCTTCACGGCATTTTTCTACCAAGGCTCCTTGAGTGCGGATGCCCATGTTTTCGCTAACCGTATTGGCGCAGGCAATGACAGGGCGAGGCATCCAGCTGATTTCCTGAAAGCCATTCTCATCATAAGATAGTTCTTCGCTTGGGTTGGGGCGTGGTGGCATGCCCATTTGAACCAGGCACATCCGACAGTTACCTGGTGAGGAAAGTTTGGGGTGATAGCAATAGTGGGGAACTTCCTTTTCTGCTAGCTTGCAGGCTTCGATCATTCGAGTGCCTTGGGGCACTTGAATCCAGTGCCCATCAACCTGAATGTTGACCATGCCTTTTTCAGCTGCGGTATCTTTCGGGAGCTTGGTGGTAGTAGAATCGCTCATTTTGATAATATGCTGGTTAGTCTCGGGTAGCTTGGCTTATTGGTTGATGAAAGCGAGTTGACGTTTTGCTTCGTCGGAGAGGTATTCGTTCTCCTCGGAGGTTTCAGCTTCAAGTTCATCACGAAATTTAGAAATGATGGCTTCCACGGGCCATGAGGCTGCTTCGCCAAAAGCACAGACGGTACGACCATCAATTTGATACGCAACATCTTCAAGGGTTTGAACATCTTCAGGGGTAGCTTGGCCGTTGGCAATGCGGTCTGAAATCTTGCGCATCCACATGGAGCCCTCGCGGCAGGGGGTGCACTGACCGCACGATTCATGCGCATAAAAGTGGTTAATATTGTTGAGTACCCATGAGATTTTCCGCGAATCATCCATGACGATCACGCCACCAGATCCAGCCATTGAGCCACATGCGGCAATGGTATCGAAGTCCATTGGGATGTCGTAGAATGAAAGGTTTCGTTGAGAGCCGTCAGGGTTGTTGATTTCGTATGTTTCCTCACAGCGCATGATTTTGGCTGATGAGCCCCCGGGGATGACGGCTTTGAAGCTTCGCCCGTCTTTGGGGCCGCCGCAGACGTCATTGAGAAGTTCGCCCATGGTTATTTTGCCAACTTCAACCTCGTAGTAGCCAGGTTTCTTAACATCGCCAGATACACAGAGGATGCGAGTGCCTGTGTTACGGGGAGTTCCCAGTTTGGCATATTCTTCACCTCCCATACCGATGATGTGCTTCACGTGGCACAGGGACTCCACATTGTTGACGATAGTTGGAGACATGTAGAGGCCAAGTGCAGCCGGGAAATAAGGTGGCTTGATCCTTGGGTATGGCCTTTTGCCTTCGAGAGATTCGATGAGTCCAGTTTCTTCTCCGCATATATATGCGCCTGCGCCGCGATGGAGATAAATTTCGAGGTCGAAACCTGAGCCTAGGATGTCGTTTCCGATGAAGTTTTTAGCACGAGCTTCCTCAATCGCTTTCTCAAGAATTTCTGATGCATCCGGAAATTCCTCACGAATGTATATATAAGCTGTTTTAGCACCAACCGCAAAACATGAGATGATCATGCCCTCGAGAAGCTGGTGAGGATCTTGGTGAACAATATAGCGATCCTTAAATGTGCCGGGCTCCGATTCGTCACAATTACAAATCAAGTAGACAGGTTTGGTGTTGTTCGGTGGGATGAATCCCCATTTTACGCCAGTCGGGAATCCCGCTCCTCCACGACCTCTGAGGCCGGAGGTTTTGACTTCGTTTGTGATGGCTTGTGGTTCCATCTGGAAGGCTTTTTTAAGTTGCTCGTAGCCACCATCTTTAATGTAGCACTCGATTGAGTTGTCCCAACCTTCACGGTCGATATTTTTGAAAATCAATCGGTGTTCACGCTGGTCTGGTTCTTTGCCAGGTAGGTAAGTGATGTTGCTCATGATTGGGTGTCTAGTTAAGCTTTTAAGATTGAGAGGCGCTGCTGTACTTGTCGAGTAGACCCTGTGCGTCGTCAGGGTTTACGGCTTCATGAAAATCGTCGTTGACCATGCAGACGGGCCCTGTGCCACAAGAAGCAAGGCACTCCGCAAATTCTACCGACCATTGTCCACACGGGGAAACGGCAATAGGATTGTGGTGAGAGTCACTCTGAGAGCGATCGATTCCAGTGAGTTCACACAAGCGCTCCATAAGTTCTGCTGAGCCCGTCATTGCGCATGATAGGGTGCGGCAGATGCGCATGTGATACTTGCCTGGAGCATGTTCACGTAATCCTGGGTAAAATGAGACCACCTCATGCACCTGCATTGGCTCTAGCTCTAGCTTGGAGGCAACCCATTCGGTTGCTTCAGTGTTGATGAAGCCAAAGTTGTGTTGGACGATGTGGAGCAATGGTAATACAGCGGAACGCTTTTTTTCGTCCGGGTATTGTTTGATTCGCTTGTCAGCCTCAGCGTCGATCTCAGGGGTGACAAGAAAAGATGGGAATGTGTTGTTGTCCATGTTGTGACTGGAAGAACAGAGTTATGTGATGCTGCTGAGTGGTTTTTTGTCGTGATTGTTATCTATCGCATTCACCCATGACGAAGTCGAGTGAGCCGAGGATAGCCGGCACATCTGAGATCATGTGTCCAGGGATGAGATGTGATAAGATGGACAAGTTCACAAAAGAAGGAGATCTGATTTTCATGCGATGTGGGACACCGCCACCTTTGGAATTGATGTAGAATCCAAGCTCGCCTTTAGGGTTTTCAGCGCCGAAGTAGACCTCGCCAGCTGGAGCCTCAATGCCTTGGGTAGCTACAATGAAATGATGAATTAGCTCTTCCATGCTGGTTAGCACTTTTTCTTTGGCTGGGAGCATATTTTTGCTGTCTGCTATGTTGACAGGGCCATCGGGCAAGTCTGCGATGACTTGGCGTATGATGCGTATTGATTGACGCATCTCCTCCATACGACACAAATAGCGGTCGTAGGAATCGCCATTTTCGCCGACTGGGATATCAAAATCGTAATTTTCGTAACCTAGATATGGGTTGTCTTTGCGAAGGTCACGGGTGACTCCTGAGCCGCGAAGGCATGGGCCGGTCATGCCCCAAGTGATAGCGTCTTCGGCAGAGATAGTGCCGATATCAATCATGCGCTTGAGGTAAATCTTGTTTCGGTCGAGTAACTTTGAAATTTCATCAATCGACTGAGAGCACTCTACTAGGAAGGTTTCGAGGTTGGTTATGAAACCATCAGGTAGGTCGCGGATTTGCCCGCCAACTCTCGTGTAGGAGGTGGTGAAGCGCGCCCCTGTCAATTGCTCGCACAGATTGTAGGTCTTTTCACGCTCAGTGAAGGTGTAGAGAAAAACGGTCATCGCGCCAACATCCATGGCGCAGACGCCAACTCCCAACATGTGTGATGCGATGCGAGCGAGCTCACAACAGATGACGCGTATCGCTTGACCACGTGGGGGTAGCTCCCAGCCCATCAGCTTCTCAACCGCGCAGGCATATGCGACGTTGTTGGCCAACGGGGCAAGGTAATCTAATCTGTCGGTGTAGGGGACAAACTGATTGTAATGCATGTTTTCTGCAATTTTCTCATCTCCGCGGTGGAGGTATCCAACGTCAGGATCGCATTTGGTGACTATTTCACCATCCAGCTCCAATACTAAGCGCAGCACGCCGTGAGTAGCTGGGTGCGAAGGGCCCATGTTGAGCACCATTTTTTCACCGAGTAAGTCGTCGGTTTCTGCTTGATAATCAGAGTCGAGCCCAGCTTGTGTTTTAGCTGCGGTGTCGGGTGCTTGGTATGAAGTAGAATTCATGAGAATTTGCCAAGGAGAATGAGGGCCAGAATTGGGTAATAAGCAAGCACTTTGTGAAATATTTCACAAGCGGTCGATATAGCTGTCATCTCATTGGGTTGATTTGATCAAGTCTGTATTTACAATACATGGGGACATTTTACTTTGGTGATGCTAAATATTAAAACTCAAAAGCTACTGATGCTCACCTACACTAAAAGTCGATAAGTTCTACATCAAAGATAAGCGTCGCGCACGGTGGGATAAGGGGTGGGTAGCCATTGGCGCCGTATCCCAATTCATGGGGGATGATTAAGGTTCGTTTCTCGCCTTTGGTCATATCAGCGAATGCTTCATCCCAGCCATGAATCACCATGCCCATGCCAACAGCAAATACGAAGGGTTGTTTGCGATCAACCGAGCTGTCAAACTTGGAGCCGTCCAGTAAGTAACCAGTGTAATGAGCAGTTACGGCCTGACCTTTTGCTGGTTTGTCGCCGCCTTGACCTTTGTCTGTGACCACATACTTGAGACCAGACTCGGTGGTTTCAGCATTTGAATATTTTTCTGTGATTGTTTTTTCAGACACGTCAAATGGCTCATACACTATGCATACAATCTACAGCAGTAAATCTGCTTGAACATCACTCATGATGTCATCGCTGGTCATCGGTCATTGTTGAATATTTTTTCCGCCCAAAAAAGAAATCACTTGAAAGTATCTGAATTTTCAGTAAATACTGAAATTGATGAACGAAGTTAATGTTGCAGATAGTCAATCACTCGAGGAAGTGAGGGATAGTTTTATCGCTCAGTGGGGGACTTATGGGAGTCAATGGGGTATCAACAGGACAATGGCGCAAATACATGCGCTGTTAATGACCGGAACGGAAGCTCTTAGCACCGATGAGGTTATGGAGCGGTTGTCTGTAAGTAGGGGGAATGCACACACAAACTTGAAAGAGTTAGTTTCATGGGGTTTGGTACGCATTGTGATTAAAAAAGGGGATCGCAAAGAATATTTTGATGCGGAGAGGGATGTTTGGAAAATATTCACCATCATTTTAAGAGAGCGCCAGCGTCGCGAGATAGACCCAGCACTTGAGTTGTTGAGGAATTGCCAGGAGGAAACACAGGGGTATGAAGGCAAAGAAGCTGAAGTATTTCGCAATCAAGTGAAGGAGCTCGAGAACTTTGTCAGCTTTGCACGCAACATCGGTCATAAGGTAGACAAACTTTCCTATGGTCCTGCTATGAAACTAGCCTCCAAATTTTTAAGTTAACGTCAAAACACAGAAAATAAATCACATTACACAACAGACCATTACTCATGAAAATCACTCAATTTAACAAATCTATGGACGTTTATTATGACGACAGATGTGCAATTTGTTCATCGTTTATCAAATGGCTAAGTTTTCAGCCATATGTTTGTAATATTACTTTTGTAAGTTACCAATCTGCTCGTGCTGAGGAATGGTTTCGTAGTCTTCCAGCCAATGAATCCGAGCGATCTTTAGCAGTTCGCAATGATAGCGGAGGTATGTATCGAGGTGATGCAGCATGGGTTCAATGCATGCTAGGATGTCTCAATCATGGCACTATAGGTGAGAGGTTGACTGCTCCAGCCCTGTCGACTGTCGCGAAGAAGGTCTGTCATCTGGCAGCAAAAAATGAGGATGAACTGTGGGAGCTTTTCTCGATTGCAAATGATGATGAAATCATCTCAAGGTTGGCGAAAATATCACTACCTCATTGTAAAGTTGATGACTCTGATGATGTCATGACAATTATGGCAGGTGTTCCTGATGGCATCATCTAGATACTATTCAGCATAGGAAAATAAGAGATTTTTTCTGAGTAATATATTCACAACATGAAGAAGCTGATTATTGCAGGTGCTAATGGTTTTCTCGGTCGCCACCTAACTCGTCACTTTCACGCTGCTGGATGGGAGGTTGTCGGTCTTGCAAGACGTGAGCAAGGGTTGCATCCAAGTTGCAGATTCGTAGCATGGAATGGCGAAACAATTGGTGATTGGTTCCACGAGCTCAATGGCGCTTGCGCTCTGATTAATTTGGCCGGCAGGTCGATCAACTGCAGGCATAACAAATCTAACCGGAAGCAGATCGTCGATTCGCGGGTCAACAGTACGGCAGTATTGGGAGAGGCAATCGCGCTCTGTTCTGATCCGCCTGAAGTATGGCTCAACGCTAGCACAGCATCCGTCTACGCTGATGCTGAAAAAAGTCCACAAGGCGAAGGCATGAAGTTAGGCGAGGGGTTTTTTGTCGATGTAGCCAAATCTTGGGAAGGGGCAATGATGGGTGCCGAGATCTCTGAGCACGTGCGCAGAATTGCTTTGCGCACCTCACTTGTCATGGCAAATGAAAAGGGGACAGTATATGATTATCTGTTGAAGCTTTCGAAGCTGTGCCTTGGTGGAGCTGTGGGTGGAGGCCGTCAAATGGTAAGCTGGGTTCATGTTGAGGACTACTGCAGAGCGGTAGAATGGTTGATAGCACATGATGATATCAGAGGTGTTATAAATATCACTGCACCTGACCCTTTGACAAATGCAGATATGATGAAGCGTTTTCAGAAGCTGGCCAAGAGGCCGATTGGTTTGCCCGCTACTGGCTGGATGGCTAGAATAGGAGCTTTCGTTTTGCGCACTGAACCCGAACTCATTCTGAAAAGTAACTGGGTTGTGCCGCGGAGGCTGTTACAAAATGGCTTTGTTTTTAGGCACCCTGAGATGAATCCATCTGACTGGTAAAAAGCGGTATGTAAATACGTTTCATTTGTTCACAAACCCAGCTCGAAGAGCCGCTTGAAATTATCGTTGGTTTGTGATGTGTCTAAAAATTTAGATGCTTCAGCAGTAATGTTCCCAATATTTGCTGGGTGGTTTAGCCCAGATTCTAAGGGGTATTTAATATACTCGTTTGGGGGCTCCATATCCGGGGCATCTGTCTCGATCAAGAGACGCTCGGGTGGGATCTTTGTGAAAGTATTCCGAATGCTTTGCTTGCGCTCATGAAGAAAATATCCTGAAAAGGAAAAATAAGCACCAAGTGCCGCAAGCCGAGGAATAAGTTCAGCGGAGCCAGAATAGGAATGAAGTAGAAAGCCCCGATTGGGTAGGGGCTTGGATTCGAGTATTTCGAGCATGAGGCCCCAAGCCTTAAGGCAATGAATGCTCATGGGGAGATTGCGTTCTGTGGCGAGATTCAGTTGAGATATAAAAATATTGCATTGATTCTCGATATCGTAGTTTTTGATCCAACGATCGAGCCCGCATTCGCCAATGCAGGCGTGTGGGGTAATGTCCAAGTAGGTGGTAAGTTGATCCAGCCAATGGTCGCTCGGTGCTTGCCATGGGTGCAGACCGAACGAGGGGATAATGAGGTCAGGGTAGGTTTTGGCCAGCAGCGCTATTTTGGGCCAATCTTTTGGAGATGTTCCATTAACTACGCAGCGAGTGACACCTTGGGTAAGCATGGTCTCGATGAGTTCATCTCGAATATCATCAAAGCGTGGATCTTGGAGGTGATTATGAGCGTCTTGCACAGCGGATTAGTGCCTCTGAAGCCTGTTCCAGAGATTGCGAGGTGAAGTCCTCCATAGCGATGGTTTTTTGTGGGCTAGAATAGTTCGACTTGTCGTCACCTGCGCGACGATAAACGAGGTCGTAGTGATCACGTAATATCGACTCCACAAAGCTAGTCCATTGTTGATCATCAATTAGATTGTGCCATTTGGCGACCTGTTCCTTCCCACGTAGTTTTACCAGCCTGTTTAATAGTTTTTTCAGATGCTCTGAGTCTTCGGTGAAATGAGGGTAGTCATCGAGGAGGAAAGATGCGCGTTGGGATAGGGGGAGCTCAATATTAAAAACCTGCCCAGCTCCTAGTTTTTTCCATAGTGATGGTGGGCAATGAAGGCCGCCTATGCGATTGCTCTCGGCCTCAATAAAGATAGACCGTGAGCTGTCAATTTGAGATAGGGTGTGCCAAAGGCAGGTTTCAAAATGTTTTTGGCTGGGTTGTTTGCTGTTTGGCTCAAGGCCTAAAACAGATCCGCGGTGATTGGCTATACCTTCGAGGTCAATGATCTGTGCGCCCTTGTCGCGAAGGGTTTGGAGTAGGCGTGTTTTGGCCACCCCAGTTTGACCTGCTAAAATAGAAAGTTGAAAGTCTGGATTGGATAAGATCCGCTCAGTATCGAGGCTTACAAATGATCTGAATGCTTTGTAGCCGCCGTCTAATAAACGAGCCCTCCAACCCACAGAGCGCAGGATTTGTGCAAGAGAGTTTGAGCGCATTCCGCCTCGCCAACAATAGACTAATGGGGCGTATGTTTTGTCCTTATTGGCTAGGTGTTCACGAAGATGCCTGGAGGCATTAGTGGATATAATAGCGGCGCCAAGGCGCCGAGCTTCAAATGGGCTTTCTTTATAAATGGTGCCAACCTCAGCTCGCTCTACGTCATTGAGCACGGGTAGATTGATAGCGCCCGGAAGATGGTCCTCTGCGAATTCGGATGGAGAGCGTACATCAATGATTTCGGTGAATTCACCGAAATCATGAGGTAAGGTGATAGTTTCGACATGTTTCATGGCGAAACGCTGTTGCTGAGATTATTCTGCAGCTTCAGCCACAGGCTTGTTGCCCATGGCTGGTTTTTTGAGTGCCAGGTATGCGCTTGCCATGCCAAGAGCGATAATGATGATCCAAGCGGCCAAGCCTTTAATGATTTTTCGTTTTGCTAGAACTATACCTGCACCGAGTGCGAGCCAAATAACGATCTTAATAATGAGCCAGGTAGGAAATCCAGATCCGTAGACTGCTTGATAGACGTCCTTCATCTTAGCTTGCATGCCAAAGCCACCAAGTAAGATAAGTAGCAAGCCGATGCCGTGGCCGATGACAGCTCCTTTTGTTGTTTTGTCTCCTTTGAATAGGGATCCAAATGCAAAAAATAAAGTGAAGATTCCAGCGAAGTGGATTAGTTTATAGGTTTCGTAGCTCATAGTATTGGTGGTATGTTTAGTATTCGTTGGGTTGAGATGATTTAGCTTCTGAGATATCAAGAACATCTTCAAGCTTTTTGCATGTATCCTCCATTAGTTGGGCGAGCTCATCAATGATGGTTAGAATGGCATCACTGTAATTACCTTCGCTGAGTAATGGTTGCGCTTTACTAAGCACGTCATCGAGTTTTTTCCGAGCTAAAAATGGCTCTAGACCGTAGCCGACCATGATTGCGCAGTTAGCTTGATCTATATCGAGACCCAGCAATAT
>CBFHPA010000024.1:0-36497 GCA_965657565.1 Oceaniferula sp.
GGAGTGTCGCAGATGTAGGGAATGAAGTAATCACCAAAAACATGGCGGTGATACGCTAAGGACTCTCTTCTTTTTTACCCAACCACTCACCAATCATGAAAAGTCATTTATTTCCCCACCCATCAGCTAAGGGCTTTACCATGCTCGAGCTCTTGGTCGCGATGTCGGTCACGGTTATTTTATTAGGCATGGTGACCTTCATGACGGGTGTGTCGATGGACGGATACAAAGGCAGTCGAGACAAGGTGCTTGGAGGGCGGCAAGCCAAGGAGGCGCTTGAGGCCATCACCCAAGATTTTGAAGCAATGGTAGCTCGTGCGGATGGGAGTAACAACATGTGGTTGTATGCAGCTGTTGAGCCGAAACTAACCGGTGATGCTGCAGCCAATACAACGCTAGCGGGTCCGGCAAACAAAAAAATAACCAACGCATCTAGGTTGATCTTTTTCACTGCGGCTCCTGATCGTTATGATGGTGATATCGGGGGTGTTGACGACAACGGCGGTGATGTTTCCGCGGTGAGTTACAGATTGGTATACCGAGATCAAATCTCAGGGACAGCAGCTGCTGCGGTCGGTTTGTTTCCTACTTTTACCCTGTATCGTCATCTCGTCGATCCTGATGACACATTCACAAATGTTCTTGGCCAAGAAGATTTGACGGCTCCTGTTGCTCCAGCTGTCAACCGGTTTACCGATGCTTTGGACTTTACCGCAGAAAATGTGCTTGCTGAGAATATCTATCAGCTGACGGTTACTTTTCTTGTTCAAAGGGATGCTGGGGTAAAGCGCTTTACGATTGGTGCAAACGCAGGTGTGCAACAGTACCACTCACTTGTCATCAGGGGCAATGGCATTGCATCAAAAGCCGACTCCGGCTCAGCGGAAGTGGCCGAGGAGGGTCAACTTGCAGGTGTTGAAATCAATATGACCGTGCTTTCAGAGCGTGGATTGGTGATGACTCAGAAGGGGGGAATGTCGAGACAGGATATTATCAATGAATATGGAACCCACTACACAGACACCATCAGCGTGCCGCGCTTCTAAGTGATGAAAAACAAATCTATTACCATTGCTTTTTTTACACTGGCTCTCAGTTGTTTATTACTCAGCTCATGTGGCACCGGCGGATCGAGCGTAAGCTCTTCGCCTGCAGTTGCTGCCACTGGAAAGAGTCAAGAAGCACGCTTGAAGCTCAGCAATAAGTTCTATCGTCCGATTGTGGTGCGGCTAGAACGTCTTGGCGAGAGTGGGCGCCGGGATATTACCGTGCCCGCACGATCGAGCGAATCAATCCGCGTTCAAGCCGGCACCTATAAATACAGTGCGGTGGCAGAGGGATTTCGTCCTATCTCCAAATACAAAGAGATCGAGGCAAGGCGCAGTTATACGCTTTACTTCTAAGCTTTCGCATATGTGGTGGCTTAGTTGAGCTTAAGAAAATCTGATCAGTCGTGCAGAGGCCATTCTACTACCTTGGCTTGGCTGCATTTGCTGGGCTTGGCTTCGTGCTGGCATCCTGTTCTTACACACATCCAGACCTCAGGAAGCCGCCGCCGAGTAAGGCTATGCTCAAACCTCAGGTGACGATACACAATCATTCAGAACGAGATATTGTGGTTGGTGTTGACGGGCCAGAGAGTCGATTTATCGAAGTCCCCGCAGGTGCTCATCGTAAAGTTTATCTGAGGTCAGGTGCATATAAGTATGCAGTTGCTGCAGAGCATATCAGCCCAGTCACCGGTAATAAAACGTTCAAAGCCAATCATCGCTATACGTGGAATTTTGGTGTTAATCAGGTGCAGGGAGTGAGCTTCTGATGACGTGGGCTTAAAAGTTTGGACTCTGTGGCGGTATTATTTCTACCATCGTTGCTTTTTGTATTTTGGGGTTTGGTAATTGGCAGTCGTAGGGTTAAAGAAAAGCCATGGCTAAACTTCGCATCGTTTTCATGGGCACAGGTGACATCGCACTACCCTCGGTGCGAGCCTTGCTCAATGATGTGGAGGCTTCTTATGAGTTGGTGGGGCTTGTGACTCAGCCCGACAAACCGGTAGGACGTAAGCAAGTGCTGACTGCGCCTGCGATTAAAGAGCTGGCACTGAGTCATGGAATCTCTGTGATGCAGCCTGATTCTGCCGGCGAGGAAACATTTCTCGAAGCACTAAGCGCGATGCAGCCGGATGTGATCGTAGTGATGGCTTATGGCCAGATCCTATCGCAGGCTCTGCTCGATATTCCATCTGTAGCCTGTATCAACCTGCATGCATCACTATTGCCTAAATACCGTGGTGCAGCCTGCATTCAAGCGGCCATTGATGCGGGGGACAGCCATACAGGCATTACGGTGATGCATGTCGTCAAGGCTCTCGATGCGGGCGATATTATCTTGCAGGTGGATGCTCCGATTGGTCGACATGAGACTGGAGGTGAGCTGCATGATCGTTTGGCCGACATGGCTCCAGTTGCATTGAGGCAAGCCTTGGATCAGCTAGTGAATGGTGATGCTGAACGAATTCCACAGGACCCGGCTCAGGTGAGCTATATTTCTAAGCTGATGCGCGAGCACGGTGAGCTTGATTGGTCGCAGCCCGCTGAAGCTTTGGAGCGTCGTATTCGCGCTTATGATCCATGGCCAGGGACGTCTACTACTTTCATTGATAGCAAGGGGCGTGAACGCAGGCTGAAGATTTTTCCTCAAGTTGAGCTGAGTGCTCAATCAGGCAAACCCGGGCAGGTGCTCACGGCGGGTGAGGTGTTGACCATTGCTTGTGGTGAGGGCTCCCTACTGGTGAAGTCTCTACAGCCTGACGGCTCTCGCAGGATGAGCGCTACCGATTTTCTGATGGGTAAGCCCATAAGTGTCGGTGACCTATTAGGTGGTGGTGGGTAATGAGCCTAAGATCTGCCGACTTTAGTGGCTGGCTAAGGCTTCCTTAAGAAAGGGTGCTGTGTGCGATTTTTTGGATTGAGCGACATGCTCCGGACTGCCTTGGCTGATAATGCGACCACCTCGCGCGCCAGCCTCAGGACCGATATCGATGAGGTAGTCGGCTTCTGCCATGATCGCTGTATGGTGCTCGATCACAACGACGGTGTGGCCTTCGTCAACGAGACGGTGAAGCACATCAATAAGCTTGTCGACATCCTGCTGGTGCAAGCCGATCGATGGTTCTTCAATCAGGTAGAGGTTGGCATGGTATGCCTTAGTACCTCTGATTCTGGCTCGCCCCTTGGTGAGCTCGGAGACAAGCTTGATACGCTGTGCTTCGCCTCCTGAAAGTGTGGGGCTGGGTTGGCCGAGCTGTAAATAGCCGAGGCCCGTATCGGAAAGTAAGCTGAGTGTGCGCTGTAGCTTAGGCACTGCATTGAAAAATTCGGCAGCTTGTCGAATGTTCATTCTTAGCACTTCACCGATATTTTTGCCATTATAGCGGATATCTAGCGTGGCGGCATTGTAGCGCATTTCATGGCAAGTTTCGCAGTGGATCCATGTGGTAGGGAGGAAGTCCATCTCCAGCTTGATGCGACCATTACCCTTGCATTCAGGACATTGGCCTTCTTTGTTGTTAAAAGAAAAGCGTGATGCCGTGAACCCGCGTGCACGGGCCTCAGGTAACTGGGCAAACAACTGGCGGATTGTATCGAGAATCTTCACATAGGTAGCTGGGCAGGAGCGTGAGGTTTTCCCGATTGGGGACTGGTCGACTTCGAAGCAGGATTTGATAGATCCGAAGCCAGATTTTGTTTTGTAGCTTGCTGTTTGTGCTGTGTGATTACCTGCGGCATGGGATAGGCACCCCCTCATGAGAGATGATTTGCCACATCCAGAGACACCCGTTAGCACGGTGAGTCGCGAGAGAGGAATGCGAGCGTCGATATTTTTGAGGTTATTAGCATGGCATCCTGTGAGCCTGAGCCAGCCGCTAGGAGCCTTGGCTTGGGGTAAGGGGCGGCGAGTGCGTGTTGTTCGTGGTGTCTCACATATCGCTGGTTTGATCAATTGTCCGCCCTCCACACCAGCTCCGGGGCCCAGCTCGATGAGGGTGTTGGCACGAGAGATCGTTTCATCATCGTGCTCGACGACGAGTAGGGAGTTACCTCGTTGGCGCAGGGAATCTAATGTGTCGAGAAGCTTGACGTTATCCCTTGGATGCAGACCGATCGTGGGCTCATCGAGGACATAGAGAACGCCTCGCAAATTTGACCCGAGTTGGGCTGCTAGCCTGATGCGCTGGGATTCGCCACCAGACAAGGTATCGGCTGAACGGTCTAGCTGAAGGTAGCCAAGTCCCACGTGGTCGAGGAAGTGGAGCCGTTGAATGATCTCAGGTACGATATCCCTAGAGATGAGCTTTTCGCGCCCAGTAAATTTCCAATCTGCTAACACATTGATTGCCTCTATCACGGAAAGCGCATTGATATGGTGTATCGCCTGCCCGTGGATGAGGACATGGCGAGAGTCCTCTCTCAGTCTTGCTCCATGGCAGTCAGGGCATAGATAGCTGGACTCAGGGTCGGATGAGCTCAGATTCTCATGAATTTCGGCCTCGAGTTCAGAGTTGTATTGGTCGGCTTTGGCACCTCGGTGTGTGGTCGATGAGATCACGCCATAGCCTCTGCAGCTTGGGCACCAGCCACGGTGTGAGTTGAATGAAAAGTGGTGAGGGTCTGGTTCTTCAAAAGACCTGCCAGTCACAGGTGAGACTCGCGAGGAACTAAAAGTTTTCAGATTGGCATGTTTGTTTTTGCTCGGGGGCTTGGTAAGGACCGCGCAGCTGCCTTTGCCAATTTGTAGTGCCTGCTCTGCAGAATCACAGACTGCAAAGATGTCATGGGGTTGATAGCGTTTGAGTGGCTGAAAGCCCTCAGTATCCATTAGCTTACCATCAACGAGGAGCTGGGTGATGCCTCTTTTGGCGGCAGCGATAGCAATATCAGTATGGTAGCCTTTGCGTGCTCGGATGAGTGGTGCCAAAATGAGCATTTTTTGATGCTTTTTATGAAGCTGGCGGATTTGTTTCTCAATGGTATCTGTCGTTTGAGAAATCACAGCCTCACCAGACTCTGGGCAGTGTTGGGTGCCAAGCTTGGCATAGAGTAGGCGCAGGAAGTGGTAAATTTCAGTGACTGTGCCTGTAGTGGATTTGCCTCCGCCTCGTGAGACACGCTGTTCGATGGCTACCGTTGGCGGCAAGCCAGTGATGCGATCGACATCCGGTTTCTCAAGCTGACCAGCGAATTGCCTGGCGTAAGGAGACATAGAATCGAGGAAGCGTCGCTGCCCTTCGGCAAATACGATATCAAAAGCGAGAGTCGACTTTCCAGATCCAGAGAGACCGGTGACCACGACGAGCTCATCTCGTGGGATATCGACTGATATATTTTTGAGGTTGTGCTCACGAGCGCCTGATATTTCGATGGCATGAGCGGCTTTCGCCTTTTTCTGGCTGCGCTTGGCTGGCTTTGGTGGCGAGGATTTTTTCGCTGATTTGCTTGCTAGTTGCAACTGCAGGGCGATGGCGGTGGCTGATTTTTCGGAGAGAATGTCTTCAGGGGTACCGTTGAAGATGATGTTGCCACCATCGGCTCCTGGTCCGGGGCCGAGATCAATAATGTGGTCGGCACATCTTATGACATCAAGGTTGTGTTCAATGACAAGCAGTGTGTGACCAGCGTCAGTCAGGCGTTGGAAGACTTCTAATAGCTTTTCGATATCGGTAAAATGAAGACCGGTAGTAGGCTCATCGAGAATCAAGAGTTTGGAATTTGATTTGTGTGCTTCGGTCAGAATTTTGCAGAGTTTGAGGCGCTGAGATTCTCCGCCAGATAGGGTGTTGAGAGGTTGCCCAAGGCGGAGATAGCCAAGACCAACATCGATAAGAGGTTGGAGGGTGGTGAGGATTTTCTTGAGTAGTCTTGTCTCTTTGCCCGCACTATCCTCGATATAGCTGCTTGTAGATGCAATGGCTTCAGTAATGGTTAATTCGAGCGTTTCTGCAATATTGCGTCCACGATAGGTGTAATGGAGCGCTCTGCTAGTGTAGCGCTTTCCATCACATTCAGGGCAGGTAATGAAGAGGTCGGAGAGGAATTGCATCTCTACTTTTTCGAAGCCATTACCCAGGCAGCGCTGGCAACGGCCAATACCTGAGTTGAATGAGAAGTAGCCGGGGGTGAGTTTCTGATCCTGTGCATCTTGGCTTAGGGTGAAGAGCTGGCGAATAGCGTCAAACGCTCCTGTGTGAACGGCAGGGGTGGATCGAGGCGTGCGGGTGAGAGGGGACTGGTCGACTTGCTCGACAGAGCTGAGTTGCTGGTGGCCGGTAATAGACTTGATAGGTGCTGCTTCCTCGGAGTTGGTAATGCCAAGCTGCTTGGCAAGGTTGAGGTAGAGAATGTCGTGGGCCAGTGTCGACTTGCCCGAGCCCGAGACACCAGTAAGACATGTGAAGATACCGAGGGGCAATTCGAAGCTTAGATTGTTGATGTTATGTTTGTTTGCCCCTTTAATAGTTAGTTGTTTTTTGGAGCTGCGCCGAGAGGTGGGCGGTGTTATCTGAGTCTCTCCCGAGAGGTAAGGTAATGTTTTAGAATCAGGAAACTTTTTGCTAATCGATTTTTGCTGAGCTTGGCGACCTGAAATCTCTGCAACAATACTGCCGCCATGCTCTCCTGCTGCTGGACCTAGATCGATTAGGTGATCGCAAGATCGCATGACTGTTTCCTCATGTTCAACGACAACCACGGTGTTGCCTTTGTCTCTCAGGTCGTGCATGACATTGACGAGTTGGTCAATGTCGCGTTGGTGAAGGCCAACGGTGGGTTCATCCAGCACAAAGAGGGTATTGGTGAGGGCAGCGCCGAGACAGGTCGTCAGATTGACTCGTTCAATTTCACCTCCCGAGAGAGTATTGGCGGGGCGCTCTAAGGTGAGGTAGGTGAGGCCTACTTCGCACAGGTAGTTGAGCCGAGATCTGATCTCAGCCAAGGCATGCGAAATGGATTTTGATTTGTTGCTCTTAAATTTAGCCGAGAACCACTGAGACAAATCGACAACAGGCATTTGCCAAAGCTCGGGAAGGGTTTTGCCCTGTATTTTAAAACACAGTGCCTCAGGCTGTAAGCGCGATCCATGGCAGTGCGAGCAATCTGTGTAGGCACGATAGCGAGACAGAAAGACACGAACATGCATTTTGTAAGATTTGGTCTCAAGCCAGTCAAAAAAACCTTTCACGCCGTACCATTCATGGTTTTCCCACGCGTCCTCTGAGTCATCTCGCTCACCATAGAGGAGCCATTGGCGTTCATGGTGTTCGAGATCTTGGTATGGGGTGTGGATATCAATGCCTGCTGCACGAGCTGCGTGCAGCAGATCTCGTTGGCATTCAGCTCCTCTGGCGGTGGTAAATGGCGTCACACAGCCTTGTTTGATACTGAGGGATGGGTCTGGAATTGCCTTACTAAGATCAATGCCAATGGTGCGACCAAATCCGCGACAGTGGGGGCAAGCACCAAGAGGGGAATTAAATGAGAATAAGGATGCACTTGGCGGGCGCAGGGTGAATCCTGTGGATGGGTTGGTCCATGTGGTGGAAAACGGTTTCGAACTATCTGGAGTGATGATCTCAAGCTTGCCTTTGCCCAAGTTTAGGGCGGTATCAATGGCTTCCGAGAGACGCGCTTTGTTACGAGTGGTAATTTTGAGGCGATCTTGGATGACGAGTATGGATGCGTCAAATTTGAGTTTTGGGTGTGCTTCGTCGGTCCGGTAGACTTTGCCATGGTGGTAGATGCGGGTGTAGCCTTGCTGGTTGAGCAAAGGCAGGACATCTGTGCTTGGCGTGCCCGGGGCCACTGATGCCGGGAATGCTACCATCACAGACGCATCAAGTAGCTTTGATTGACACCAAGTAACGATCGATTCTGGTGTGTCAGGCTCGATGCGTTCGCCAGTCTTTGGGTCGTATGCCTCTGCAAGGTGGGGGAAGAGAAGCTTGAGGTAATCATTAAGCTCAGTGAGCGTGCCTACGGTGGAGCGTGTCGAGCGGATGGTGTTTTTTTGCTCAATAGCAATCGCTGGAGGAATGCCATCAATACGATCGACCACGGGTTTATCCATACGATCGAGAAATTGGCGTACGTAGGGTGAGAATGTCTCAACGTAACGGCGCTGGCCTTCGGCGTAGAGCGTGTGAAAGGCCAGCGAGGATTTGCCAGAACCGGATGGGCCTGTAATGACAGAGAACTTGCCCAGTGGGATCTCGAGGCTGATGTTCTTCAGGTTGTGTTGTCGAGCACCCGAAATGCGGATGGCATGGGTATCTTTAGTAGATGGTTTGGAGCTCTTTTTCTCAGGCACGGGGGCAATATGCTGCTATAACATTATTTTGCCAATCAAGAGTTCGTTCATTCAGCAGTTTTAGCATAAAATAATCTGCTACCCCATTAGTCTACTTGGTGATCATCTTTGAAGAATATGATCTATAAATTCCTGTTCTGATACTCGAACAGCATCGATTTCGTCCTCAACGGCTGGGATTTGGTCCTTCAGTCCCTTATCAGCCAGACCGCCTTTAATTTTCAGCAGGTTCTTTTGATAAAAGCTTTGTAATTCGGCTGTTTCCTCGAGGAAACTTTGCTCAATCTTGTCTTGGAGTCGCAGACGGCTTTCGTAGATCTTTACCACCTTATCCGGCATTCCAGCCTTGGAGAAATTGGAGGGGATATGCCCATCATCATCTAGGTTTTTCATCTTCTCGATGTAGGGGGCAATTTCGCTTTGTCGGTTATTAGGTAAGCCCCTTAGGTAATACTTTAAGTCGAGACCATAGCTTTTAGTGTTGCGGCTAAATTTTTCGTCTGCTTTGCCTTTAATTTTTTTGGTCAGGGTAGAGCACTTTTCTTTTATTGCCTCTAATTCAGGACATTTTTTTGAGACTCTAGGCTTGGGCTTCACCTCTTTTTTGATGCTGGTGTCGTTGTTATCTACAAACGTTTGAGGGCTGATTTTATTTTTGCGTCGAATTTCTGATTCAATTTTTCTTTGCTCTCGGTTCTTAATTTTTTTCTTGGTTACTTCAGACTTTTTGCGCTCGTTTTCGGCAATGATTTGATTGTTTTCAGCTTCTCGTGTGACTTTTGCTTTTTGGAGCCATGTCCAGCTGCCATAGATCGCCCCCAATAATATAAGGATAATAATGACGTTACGCAGTGTAGGGCTCGACTTTTTGGTGATAATTGGTGGTGACGCAGGTCGAGGCGATTGAGGTGATGCCGCCGCTGTTCCCGCTGAGGTGATTAGCCGGCTGTTATTACTTGCCGGTTTATTCTCGTCTATGATAGCTTCAATAGCTTCTACCATTGATTGGGCAGTTCGAAACCTTAGTATAGGGTCTCCGTTCATCGCTTTGCGCACGATATCATCAAACCTAGTATCACAGCCAACGAGGGTTGCTGCTGGCATGTAAGGCTTCTCGGGGAGTTTACTCGTAAGAAGCTCGTAAAGCATGGCGCCTACGGAGTAGAGATCGGTGCTTTCATCAACAGCGCTTGGGTTATGCACGACCTCGGGTGCAGTATAGCCGGGAGTTCCGTAGGCAGTATCAGACTCGTGATCTCCAATGGGACGAGCAAGACCAAAGTCACCTATTTTTGGCGATAGCTGATCGTCGAGTAGGATGTTAGCGGGTTTGATATCTCGATGGAGGATCCCTTGTTGGTGAGCGTTGTCGAGACCGCGGCAAATTTCACAGATGATTCGGCCAGCTTCTGCTTGGTCAATCGTTTTTCCGTAGGAGGCATGATACAGGGAGCTTCCATGCACCATCTCCATAACGATGTAGAGCATGCCGTCAATTTGACCGAAATCATAAATACCAATCAGGTTAGGGTGGTTAAGCTTGGCCATGCTCTTGGCCTCAGCCTCAAAGGATGACCGAAATGCTTCGTCCTCACCAAAGCTGCGGGGAAGTATTTTGATCGCAACTTCTCGATCGAGCGACTTTTGTTTGGCGAGGTACACAGCACCCATCCCGCCTTTGGCGATGAATGATAGAATTTCAAATTGAGGCAGAAGAGCTGCAATTTCATCGAGCTCGGGGGGGGTGAAACTACTATTAGGTACGTCTGTGCTCATGCTCTGGGATTGGTGACTCGTTATTGGTATAGAAAAGCTCTAAAAGTGTCGATGATTCTAGTTCGATTCTTGGAATAATTAAAGCGCGGAGGGAGCGATTTTTCTATTGCTGAAAAAACTCTTGTTTGCGTTGTTCTCGCTGATCTTTGATCGCCACTGAGAGAATAGAGGGAAATAAATCTTCCGCAGGCTTGGTCATGTTTTCTTTTATCGTTTGTGATGGGTTGAGGAGTTCGCCTGGGTTTTTGACATAGCCGCTGCCAATATGGATGCCTGTGCTATCACGCATTTCAAGATGAAGGTGGGCGGGGTAATTATTATTGGCTGTTCCTACAGTGCCTATTACCTCGCCCTTGTTGGTCAATTGGCCGTGAGCAAGATAGCTTTTATCCAAGTGTGAATACATCGATAATAAAATGTCACCCTGTGTGTTTCGGTGTGCTAATATGATGGTATTTCCCCAGCTTGGCGAAGGCTCACCACGATAATAAACAATGCCATTAGCAGCTGCATAAACTGGATCTCCTAAGTCGGTGTTCATTCCTCCGATACCGTTGATGTCATCTCCAGTATGATGACCGCCACGTTCATGATTGTGATCCCAGTATTGTTGCGCATTGTAGCTGAGGCCCCCGTATCTCGTTCCCATGGCTGCACTCATGCGCGTGGCTGTCGGAATCATTGCTCGTTCAAAGGCACTGAACTGAATGAAGCGATGGTCAAAAGGGCTTGGCTGTTGGCTACCTGGCAAGGGATAGCCAAGGGGGGCGTCTGCTTGTTGTGCTGATGCTAGTGATTTGAGTGGTGCCGGAGAATCTTTGTTGCTCCGAGTGTAGCTCAGAGCGAACCAGCAAATGACTGCTATGAACACGGTAGAGGCAAGCGCATAGACAACTCTTTGACGAATGAGTAAAGACGTTTGGCTGTGCATGGCTCCGTGTCTAGAAGTCTAGAAGTATTTCTGCGCGGCGATTAGCACGTCGACCTGCTGGCGAATCGTCTCCGCTTGCGGTTGTGTTGGGAAGGCGCGGCTTAGACTTGCCGTAACCAACGATTTCCATTTGGTCTTTGTTGATGCCGTTTTCAGTAAGGAATTGCATGACTTTTTCGGCGCGAGCTCTTGATAGGGAGAGGTTATATGGGTCAGAGCCTAATGAATCCGTATGTCCTGATATGGTGAGCTTTTTCTCCAGACTTGTCTTGAGTAGCTTGGCAACAATAGTGAGCTGCCGCTTGGTGCGCGTGGTTAGGTTTTTAGCGTCGAGATCGAAATAAATAGCAAGGGTATCGCCGCCCTTAGGGTTTTTGATCAGTGGACTGTAATAAATATCACCGTCAAGGACTCGCTGAGCGTAATCGGATAGTAGATCGTCTAGGTTGATTTCGGTGATTTTCCAAGGTGAGTCGATATTGCCTCTCTTGCTGGTAATAGAGATCATTGCCAGCTCACCAGAGCTTTTGGATCGCAGGCGAACTAGCCATCCCGAGCTGGTGTCTTTGAGGAACATTTTCCGCAATCCTTTCTCCTTCAATAAAGCGTAATCACCTTCCTCAAAGATGATGCAGAGACCGGCTAGTGTGGCATAGGATACCTGAGAATCATCAATGAGCTTGCCTGCTGCGGCAGCATCGAGCCCAGTAACAGCAGCAAGAAATTGCTTAATTGCAATCAAGGCAGATTGATCAGTAGCAGGTGTTTCGGGTAAAGGTTTGTTATCTTTGTTGCCTGTTTGTTTGGCAGTGGTTTGATCGGATTTTGGCAGGGTGATCTTTTTTATTTTCCATTTGCCAGTCGCCGATTTCTCTAAATCAATAAATATTTTGCTTTTGTCAGCTAAGGTGAGAGCCCAGCGATTTGGATAGCCTTCGACACGAGAAAAAGGGTTGCTAGGGTCTAGTTTTAGTCCGGAGCTGCCGGCGAGCCGCTTAAGTTGTTCAATTTGGGAACGGGAAAAATGATTTTTCCCAAGATAGTCAATCAATGGCTGCGCGTTCTTGGCCTTGTCTGCTGAGAGCATGACCTCTCGAATTTCTCCAATAAGCTCCTCCGGAGTGGCCTCTACTTCATTAGACTCACTCAGATTTTTTAAGTTGCCAATATCATCTGAAGTTTCGCTCAGTTGACTGGGGTCTATCTGGTTATCCTCGGTTACTGTGCATTTTTTGATGGTGAATAATGCGATTACAGCAATAACGATGATGATAGCTGTAAAATAGATAAGTGGTTTTTTGGAGCTTGTCTCTTCCATGAGCGGGATACTAGCGGTAAAAATAGCAACTCCAACCCAAAAAATACAGAGACAACAGTCAAAGTGTCATGATTGAATATCAGTATGATAGCATTTATTTTTTATAGCTCTGGTAATTTTTGATTTGCTGTTTGATGCGTTTGCAGAGCAGCGCAAGCTCTTGATTTTGTTTGGGACTTGATTTGGTCGGGTCGAATCGAACGATAGAGTGCAGAGCTATGGCAGTGGCAAGAGATTCTTCGAGCTCAGGGTCAGCTTGCTCATCAACCAGAAGCAGACCTTGTAGCCATTTGCACAGTGGGGTTCCTGTCGGTCTACGTCCTATTTTCCCAGCTACCAAGGGCTCTAGCTTATGGAGGGAGGTGTAAGGAGCGTATTTTGGCCGCTGATAAGCTTGGAGTCTAGTGTCTGATTTTCTCTGTCGAGAGCTCCATAGGCGCCAACTGACCCAGATCACGACCAAGCTAAGTATGGCAGCCAAGACGTAAAACACTCTGGTTTTGTTGGCCTCTTTGGTGCGCCATATAAGAAAGTCTTCACGTAGCAGCTGCCATTTGTCAGAGAGTCGCTGCTTCCAATTGTCCAAATTTTGGGCCTCGATAGATTGCCACGATGGGGGAGTTAGGTCTGCATCGATCCATTTGCCATCTTTGCCGCTTGATGTTGATTTTATCCATACTCGGCTCCATGCGTGGGCGTGAAGTCCTCGCATGACCCATTCGTTTTTGTCGTTGCCTAGTTCGTGAACGGCATAACCAATGCAGTAGCGTGCTGGGATGCCAGCTTCACGAAGTAGGAGTGTCGTAGCAGTTGCGAAATATTCACAATGCCCTGTTCGAGAATCCTCAAGAAAGAGGCTTGTAGCGGATTGACGTTTTCCGCGATCAAACCTAGGCGTTGTTAGGTGTGTGCTGTAGGTGAAATTATCGATGAAAAAATGCTTAATGATTTTTATTTTTTCGAGCGTGCTCAGACTTGGGTTATATAAATCTAGTTCCGTACATACACGTTTGAGCGCATCTCTTTCATGCCTCGGAATACTGAGGTCAAGATTGTAGCTGGAATCGGACTGTTGGATTGGAGGCTCCTCTGTATTGGAAGTGTCTCCTCTCCATACAGCATATTCGATCACGTTGTAATCTGGGTTTGCCATGCGTATCGTCCCCATCGAGTTACACTCAACGAATGCTTCGGTATCGAGATCGCCGATAGCAGTAAATTGGTCTGGTATGGGGAGCGGGTGCTCTTTCACCTTAGCGTCAACCTCACCGATAATCGAGATAGGTGCTTCATTACTCAATGGAGGTGGGGTTTCTGAGAACCAACGAATATCTCTCTGGTCCTCCCTTACTGCTGCACTGGAGGAGCCCTTGTATCCAAATTCATCGTAGTCATTGGAGCTGCTTGATGTTGTTGGCAAATAAAACCAAATGGCTTTGGAATATTGGTTGTAGGTCGCTGACCTTAGTAACTTAGGTTTGGAGCCATTGTGTAGCTTCATGCGCCAGAGGATTTTGGGGTTGAGTTTAATCCTGCCAAGCCTGCCGATACTGGTTCTTGTTTCAGCAGCTGACATGGTCTGGTTGAGCGTGATTTGCTGGTTACCACCACGGTAGTGACGAGAAAGTTTATACATGCTCCATTGACCAACCCAAGAGAGTACGAGCAAAAGGATGAACGCGCATGCCCATGCTACGGGTCTACGACCATTGTTTTTGGTGTATCCATGGAGGCAAATTCCGACTAAAATGGATAGACCAACATAGTGATAAAGGTCATGCCGGCTGGCCTTAGCTGTGGCTAAGATTACAATGGTGATGTAAGGATAACCGGTGTTGAATAATCTCGGGGCGATTTTTCTTCCTTCTTTGATGTCATCTAGCATTTTTCTTCGCGCAAAAAATGAGAAGGTGCTCAATGGGATGTTTTTTGCAGTGCCAAATCGCTGAGCAAGCTCAATAGGCAAGAAAATGAATGGAGCCCACACGAAAAGGGTATGAATACTTCCTATGCGCATGCCGTCAATCCATGAGATGGTCGCAATGATGACCGCACAGAGAACACATAAATGCCACGCCTTGATGTAAGATTCATATTTAAAATCCCATCGTAGGCTAACAGCATGTCTGGATTCCAGTAGGATAGCAGCTGGAATAGCAGCGGACAAATGACCTGTGAGATAGCCCCAATAAAGAAGGGTTAATCCAGCAAGTAATTTTGGCGGTGCGGTTGACATGGATGTTGTAATTTATGCTTTGGTCATCGCTAGGTCCTCTTCGACATGGCCAGCACGTAGCCAGTGAATAGGCAAGGGTGAGGGATGTCGTTCTTGAAGTTGGTCTGCTTCTTGTGAGCTTCGACAAATAGAGAATATAACCAATTCCATTCCAGCACGGTGAAGTCGGCTTATGGTTTTGCTCCGTTGCTCACACCATCCGGTAAAGACACAGATTGAGGCAGTTAACTCATCACTGTATTGCAAAACAAGTTGCTGCAATGCATCAAAGTCAGTTCTGGGCTCACAATCGACACCTGCCAACACTTCCAAAATGCTGTCGACGCGATCTTCACCGCGTCCTGAACTGAAAACAAAGGCCTGGTCATGAATAAACATCAAATCCAGGAGGCTCTCTTGAGTGTCTATGCTTGCGGCAAAGGATGCGGCTACTGATACTGCTTCTTCAAATAGGTCGGCTTGATCTTCACTCGCAAAGGTGTCGAGAATAAGGCCATAACGCGGGAAAAAGACGTCCTCATACTCTTTGACAATGGGTATGCCTGTGCGTGCCCAGCTTTTCCAGTGGATGTGCCGAAGTGGGTCGCCTGGGCGATATTCACGCACACTGGTAAAATCACCGGATTGACCAATGGTGTTGGATAATGCCTCGCCACCGAGTTGAAATCTGGCACTCCCCGAGAGTAGCAGTTGGGGTATGCGATAGCGATGCGGCAAGACGATTAGCTTGTCCTCGCTGGAATGGGCGCTGCTACATCGCTGAAAAATACTGAATGGGTCAGGTAAAAAAATACGAAGGTCTTTGAGCATAATGATGCCACGTTTTTTTGGTGTAAGGCTCAGAGGCGTTTTGGTGTATGCACCTGGTGGTAATGAGTCGATGAAGGTTGATGGTTTGCAGGAAAAAAGAGTAAGTTTCTCTTGGAGCCATTCCCACCGATAGTAGCAAAATAAGCGATCAAAGACATTTCGGTGTTCTTCGCCAGGTTCACGTGAGTTAGCAAATAGCTCTCGATTAGGGCGATTGTCTGGCCTCATTTCCTTGAAATTAGCTCCCGAGAGAGTTCGTTTACCTTCATTGTATATCTCAATGTAGTATTCTAGGGGTTCTCCGGCCGTTGCCACTCGAGGTAATTTGCGAGTCGTTTTGACTTTAGCTTTGCGAAAAAGAAGCCACAAAATACTCAGGGTGAGGATGGCAAACATCATACCGCGTATTTGATAGACGGGCCCCAAACTATACATGGGCATCAATGTCCATGTAATAGGGATCAGTATCACGAGCATGATGCCAGCCGGTTTCACCCTTTGGCTGAAAAAATGAGCAATGCCCGAGTTGTTGAAGTAGATCCTGTGGATCAGCTTCGTGAATAGGGGGGATGGTTGGCTTGCCGCCATAAGTTTGTCGTTGATTAAACAGGTGCTGGAGTCTGCTCGAGAATTTTTTCGACAATAGATCGCCCTGTGAGGCCGTTGAATTTGGCTTCGGGTGAGACCACAAGGCGATGAGCAATAATATCGGGTGCAAGTTGCTGAATCGTTTCAGGGGTGACAAAATCTCTACCCTCAAATAGCGACAGAGCTTGGGAAACTTTCATCAAAGCAAGTGATGCCCGCGGGCTCGCCGA
The DNA here is from genome assembly GCA_965657565.1 of Oceaniferula sp. Classification (GTDB taxonomy): domain Bacteria; phylum Verrucomicrobiota; class Verrucomicrobiia; order Verrucomicrobiales; family Akkermansiaceae; genus Oceaniferula. The sequence goes on from CBFHPA010000024.1 coordinate 16,251, forward strand.
GAGTTGAATGTCTTCAATCTCACGTGTGGCGCTGGTTAAGGCTACGATGTAGTTTTTTAACTCATCGTTGATACGAATGTTTGCAACAGTGTTGATGAGATTCTGAACTTCATCGAAGTTTACCGATGGCTTGAGGTGATCGAGTGGGTGGCCATCGTTTTGAGAGGTCAAGAGAGAGGATTCCTCTTCTGCGCTAATGTAACCTAATGAGCATTGCATTGTAAAACGATCCATTTGTGCTTCAGGAAGAGGGTAGGTTCCCCTGAACTCAACTGCATTTTGAGTGGCGATTACAAAGAACATACCGTCCATCTGGTGGCAGACACCCTCAATGGTCGCTTGGCGCTCTGCCATGGATTCAAGAAGCGCACTTTGGGTTCTGGGCGATGCTCGGTTGATTTCATCAGCAAGTAAAATATTGCTGAAAATCGGCCCTGGGTTGAAATTAAACGTTCCGGTTTTCTGATTGAGGATGGAGACGCCTAAAATATCAGATGGCAATAAGTCAGGAGTAAACTGTATACGGCTGAATTGACTGCCTTCGATGGATTGAGCAATAGTCTTTGCCAAGGTCGTTTTTCCTGTGCCCGGGTTGTCCTCTACTAATACGTGGCCCCCAGAAATCATGCAGGCCAATATGTTACGTATAGTTTTATCATGCCCTTTGATGATGCTTAAAACTGAATTTTCTAAGCGTTGTGCAGTGTCTAGCGATTTCATAGAATGGTGTATTGGAGGTAGCTAACGATAAATGATAAATCGTTTCTTAGCTAATTTTGATCAATTTTCATATCGTTGTCACACCTTTGTAGGTGCTCATTGAAAATAGTCTTCAGGATAGTTATGGATTGGGCAGGAATTGATGTCTCCAACAGCTCCCAATTTTGCTCATTGAGAAATCTCCTGCCACTATTACGAGGGTATCGGAAGTCTGCATTAGCAAAAAGAAGTGGGCCTTTTGAGCTAGTGGCAAACAGGTAGAGCGGGTAATCATGCAATTCTGACAGCTTGGATGTTGTTTTGGCCGAGATGCCTACCCACCCGGCTCTCTCAGATATACCCAGTATCTGAATGTCGGGTAATTGATCATAGGTTCCACGGATCAAGCGCTCAGTTCGTTTTACGAGGATGTTCCTGTCAGAATCCTTTAAGATACATGACTGTGAGAAGTAAGCCGTCATGTCTCTAGCAAGAAGGTGTTTGCGAAGTTGGGCTAGTGTTTTTTGTGCCTTGTCAACTGATGGTGCGGAGAGCAATAAGGGTAATTCTATGACCATCACCTGATCAAATGTAGATTTCAGCCAGATGTTGTGAATTTGTTGGCGTAAATAGGCGATCAGCTTTTCGGCCATGCTTTCATGGTTTACCTTGCGCTCATCTGCTCCGATCATGGCAATGATGGTTGATCGCAATAGAGGCTTAGGTAGGATATTCCAGGTAGTATCATTTTTGATCATCCATATCTCCTCTTTTTCAGCATGAGGGGAGTTCTCATGTGCTTGATATGTAATAGTGGTCAGCGCAACTTGGTTTTTAGTCACTGCACCTGGGTTGAGAGATGTTTGAATTTTGTTCTGAATAAGTTTGTTCCAGAGTTGTGCTATATGATCTAAAGTGATGATTGCGGTCGTGTGTTTATTTTGCTGGGTGGATAAAGCGAGGAAGCTGCGAAAATCGAGCTTATCGATCACTATAAATAGTCGATCTAAAAGCTCTTCTGGTGTTTTGCAGGCGACTATCGGTATTGCTTTCAGGATAGCTTTTGTTGTTCTGTCTTTAGTTGCCTGATCTAGACGTTGAAATTTGCGCCTTTTTGTCTGGGCTAAATCACTAAGCTCTTTCGGGAGCTGTATTATGATTCTTCCGTTTCGGCGATCAGCTCCAAGTTCAATAATTCTATGGGCATACCGCTTATTGACTTCAGAAGCTTTTGGGTCAAAACAACCAACGGTTATCTTGCCTGTCTTTTCATCAGTATCGACCACTGTGGCAACACATGCCTTGCTCAGGTAATGCCAATCAGTTGTCGATTTTGAGTCTAGTTGCAGCGCTCTCGTGATCAGGTCGAGCGTGTCATAGAGCTGATCTATTTTAGGGGGAGATGCCGCCCCCATGCTGGCGAGAATAGCCAAGGTGTTCTTGTCTCGGCATTGCTTGAGAAAATAGGACGCCAGTTGTTCCATGTTCATTCCGTCAAGATCAGCTGTTTGATTGATTTTGGTGATCTTTGATGTGAGCTGCGATTTTATTTTTTGAATATGTTTTGAAACAGTTATTTTTTTTTGTTGAGTCATCCAAGCTTCCAGCTTTTTGACTGATTCTTCTGTTTCCTCAGCGTAGCCATAGCCGGTATTTGAAAATGACCCTAACAAGGGGGCCGGTACCCATTGATTGTTTAGCTTTAGCAGGGCAACTGCATGCATGCGGATATCCAGCGGGTTCAGCGTGTTGTCTGCTCGCACAAGAACAGCTGCAAATTTTGAGTCGATTAATTGTGCTTCAATACTGAGAATGTCCTGTTCCTTAAATTCGTGATTTCGTTCACGCTTTACCAGGATCTCCAGTTCACTCCGTCTTTTGGGGCTGCAGTTTTTCGATATGGCGGTATCCCTTTCCAGATCAAGCTGGCCATCGGCGATGAGTTTTAGAAAACGCATCGCCGCATTTGCCTGCGCGACCGCTACTGTGGTCTTCTTGATTTCTTTTTCCGCACAATGAGCTGATGGGGTTATTGCACAGAATAATACTGATACGAATAAAAGCCTCATTGTGGCTATTGAAAATTTATAAGTAGAAAATTTGATGTCAATTAGTGGGTATGGCCATCGAAATCACAGAAAATATGAGTGGGGGTTTGAGTGCTATTGGGTGAGTTTCTCAAATGCTCTTTCTTTATTCTTCGGTGCCGCTGGTAAATGAAGAGGTATTGAGGGTATTAAGTTTTCGTAGGCCGATGGTTGTGAGGGTATCGCTGCTCTGCTATCCTTCAGGCGTTTGTTGAGATCGTCATGCGGATTGTGTATGCTGCCACCAATTTTCACTTCCGTGTAGATGTAACCATTTATCGGGGAGGAAAATATTTTAGGGGCGGGGTTTTTGTCATCAAAAAGTCGGGAGGGTATTCCTATTTTTAAATCTCCAGAAAGGTGGCCCTCATGGTCCATCGCGATACTGCCCTCTACGCTGAGTAGTTGGGCGCTAATTAGCTTTAGGTTTTGGAGCGAGACACCTTCATCAGAGCGTATGATGGAGCCTCTACAATAGTTAAATGATGGGTGGAGATAATGAGACTTGCCGGTCAGGTCTCTCAAGTCATTGAGCATAGGAAGTTGTTGAAGGTGTAATTGGTCAGAGTTAAAAGGCATGATAAATGCGATGCTATCTTGACCTTTCTCACTCGGATTATATGACAGAGATCCCATATCGCTGTTGATTTCACCTTTTATGAGATGCCCGAGGTCTTTGCCAAGAAGGTCAACCAGTGGGTAGGTGATAGATTTAACATCCAATACAATAGGTTGTTCTCTGTCTTTGTAGACAATGCCTTTGATGATGAGCTCACCTTTGTGATTGTTGTTTGCGCTGAGGCGAGCTTCGATTTCAGCGTTGGAGGGTCGAAGTGTTACAATACCAGATGATATATTGAGCTCAGGCCAGTGGGGAATGTTGACAACACCATTGTTAAACGAAACTTGATACTGTGTGTTAGGTAATTGTTGCAATGTCGCATGTAGACCTTTGATTGAAGGGGGCTGTTTGGTAGATCCAAAGATGATGTCTAAGGCGGCACACCTATATGATTGGAATCTATATTTTGAGGTGTTATTTTCTATTCTTTGGGGTCTATTTTGTTGGGGGATTTGAAGCTGAATAATTCCTTTTTCTGATAGTATTTCGTCACCGTGCCACGAGTCTGAAAAAAAACTGGTTGTTCTGATGTCTGCTTTAATCGTTGAGAACGTAGCCTTGTGATAAAAGCTATCCTCATTCCATGAGGCATTGGCTTCGGCTGCAGTTGCCGAAATCGGAGTGACTTTTAGCTGACTTAACTCAGTCAAATTGGCTTTAAGAACTTTAGTGATAGCGATTTCTGTTTTTTCTTTGAATGATGCTCCGTTGTATTTGGTGATAATAAAAATGGTGAAGGCCAAAGAAAAGAGAACAAGGCCCCCAACGATTCCCATTGCGGCCCATTTAAATTGAGGGTTGGTCTCTTTGGGGGCTTGTTGTGATCGGCGTTTGCGTTTTCGAACCTTGATGACTTGAGAGCCGTCAGAGCGGGTAATGAGCTCCCCATCTTTCATGTCATTCTCTTTGTCTTCGCTGCCTTTATGGCGCTTTAAGCGATCCATCATTTCATCGACGGAGTAATGATCATGGTGATCATCAGGGTTGTCATTTTCCGTTTTCATATTACTGAAATTTCATCCGCGATGGGCTAGAGCTCTTGATTATGAACTTGCTTAATCATGCTGCTAGCGCTGCCTCCAGGCATGACCGGTGGGGTCAATTAGCTCGGCGTTCACCGTGATGATGATTGCCTCGCGGAGCGTTTGATCGGCCTCAGAGCGAAATAATCGACCGGCAAAAGGAATATCGCCAAGAATGGGTGTTTTGTCCTCCACTTTGGTCTTTTTACTTGTGATCAGGCCTCCGAGAACGACCGTTGCGCCATCTTGAATGGTGAGTGCAGCATTGGGCATGCGTATGGTTTTAAAGATGGGCATTAAAATGCTATTTTGAGTTATGGAAAAACTGACAGGGTTGCCAACTGCGTCTCTTGAGAGCGCAGATATGGGGCTGCCATAATTCACAAAGCCCTCAAACTCGATGAGTTCAGGACGCAGCGATAATTCAATGTATTTTTTGTTTGGGCCGACAACAGGTTCAACCTCGAGAGTGATCCCCACATCGCGGGTTTCAAAGCCCGTCGGAGTAGCGCTGGTGACGGGGAAAATCTCAGTTCCACCACCGCCGGTATCTCCATCACCATTCAAACTTGCAGCCACTCCTCCAATCTGCTGCGGCAGCTCTGGTGGTTCGTATTCAGTAGGGTAAATGAACTCACGAATAATTTCTATTTTGGAACGCTCTCCACTGCGTGTTATTGTGGAGGGTTTCACCATAATGTCAGCAGCTTTTTTCTGGTTGAGGCCACGTATCATCATGTCGATAACCATGCCGCTGGTGATGGCAGTCAGTCTGAGAATACCGGGTGCTCGCTGAGTGCTGTCAGATGTAATTCCTGAGGTTGTGTTAAGAAAGCTTTGAATGGCATCTTTAACGATTGCGCTGTTTCCGCTTCGATTTCCTGCTGTGATCGGGTTTCCTTCTAATGGGCTTAGTGCGCCGCCAGTGCCGATACTGCCTCCTCCAAGAATAGCCCCTGCACCTAAGTCCAAGGGAGTGATGGCCCAGTCAAAGCCGAGTTCTTTGAGTTCCTCCTCGCTGACACGAATAATTGCCGTTCTGATGATGACCATTACTGGTTCTTCATCGGTAACGATAGAAACGAGTTGATCGATCAGGTCGATGTTATCTGGGGTATTACGAACCAATAGTGAGTTGCTGGCTGCGGAATATGATGCAGTGGCACCTTCCGGAAAGCTGATGCCGCTTTGTTTTAAAAAATCGATAATGCTTATTCGCTGCGGAATCTTGCCTTCACTGCTGTCATCGCTGCCAAAGGGGTCATCGTCGAGGTCGTTACTACTAGCTGTGGCAGCTTGGAGAAAGTTTGGGGGTACACGAAAGGTGCGAACTACGAGGCTTTCATTTAACGAGCCAATAGGGGTCACGACTACACTCGTGCCATCGACTCGCCATTGGGTACGTGTTTGCTCTGTTATGTAATCTAGTAACACAGAGACGGGTAAATATTCGGCGTTAATGTCGACGCGGTTGTTTGCAATAGCTTTTGCGGAATCAGACGAAGGCTCTCCGATGTTGAGAACGATGTTGATACCGGATTGATTCCCCGATGAGTCTGGTGCGTCTCCCATTTGGCTTTGCAATCTGACAAAATCGAGAGCCTCTTGCAGGCTTTGGTCTTCGATGTCTATCTTCTCAACCATGATGCCTGATAGCTTGTCACGCACATCTAGGTTTGAAGGTGATACGCTATCAAGCGGCGCGACCGGCATCATCTTTTCAGCCGCAGGCACGTAAAGTTCCCAATTGCTATCAACCTCAGCCAGCATGTTCGCTCTTGTTTGATCTCTGGCAGCTCGGTAGTAGTCCGACTTGATGGTGCTGATGCGTTCCATGCCCCGTCTAGCAGCTTTATTGAAGGGGTCAATACGAAGCACTGATCGATAAGTGAGATGCGCTGGGTCATATTGCCCAAGCTGGTATTGCCCCTCGGCTTTGCGGAGCAGGTTGATCACCTTCACAACATCATCAACGTGATTCGGTGTCAGGGCTGGGTTGTGCCTGACCGGGTCATCAAGCTGTTGCCTAAGTTTGAGTGCAGCCTCGTGCGAGGGCGAAATCTGAGGTTTTAATACCTCATCAAGTAGGATGCGTGCTTCATCGTATCTCCCGTTTTTGGCCAGAGTACGGCAATATTCAGTGGTTGCGGTTGCGTAACGATCGGCCGCGGCAACGCGCAGTTGTTGGCTTATCGAGCCTCCCGGCAGCAGGGCGAATGCTTGTGCGAAGTCTCCGGCCGCTTGCTCGTAGTCAGCTTTTTGGTATGCAGCATCGCCGCTCTCCAGCAGATCATGGGCTTTACGGACATTGTTCACCCTGCGATCAAGCTCGTCTTGAACCACAGAACTCTCTGCTGAGAAACACGTAGTCGAATAGAGCATGCATCCAACAAGCATGCTCAGCTGCAAGGTGATGCGTGTGTTCCAAGGCTTGAACCGCCTGGGATTTGTTGAAAGCAACTTATCCATCTAGATCAGTTCACATTTATAGACAAGAGAAGCCTTCAAAGTAAGCGTAAAGTTCAAAAAAATAAGCATTTATCAAATATTGTGGCTCATCAGCATGAGGCGGTGTTTTTGTCAGAAACAGAGTTTTTCAGCCCTTGTGGTAACTGTCATGATATATCAAATTGTCTATAAAATGGACTTGTGATGCTATTAACTCAAGCTAGGGTGTGTTCGCAGGCTACCGCATACACATTCAGCACACCTTACCATGTCATTATCCGTCAACAATCCCCCCGCTGCCGCCCAAGACAGAGTATCACCAACCTCACAACAGGGTGACCCGGCTCAAGCGGCTCAATTGGCACTTGCTCACGCAGCATACGACTCAAAGGTGGAGGGCAATGTCATCTTCACTCGGGTGGATGCAGCCATCAACTGGATGAGAAAAAACTCTCTCTGGCCAATGCCTATGGGCTTGGCCTGCTGCGCTATTGAGCTCATGGCTACTGCCTCATCTCGTTTTGATATTTCTCGTTTTGGCTCAGAGGTGATGCGCTTCTCTCCACGTCAGAGTGATGTGATGATTGTAGCCGGCACGGTTACTTACAAGATGGCGCTGGCCGTCAAGCGAGTGTGGGACCAAATGCCAGATCCAAAGTGGTGTATTGCCATGGGTGCATGCGCATCAAGCGGTGGAATGTATCGTAGCTACGCCGTACTTCAAGGAATCGATCAGTTGCTACCAGTGGATGTCTACATCTCAGGCTGCCCGCCACGCCCAGAAGCACTTATTGAGGGTTTGATGAAGCTACAGCGCAAAATTGACGGGGAGGAATCGACGCGTGACCTGAAGGCTGACCCTTCAGTTGCGGAATCTTCAACAGACAACTCGTAATCATTTTTAGTTACCATGAATGCCCAAGATGCAGCAAAGCAAGTTCTGGATAAGTATCCTTCAGCTAAGACTCACGAGTTTCGTGGCGAGCACACCGTTGTTATCGAGCTCGATGATTTGAGGTCGGTAATGGAATTTTGCTTCAAAGAGCTAGGTCTGAATTTCCTGATCGATGCATCTAGCGTCGATAACATGGGGGAGGCTCCTCGTTTTGAGTTGGTCTACGAGCTAGCTACTCTAGACGATTCAGTGCATCTGCGTGTCAAGGCAGCTGTTGCGGATGCGCAGGATGTTCCCACAGTGAGTGATATATGGGCTACAGCCGATTGGCATGAGCGTGAAATTTACGACATGATGGGCATCAAGTTTTCGGGCCACCCTGACCTACGCCGTATTCTTATGTGGGAAGGGTATCCTTATCATCCATTGCGGAAAGAATTCCCACTAGCTGGTAAACCCAGCGAAATGCCAGATGTTGCAAGCACGGGAGTAGCACCTCTTGAGGGAGGCCCTTTTGTTACCAGCGCTGGCGCAGACAGCAGGGTTAAGGCTGAGCCCAGAGCGAGATAGTTTTGCGCTGCGCGCGCAGCCCTGTAGCAGGGCTTGAATGCCAAAGCTACCATTGCTGTTTGTCGATGAGTGCTAAGATCATCGATGTTAGTGTTCTACTCACGCTTGCCCTGCAGTCTATCCTTCAGTCTATTGTGGGGCATCGACTGCGTGTAGTTTTTGCGTGTGCGTTATTTTTGTTGGGCTATGATCATGCTCATGCGCCCTTGCCTATACCGTAAAGCAGAGCCAATTCCTTATGACAAAAGTGTGGTGTGCTTGGTCTTATTGTTGCTTTTGGTTCACACCGCAATTTTCACAATAGCTACCTCGTCAGGCAGAATCTGGTGGCAAGTGAATTTGGGGCTGTCATGGGAGGGTATTTTGCAAGGTAAAGTGTGGCAGCTATTGTCTTATGCTTGGTTGCATGCTGGTTGGTTACACATCATCGTTAATCTATGTATGTTATGGTTCTTGGGAAATAAGGTCTTGATGATACTTGGTCGAAAGAAAGCTTTTGAAGTGATTATCGCAGGCATCTTGCTTGGTGGCTTGTTGCATTTGTTGATGAGCATGGTGGCGATACTGAGTGGCTACGGTGAGAGTTGTTTGGTGGGTATATCGGGTGCGTGCTTTGCATTGCTGATGGCCTTGATAGCAATCTCTCCGCATACGCGCCTGCGCTTTATTCCGGTGAGTGGCAAAAACTTAGGTCTTGGTGTTGTGATTGCGGAAGCTGTGATGTTGTTATTACACCCTAGCTTGGGAGTGCCTGTGTTATCCGCCATAGGGGACCAACTGGTGCTGTTGGGTGCAGGTGCACTTTTTAGAATCAGTCACGCGTGCCATCTTGGAGGGGCTATTGCAGGATGGTGGATAGCACGCAGGGTTTTAGCCCCGGTAGCCGTGAGCCAACAATAAAGGTGCCTTGATACAGCAAAAGATGCTCGACCTGGGCAGTAATTTCATCAAAACTTACGAGGTCCAAATGTGACTTGTCGCATCATTTTGCAAGGGCTAACTCAATTTTAACATATATATTACCATGAGCATTCAAGTAGGAGATCAAGCAGCTAATTTCAATCTAGTTACCCTCACCGCAGACGGACCTCAAACCGTGCAATTATCCGATCTTGTGGCTAAGGCTAACACGGTCTTGTTATTTGTGCCGATGGCCTTCACAGGTGTTTGCACTGAAGAGTTCTGCTCAATCACCAGCGAACTATCTGTCTATAACGATCTCAACGCACAGGTGATCGGTATTTCCGGTGATAATCCCTTTGCTCAACAAGCCTGGGCAGACAAAGAGGGTATCGGAATTACTTTACTTAGTGATTATGAGCACGAGGCGGCAAAGGCTTACGGAGTGGCATACGAGTCGTTCTTACCTGAGAAAAACCTTATCATGGGTGGAGTGCCAAAGCGCTCCGCTTTCGTTATCGATCAAGGTGGTGTTGTCCGCTATGCTGAAGTGAATGATAGCCCCGGTGATCTTCCTGACTTTGAGGCGATTCAGGATTGCCTTAAGTCACTCTAAATCAGCTCTTATTTCATGATCTGGGCTCTGCACGGAGCCGTCGGGATGGCGGCAGATTGGCGTCATTTTGCCGCTGCTGTGCCGAACGAGTATGGGGCAGTTCGTCGTCTTGATCTGTGGCGATTCCTGGATTGCTGCCCTATGTCCTTGGCTGAATGCGGACGAGCGTTAGCCGACGAGATTAAGCGCGTTGATCCTGAGCCTACTTTGCTCGGCTATTCGATGGGGGGGCGTCTGGCACTTCACGCCATGTTAAATCAACCAGACTTATGGAAGGCAGCAGTCATTGTGTCAGCACATCCGGGGCTTAAGCAGGAGGGTGATCGAGTTGCACGCCGTGAGAAAGATGCGGAGTGGTCAGCCTTGGCATTAAAAGGTGATTGGGCTGATTTTTTGGCAAAATGGAATGCTCAGGATGTATTGGGGAGTGATTGCCATATGCTCGATCGGACCCAGCTTAAGGGGCGCCGTGTCTCGGTAGCTCGTTCATTTGTTGACTGGTCTTTGGGCGCTCAGGCTGATCTTGCAGATGATTTAGCCAACATAAAATGTCCAACACTCTGGCTTACGGGCGAGCGTGACGTTAAATTTGGAGCATTGGCTGAGCAGTCTGTACCGCTCTTGTCTCGCGGGAGGCATCAAGTCATTGCTGGCTGTGGTCATCGAATTCCGTGGGAACAACCAGATGCTTTTCAAAGAGCATGTCTGGAATTTCTTGGCAATGCACTTGAAACTTGAATCACAGGGTTTAAGACTGAAAACATGTGGAAATCAGCACACGACTTTGAAGATGTTCTCTATGAGAAAAGTGAGGATGGTCAGATAGCCAAGATCACCATCAATCGGCCGGAGGTTAGGAACGCTTTTCGCCCTGAGACAACTAAAGAATTGCTCTCTTCTCTTGATCTCGCTCATGAAGATCCTGAGGTGGGTGTTATTATTCTGACAGGAGCTGGGGATAAAGCATTTTGCTCTGGTGGAGATCAGAAAGTTCGAGGACACGCTGGTTACATTGGCGGAGATGGGGTGCCACGCCTCAACATTCTCGATGTGCAGCGTAAGATTCGCAACCTGCCAAAGCCCGTGGTGGCGATGGTGGCCGGTTATGCCATCGGTGGTGGCCACGTCTTGCAGGTTGTCTGTGATTTAAGCATTGCTGCTGACAATGCGATCTTTGGTCAGACAGGGCCCAAGGTGGGCTCGTTTGATGGAGGGCTTGGATCAAGTTATCTTGCGCGTATTGTCGGGCAGAAAAAAGCGCGTGAGATTTGGTACCTATGTCGCCAGTATGATGCTCAGCAGGCTCTCGACATGGGATTAGTCAATACGGTGGTTCCTCTTGCTGATCTGGAGAAAGAGACGGTTCAATGGTGCCGTGAGATGCTGCAGCATTCGCCAATTGCACTACGCTGTCTCAAGTCGGCACTCAATGCCGATTGTGATGGTCAGATGGGTTTGCTTGACCTTGCTGGCAACGCAACGATGCTTTACTACATGAGCGAGGAGGGCAAGGAGGGCAAAAATGCCTTCGTTGAGAAGCGTAAGCCTGACTTCTCCAAGTTTCCCCGGGTGCCATAATTCTGCTTTATGCTTGATGATGCGGCTGGCAAAATACCGCATCAACTTAGTTGAAAAAGGTTGCAAATCCTAGCTGGTAGTGGCTTTTTCACTCTTGTCATGGCCGATGAAAATGAACGCAAGACGCTCGAGCAGCGTCACCAAATGTCCGATCTGGAACGCCTCAGGCATTCGTGTGCGCACGTGCTTGCTACCGCGGTACTGAATATCTGGCCAAATGCGCAATTAGCAGGTGGTCCTCCAGTGGAGAGTGGTTTTTATTATGACATCGATCTCGATCACTCGATTACACCGGATGACTTTGAGAAAATTGAGGCGGAGATGAAGAAGGTGGTGAAGGAGAATCAGACCTTTGAAAAAATGGTCATTTCCCGCGATGAGGCAATGGCGATGGCCAAAAGTGGACGGCTCGGGGGTCTTTCCGAGCGTGATGCGGTCAGCGAGTTCAAGGTGGATCTGCTCAATGATATCCCCGAGGACGAGGAAATTTCCATTTTCAAGAATGGTGAGTTTTGGGATCTCTGTGCTGGTCCGCATGTTGGTCGCACGGGTAACTGCAAGGCCTTTAAGGTAATGAGTGTAGCGAGTGCCTTCTATAAGGGAGACATCACGCGCCCTCAGCTGCAGCGGATTTATGGCACCTGTTTCAAGAATAAGACCATGCTCACCGAGCATTTGGAGAAGCTTGAAGAGGCGAAAAAGCGTGATCACCGCAAGCTTGGTAAAGAGCTCGGCATTTTCCACATTGATGAAGCCGTTGGCCAGGGACTGATTCTGTGGAAACCGAAGGGTGGGCTACTGCGCCGTGCGCTTCAGGACTTTATCACCGAGGAGCTCGACAAGCAGGGTTACTCGCAGGTCTTTACCCCGCACATTGGCAAACTCGATCTTTACCGCACCAGTGGCCATTTCCCTTATTATCAGGATAGCCAGTTTGCTGCGATCCCTGAGCGTGATACCTTGGCTAAACTTTCTGACGAAGGGGCAACGTGTGCTACGCTGACCAACGGCCTCAACACCGGCACGATCGAGGGTTATATGCTGCGTCCGATGAACTGCCCGCATCATATCAAGATTTTTGCCAGTGATCATCACAGCTATCGTGACCTTCCTGTGAGACTTGCAGAATTTGGCACGGTCTATCGCTGGGAGCAGAGCGGCGAGCTAGGCGGCATGACTCGCGTGCGTGGATTCACTCAGGACGATGCCCACCTTTTCTGCACACCTGACCAGGTGGCGGAGGAAGTGCAGGAATGTCTGGGTTTGGTAAAAACGGTGCTGCAGACCCTTGGCATGAAGGATTACAGTGTGCGTCTATCTCTGCGTGATCCTGATAGTGATAAATACGTAGGTGATGCCGCCAACTGGGACAAGGCCGAGGCGGCCCTGCGTCAGGCGGTGCAGACACTGGGGGTGGATTATATAGAAGAAGAGGGCGAGGCCGCGTTTTACGGCCCGAAAATCGACTTTGTGGTCAAGGATGTCATCGGCCGCGACTGGCAACTAGGTACCGTTCAGGTCGACTACAACTTGCCCGAGCGTTTTGACCTGACTTACATCGGATCTGACAATAAGCCACATCGGCCGGTGATGATTCACCGAGCTCCGTTTGGTTCGTTGGAGAGGTTTGTGGGTCTGCTTATCGAGCATTTTGAGGGTAAGTTTCCAACCTGGCTATCGCCTGAGCAGGTACGCGTTTTGCCGATCTCTGAAAAATTCAATGATGTTGCTGATGAGGCGGTCAAAGCATTAACTGATGTCGGAGTCAGAGTGTCTTGCGATCGTAATGCTGACAAAGTGGGAGCCAAGATTCGTCTTGCAAGATTAGATCGTGTGCCTTATATGCTGGTCATCGGAGCGAGGGAAGCTGAAAGCGGAACCGTCTCTGTAAGGCATCGAGATCGAGATGATCTAGGTGCCATGCCTATTAATGAATTTGTTTCAAACATCCAAACGGAAATCGCCACTCGGTCACTCTGATATGACGTCAAGACTGGCCACTCGTTGATTGCTCTGTCGCATGGATTATTTTATCGGCATATTTTTGACTAACGCGCGTTCGAGTGACGCGACTAAGGTAAGTATCACATCGTTGCTGCCCATTAGTAAAAAAACTTCCTAACAAACCAAAGGAGAACACCATAGCTAGACCTAAGAAAAAACCATTGCGTCCACGTCGTGACATGACGCGTGTCAATGAACGTATTCGCGCCCCTAAAGTGCGTGTTGTTTACGAAGATCAGCAACTCGGAGTGATGAGCTCTCGTGAAGCGGTAGAAAAGGCGAAGGCCGTTGGGATGGATCTTGTCGAGGTTGCACCGAATGCAAGCCCACCAGTGTGCCGAGTATGTAACTACGGCAAATACAAGTATGAGCAGGCGAAACTAAAGAAGAAGTCGCCTAAGACTGTGAATAAAATCAAGGAGATTAAGTTGCGAGTGGGCACTGATACTCATGATTACAACATCAAGCTAGCTCGTGCTGAGCAGTTTCTTGATGAGGGCAACAAGGTTCGTGTCAGATTACAGTTCCGAGGGCGTGAAAATGCACACCGTGAAATTGGCTTTGAAGTGCTTCAGAAGGTAGCACTCGATCTTAAAGAGATAGCTAACGTTGATCAACAGGCTCGCTTGGCGGGTCGTGCTGTAAATATGATGCTTTCACCACTGCCCAAAGAGCAGCGTAAGCGTAAGTTCTATCTGAGTCACGGCAATCTCGTTGATCCCGATGACGAGGGTGACGAAGACGTCGAATTTGACGAGGATGATGACTCTGATGTTGTTGAGGGCGAGAAGTAACTAAATATAGCTACCCAAGATTTTTAAGCTAAGCTGTGTCTCGACTTTTGCTTTTTGATATCGACTGCACCCTGATTGACACTGGGGGAGCAGGGATGGCCGCACTGAAGCAAACTGCTTCTGAGCTGTTTGGGGCCGAAGGACCTGAGTTAGACTTGGCGGGTAGTACTGACTGGGGGATCGTTCGAGGCATGCTCGAGCATTTCGACAGTGATATGCAGCTCGAGGATTTTTATAGCCTGTATCTTGAAAAGCTAAGCCCTAATCTTGCGGCGTTTGAAGGCAAGGTGCTCCCTGGTGTTACGGATTTACTCGATGAGGTCAAAAAGTCCGATGCTTTTTTAGGCTTGTTGACAGGTAATATTGCACATGGAGCCCAAGCAAAAATAAGCCACTACGGACTTGATGGTTATTTTTCGATTCAAGTAGGAGCTTATGGTGACGACCACTATGATCGAAACCAACTGGGGCCCGTGGCGCTTGACCGCGCCAGCTCGATGCATGAAGTCGATTTTAAGGCAAATCAATCTGTGGTGATAGGGGATACTCCAAAAGATATCGCATGTGGACAAGCGATGGGAGCCACTACCTTGGCGGTCGCAACGGGACGATTTTCAGTCGCTGAGCTGGAAGCCTATGGTGCTGATCTAGTAGTGGAGGATCTATGTGACTCACGTGTGAGTTCATTCTTAGAGTAGTATTGTAGCCGCTCCCACGACAAAAAAAGGCACGACAATTGCCGTGCCTTGATACTTACTATTGATGGTGCAGAGCTATTTAGCGACGGAGGCACCAAAGCCGGCGTTTTGAACCGCTTTGATGAGAGCTTTATCAGAAACATTGCCCTGAGCTGTCACGACTGCTGAGTCAGGCATGCTGACAGTTGCACTTTCAACGCCTTCGACTCCTTCAAGTGCAGACCGCACTTTGTTGACGCAGCCCACGCCTCATGTCATGCCAGTAATTTTTAGATTTACTGTTTTTGTCTCAGCGTCTTCAGATTTGATTTCATAGGCTGAATTTGCAGTTAGCTCTACTGCGGTTGCAGTAGTGATCGAGAGCGTGGCGATGGCTCCAAATGCTATTATTTTTTGAATAGGTTTCATTGGTATTATAGGTTGTAACTGATGAGAGAATATCTCAATGAATGTATCAGTATAAAATATACATTCGCTTATCACCATAAACGCTATTTTCTAGAGTTGCAAACTTGAAAAATAAGAGCTTACCAATTCATTAATAGAGAGCAGCTTCGTCTATATGTTGTGTAACCTGGCCGCTATGCCTTCTGCAATCGCTGTGCCTGAGAGATATCCAGTGGTCCATGCATTTTGGAAGTTAAAGCCGCCTGTAATACCATCAATGTCGAGTACTTCGCCTGCGAAGTAGAGACCAGGGGTTATTTTGCTCTCGAGTGTCTTCATGTTGACATCGCTAAGCTTGACGCCACCGCAGGTTACAAATTCATCCTTATTGATGCTTTTTCCTGAGACCTTGAATGCCCCTCTGGTCAGTTCTTGAATCAATTGATTGCTGCTGTCTTTGCTTAGCTGTGACCAGCTACATTCGTCAGGGATTTCAGATGCAATGCATAGGCGCTTCCACAATCGTTTTGGGAATTGCTCAAAAGGAGCTCTACTGCACACCTTGCGTTTGCCATGTTGACTACGTATTTGCCGAAAGGTGTCAGCGACATCGATATCGGGAGTCCAATTGATAGCGATGCTGAATTGGTAATCAAGTGCATGAAGCGGGCGTGCACCCCAAGCCGAGAGTTTAAGAATTCCGGGGCCACTCAGGCCGTGGTGAGTAATGAGGAGGGGGCCGTCAGCACTGAGCTTGATGTCGGGTGCTGATACAGAGGCATTCGCTACAGAGACTCCCGGAAGATCATCTAGACGTTGGTCGTCAATATTGAAGGCAAAGAGGGAAGGCACATTCGGTATTAAAGTATGACCCAAGGACTCGCTAAGGCGCGCACCAGAAGCGAGGCGGGTTCCTCCTGTGGCTAGAAGCACAGATTTGCTACGCAGTGTCTCACCTTGATTAGTAGCGACGGTGAAATGCACGGATTGTGGAGGATCTGTGGCTTGTTGAGCATTTACTGAAATGGCAGAGGTTGAGGTTTTTACGACCACTCCTGCGTGGTGTGCTGCATCCTTCAGGCAGTCGACAATTGTTTTAGAGGTATTGCTGGCGGGAAACATTCTGCCATCTGACTCTGTTTTGAGCTCCACACCTCGTGCGTTGAACCAGTCCACGGTGTCTGATGTTGCCCAGCGATTGAAAGGGCCGATCAGTGCTTTACTTCCTCTGGGGTAATTCTTTGCCAGTGCTTTTGGCTCATAGCAGGCGTGGGTTACATTGCAGCGACCTCCGCCTGAAATCTTGACCTTACCAAGTGTGTTAGCTGACTTTTCAAGAATCAACACGCGGGCGCCGGGGTAAGAATCGGCGCAGGTGATTGCAGCAAAAAATCCGGCGGCACCGCCTCCGATTACTACCAAGTCCCAGTCGGATAGACTAGACATCTTCTTCTAGCTCAAACTCTGCCCAGCCGACAGACTCATTCAGTGCGGCAACAGAGTCGTGAATAAGTAAGTCCAAATCAGGTTCTTTGCCCTCACAGTTAAAAGCCAGCAAGGGGCCGCCATGTTCTACCGCTGGGGGATCATTGTTGATACCAGAATTACGCACATAAAACCAATCGAGAATACCTTCTCCTGTGGCTGGTAGCCATTGAACAATCAGCTCAATCGTAGCCACGGGATCTTCATCACCGAGTTCACGTTGATTGGCCATATCTTCTTCATCACAGTCGATGCCAGCGATGACTTCAAGCTGAGTATCATCTTTATGGTCACCAAGAGAGGATTCTATTTTCTGAAAAACGGCATCCTTTGGGGAAATAATTCGCATGCTTATTAAGGTTGTTGAGGCTGGCAGCTTTGGCAAGGAGATAGCGATCGGACTTTTACTCAGTCTAGTCTGAATTCACCTTCATCATCAGATCCCATCCAGCCTAGTTTACCGAAGGCCGAGAGTATTTGCATGTTGATGTCATCACCATCCTCATCTGCGTGTTCAACGGTGGCTGAACTCGCTAGACCTCGCATGGATTCGATGCTGATAACGGTTTGTTTGCCTGGAAATGTAATCCAGTCACCCCAGTTCTTTTTTTCGTGTTTGGGTTCGAGCTTTTTGCTGCGTAGGGCAACCATCACCTCAGTAATACTTGAGGGAGGATTCATCTCGGGTAGGTGCACGCGAATTTCCATGAATTGATTATAATTTGATATTGCTGACCTAGCTAGCATTCTTCGCTTTCGGAGGCCTTTTTGATAGCCTCAAGTTGCTCCCAGCGATTGTAAAGCGTGGGGACTTTTTCTTTAGCCTGCTTTAACTCAGCTTCTAATGCCTGCCAGTTATCGCCATGTTTTTCGTAGAAATCAGGTGCGTTGAACTCTGCCTCGAGCTGGGCTAGTTTTTGTTCAGCAGCGAGGATGTCTTCTTCAATTGTCTCGAGCTCCTTTGCCTCGGCCCATTTGAGCTTGCGTGGCCGCTCTTTACGCGCGGGTTTCTTTTTGTTAGGCTTGGCTTGATAGAGCTTGCTGGTGGCATCACGAGCAGCTTTCTTTTCAAGGTAATAGTCGTAATTGCCAACTTGGTAGTCGACGATGCCATCGCCTTCAAACGCGAGGATGTCGGTGCATACTCGGTTGAGGAAGTAGCGGTCGTGGCTGACGACAATGACGCTACCTTTAAATGCACACAAGGCTTCTTCCAGGAGTCGCAAAGTGTTAAGGTCGAGATCGTTGGTAGGCTCATCTAATACAATAACGTTGCCTCCTTTTTTAAGAATCTTGGCCAGCATTACACGACTTCGTTCGCCGCCACTTAATAATTCTATTTTGGTATTAATTCGCTCTTCGGTGAAGAGAAAGCGTCGTAAATAGGCACGTAGACCGATGGTTTCATCACCAAGCTTGACGTTCTCTTGACCCTCTCCGACTTCCTCAAAGACACTTTTGTGATCGTCTAAAAGAAGTCGGTTTTGATCGATAAAGTTGATGTCGGTTTTCATTCCGATATCAACCTTGCCTTCAATGGGTTCAAGCTGACCCAGCATGATTTTGAGTAGAGTTGATTTACCCATGCCGTTACGGCCGACAATGCCAAGGCGTTGGCCACCTTCGATTTTTAAGCTGACATCGGAAAATAACCACGGCCCGTCATCAAAGGACATGCCAATGTTTTCAACTTCGATGATTTTGTTGCCCAACTTCGGGGGCACGGGGATGACAAGGTCGACATCCAGTTCCTGTTCGGGGGCTTTCTGGTCGGCTACCTCAAAATAGCGATCCATACGATCTTTCGCCTTGGTAGTTCTGGCTTTTGGACCACGGCGAACCCATTCGAGTTCACGGCTCAAGAAGCGTTGACGTTTGTGCTCATTGCGAGCTTCTGCCATATCTCGTTCTGCGCGTGATAGCAAATAATCGGTATAGTTACCCTGGTAGCTATCACATTTTCCACGTCTAATTTCAACAATACGGGTAGCAATGCGATCTAAGAAGTAGCGATCGTGCGTAACAAAGAGGCAGGTGCCATTGTAGCGTGCTAGGAAGGTTTCAAGCCACTCAATTGATTCGGTATCGAGGTGGTTGGTCGGCTCGTCAAGAATGAGAAAGTCGGGTTTAGCAAGCAATGCTCGGCAAAGCGATACGCGTCGTTTTTCGCCACCAGACAAAGAACCGACAATACGCTCGGCATCAGGCGCGTGTAGGTGTGAGAGTAAGGTGTTTGCGCGGTGTTCAAGATCCCATCCTTCAAGGTGGGTGATTTCGTCCAAGACCTCAGCACTACGGTGGCTGTCAGCAGGAATGCTTTCGTATTCTTTGATCAAGTCCAGCGTGTATTGAGCACCAGCTAATACATTTTCATGAACGTTGGTCTCGTCGTTGAGCTCAAAATTTTGGGGCAGGTATCCGGTAACTAAACCGCGTTTATACGTGACCTCGCCTGTGTCGCCAACGGCTTCTCTTGCAAGAATCTTCAAGAAGGTGGATTTGCCGCAGCCATTCCTACCGACTAGGCCGATGCGGTCACCTTTTTGGATGGCGAGAGTGGCGCCATCGAGTACGGTGTGTGAGCTATAGCTGACGCACAGCTCGCTGGCGCTGACGATGGAATCGGACATGCGCGGGACTATACTGATGGATGGCCACTTGTCATGCTTTTTGAGTTGCATGAATGGCTTGCAGGATCGGCATGGAGATGTAGTCTGCGCCGCCTCGACCGATGTCTCTGCGCTCTCAAATAAAACCTGGCCAAAGATGGATTAGTGAAACCGAACCTGAATTAGGTGTCGGGATCATGCTTAAGGTCGAGTTCAAGCGTGTCGAGGTGATGTTTCCAGCTGCCAATGAGCGCCGGCAATATGCTTTGGATAGCGCGCCGCTGCGCAGGGTGGCGCTGAAGGTGGGGGAGATACTCGAGACGCACGAGGGTGATGTGATCGAAGTCGATGAGGTGCTGGAACGTGACGGTTTATTGGTCTATCTCTGCGGAGATCGTGAGGTTGAGGAGTCAGGCTTATCTGACACGATGAGCTTTAATAAACCCGAGGACCGTTTACTTGGAGGCCATGTGGATGCGCTGCACACCTATGATTTACGGGTCGAGGCTTTGAAGCGTCAATGCGAGGTGATGAAGTCGCCAGCGCGTGGTTTTGCAGGTGCCCGAATGGATTTGATCCCTCATCAGCTTTATATCGCAGATGAGGTGACATCACGGCTTGCTCC
Organism: Oceaniferula sp.; assembly: GCA_965657565.1. Classification (GTDB taxonomy): domain Bacteria; phylum Verrucomicrobiota; class Verrucomicrobiia; order Verrucomicrobiales; family Akkermansiaceae; genus Oceaniferula. Next base: position 36,290 of record CBFHPA010000024.1, read on the forward strand.
GCGTGTGTTATTAGCGGACGAGGTTGGCCTTGGTAAGACGATCGAGGCCTGTCTGATTATGCATCGGCTGCATTTGACCGGCCGAGCCGACCGTGTGCTGATCTTAGTGCCTGAGCCTCTGCTGCATCAGTGGTTTGTGGAACTGCTGAGACGGTTTAATATGCTGTTCAGTCTATTTGATGAGTCGAGGTGTGTGGCCATCGAACAG
>CBFHPA010000025.1:0-33436 GCA_965657565.1 Oceaniferula sp.
GGGAGGCTTTTTTGTGCTTATACATGGGCTTGCTGTCCCTGTCTATTTTCTGCTTGCAAGCTCCGGTGTTATCACAGACTTTGGGTTTATGTTCAGTTCCACTTCATTGACTCGTAAATATGTATTGTGCGCTACTTCTGCGCTGCTTGCCGTATCCACCGTGCCCACCGTATCTGCGGCTTCCGAAGAGGAAATGGCTGCTAAGCTGGCACTGATGGAGAAGCGCCTTGCTCAGCTTGAGTCTCGCTTGTCCGACAACGAGCAGAAGACCAAGGAGGTGAAAGTCCTTGCGGCTAATTCTGGTGGTTCTAATCATGGTATCTTGGGTAGTGGTGCTACTGCCGAAATACTGAGCAACAGTGCCTGGCGTAACCTGCGCTGGACTCAGGAAGATCAGTGGAAAACGGTCGTCAAAGGAGCGACACTTGAGCAAGTTACTGATGCCCTGGGCAAACCACCAAGAACGGTGAAGTCACTGCGTCCCCAGGTCGATCTGGTGTATTTTTACGAGACTAGCATCGGTGACAAACATGGCCTCAATGGCAAGGTTTCCTTCCGCAAAGACAAGGTGGTCGCGGTGATCAAGCCTGACTTTAGTAAGAATAACGCTGGGCGTTAATCTCGTCAGTTGTTGCTCTTATTTGTAGGGGCCTCATTTTTTATGCAACCCGGTCCGCTCATGGATCGGGTTTTTTATGCTCTGCGATGCTGGGTCCGAATCAATGGCGCTCGCTGACCAGTGCGGCAGTGCCTTCCTTGATCCATCCTGATTGACCCTCTGGAGTGTGGATATAGAGCCATGATCCTCTGGTGGAGTGCACTGTGAGCAGTGAGCTAGGTGCCAAGCTGAGACGAGCTTGAGCATCTCGGTGGGCTTCGGGGTAGATCGGGGTCTTGCTGAGGCAGACTACTTGTTCGGCATAGGGGGTGCGGACATCGGAATCGGGGTAGAAGTAGTAGGCAGTGGTGCCGATGATGGCGCTGGTTGGCATCAGGAAAAGCAGGGCGATAAGGCTAAAGCGGAGGATCGGAGGGGGTTTGGGAATTGTGCCTCGAGCCTTGATGAGACGCAGGGTGAGGATGACAATGAGTAAGATCCAGAGTGAAGCACGGTAGAGGTTGTGGTAAAGGCTGAGCGGAAGCGTGGTCAGCCGTTGTTGCCAGTGCTTGATCTGAGGAACGGAGGCTCCTTCCTTGAGCTCGAGAAAGCGCAGGTTCTTACGTGCTTGGAGGTGGTCACTTTGCTGTGCTAAGGCACGGCGCCATGCCAGAGCGGCTTGTCCCAGCTGCCCGAGCTGGTAGTGGCAGTTGCCGATATTGTAGAAAACGTCGGCAGGGCGGTGGCCGAAATCTGGGTAAGCTTGCAGGTAATGATCGATGGCCATCTGGTATTCCCCCTCATCGATGGCTTGCATGGCGAGTGCATGGCTGTCCGGCGAGTTATGCTCCGTGGAATGCTTGGCCGAACCATTGCTGAAGCGGGCATCATGGCTATTTGGCGCGTCCTGAGCTGCTTGAAGCTGGTTGGCGTGGAATGAGGCCAGGCTAATGATGCAGACGATCAGAAGCGTGTTCATCAGCTTTGTATGGCGTTTAAGAATGTCGGTGACTTCTTGTTTGCGCTGTGGCGAGACCGTTTCTTGGCCTTGGCTGTCATCTTTTAATGAGAAGCAATGCTGATCACGTTCTTTGAGAATGGCCTTGAGCTCATCATCGATAGTGAGTCGCTGCTCAATAAATCGGCCTGCGCGGCGATAGAAACTTGCTTTGTCCTGAGCACTGGCAATGTCCTTGAGTGCTTTTTTCTGGCTCGCTTTCGTTGATGATTGTTGTCTTGAGGATTGGATTTTCTTTAGCCCAGGGATGGTAATGAGGCTCAGGCAAATGAGTGCGGGGATCAGTTGCCAGTAGGATCGAAACAGGGACTGTAATGGGCTTGTGACACTCGAGTCGTGACGCGGCATTGGTGTGGCGGGGTGCTGAATGAAGCCGAGGATGTCCTTCATTTGCTCGGGGCGAAGCGAGGCAGGGTCGATAGTGGCTTTGTTTTTCTGGATCGTATTAGGTGATAAATCGAGAGTGCGGATGATGTTGATCGGAATTGGCGCAGTTTTGAGCGTGTAGTAGGATTGATTGTCGGGGTTAAAGACACTCATGGAGTAAGCCGGAATATTGGTGGGTAGTTTGCCAGATGGTCCAGTCGGCTCTGGTCTGAGCATTTGGCGGAAGGTCACGCCGCCTTGGGCTAGTCTTCGTTCACCACCGCGGATGACCTTCGATGTATCGATGACCTTCCAGCCATTACCGCTGATTTGGGGTGCTAGAATATTCTCCAGGTTGCCCTCGCCCTGAACACGCAGTAGTATCTCTACGGCATCGGTATCCTTGATGGATGCTTTTTTGCATTCGATGCCAATGTTGAATTGACCGATCGCTCCGTTGAAACCAGCTGGTGCACCAGCGGGAAGTGGCATGATGTCGAAATCGATGGTGGGTAGGGTCAGCTTATAGGGTACATCAGTGATCCTGATGCCGCGGCGCGGATCGATGCTGCGCTGTCTGGAGACAATACTCATGCGTGTCGGGCCGAAGCTGGCCTTGCCTGGGCTGATTCCGCTGAGGGTTGTTTTGAACGGAGCGGAGATGTAAGTCGTGTTGTTGATGACTACCTCACCGAGATCATCTCTTGCTGGACCACTGAAACGCCAAGCCAGGCAGTTGGTTTTTTCTGCTTCGGGAAGTCCCCAGTTGGTTGGCCTAAGTTTGGACGGAACGTAGATTTTCAGGGTGAGTGGGCACTGCTCTCCGGCGTAGAGTTTGGTCTTATCAGGGAACCAGCCGATCATGATGTCTTGCCCCATCATGCCTGAGGAGACTTTGGAGAGTTCGTTTGCGTCACGCACTTCGAAGCTCAGTGGTTTTCCTGAATACTTGCTACGGCTACCATTGAAGGATATCGGCGGAACGGTGTATGTCCCTGGCTTGGCTGGTCTGATACGATAAATGAACGATCGGGTGATGCGTCGCTGGCCGTCAATCTCGACTCGGTTGCCTGAGAAATTGACGGCGGTATTAGGGATTTCAGGTGCTGATGGGCGAAGGCTTTGGTTGCTATTTTGGATGCTTATCTTGAGGTAGGTTTGCTCACCGGTGATGAGGTGTTTGCTACTCAGTTCTGTTTGAACATAGATGGGGGCAGAGGATGACTTGTTTTGCCCATGGGTGATGAGTGTGGTGCAGAACATGATGAGGTATGCGTGTATGCACCACTGGTAGGTTCTGTATGTTCTCTGATTGGTCATCGCTGGGTGGGTTCTTATTACCAGTCTTTCTCAGGTCTGCGTAGTCTTAGTAGACGACGTCTCACAGGGCGGACCTCCGCGTCCGATTGCTCTCTGAGGATGCGTGCTGCGAATTCCTCCTTGCTCTCTTCGGGCTGTTGTTTGGCCTGCTGCTCACTGAGCTCCCCGGACTCGTTATTATTCTGGTTGTTGCTTTGGTCGCCGTTTTGATCTTCTTGTTGTGATGGATCACCCTCTTCCTTGCGTTGATCATCTTGGCCATCCTGTTCTCCATCCTGGTCTGATTTTTGCTCGGATTGTTCTCCTTCACCGTCTTCTTGGTTTTGCTGGTTTTTTTGATCACCCTCTCCCTGTTCTTGTTGTTGCTGTTTTTGTTGTTCAGCCTCTTGCTTGGCTTGTTCTTCTGCCTCCTTGAGCTCTTTGAGGGTTTTTTCGACCTCGCGCAGGTTGTCTTCTGCTCTTGTGTTGTCAGGATTTATTGCGAGTGAGGCTTGGTAGTGGCTGATCGCGTCTTGCCAATTGGTTTTTATTTTTGTCAGATCCTCAGCTGTTAGTTCAGGTGTTTGCTCTTCTTGTTGTTGCTGGCTGGCCTGCTTGGCCTGACTTGAGTAGAGCTGTCGCATAGCTGCTAGGAAGGCATTTTTCGTATTGTCAGCTTTTGGTGGATTAAGGGTGGTCCAGCCCCATTGGAAAAGAGTGTTACCAAGGTTGTAGTGGGATTGCTCCTGTAGTTGTTCGTCGAGGCTCAATAATGCTCTGGAGAAGTAGCGGCTGGCGACATCCCATCGGCTGAGCCGATAGGCACTGCTGCCTTGGGAGAACTCGATGATGTGTTGCTGGTCTGCTTCCACCTCGGTGAGGGCTTCGCTGAACAATTCTATCGCGTTGTGGTAGTCCTGTCTTTGGTAAGCGTCCATGGCTTGGTCCATGGTGGATGCTGCGTGCAGATGCTCGCTGCTGGCGAGCAGCAAGATGATGACAGAGGTGCTTGTCACTGCAGTAGATATTTTGCCGGCGAAGAGATTGGATTTGATAAGAATAGAGAGAATCAGCAGTGCAATAGCTGGGCAGAGCAACCACTGGTAGGTCTCGTTGGGAATACTCACAATGCTACCCTCTTCTTCGTTACGGGTGAGTGATGCTAGTGCTTGATTGATCGTCATGTCAGCGCCTGATGATGCAGGGACGTATGAGCCAGCACCTGCGCTCGCTAGCTGTTCGAGGGCACCTGAGTTGAGCTGGCTGAAGACGGTATTACCATTGGTGTCGCGGAATTTGCCATCGAGCATTCGCAGGTCGGGTATGATGCCGCCATCGGATGTGCCAACGCCAATGGTGCAAACGGCAATCCCCGCATCTCGGATTTCACTTCCTGCGAATTTGATTTTTTCCGAGTGGTCTTCGCCATCGCTGATGATGATGAGGGCATTTGATTGGCTGTCTGCTCGTTGCGTTGATTTTTTGTCGGTTTTTTTGAGTGTTTTAAGTGCGAGCTCGACGGCGGCGGCGAGGTCTGATCCGCCTGAGGGGATGACCTTGGTGTCGAGCTGGCTGATAGTTTCATGCACGGCGGTGTGGTCGATGGTCAGTGGAGCCATCGACACAGCAGCACCAGAAAAGGCGATGACTCCGATGCGGTCATTGGGGAAGGTTTGAATGAGTTCTAGCGCCGTGGCTTTGGCCTGCCTAAAGCGGTCGGGTGCTACATCTTGCACGAGCATGGATCGTGAGGTGTCAATGGCGACAAGGATGTTACGGCTGCTTGTCTGCTCAGTGATTGATGTCTCGCCATCATAAGGTCTTGCTAGGACAGCGATTAGCAGACCGCAACCAATAAGCCCTATGATGAGAGCGGTCCAGCGGCGTGTTGTGGAGCCTTCTTTGACCAGTTGTTTGCGTAGGCGATCGGCAACCAACTGTTGCCATGCTTTGTTGCTGGCTCGTTGTGCCACGATGGCACCAAGCAGGATCACCGGAAGGATGATGAGCAGCAGTAGCCAGTTTGGATGAACGAAGGACATGATGATGGTGCGGTAGAGTATGCCTGAGGAGTGAGTCTAGCTATCAGGGAGCGGTTGATGGTTTGAAGGCTTGGATGATCAAGCTGAGCAGGGCAAAGATGCAGGCAGCAGATGTAAACCATGGAAATAACTCTTCAATGGTTACAATGTTGAGCTGCTTAATCTCGGTTTTTTCAAGTTGGTCGATCGAGTTGAATGTGTCCCGGAGCTTGTCGGTGTCTCTAACTCGATAATACTCGCCGCCGGTAATGCTGGCGATTTCTTGCAGGGTTTTGGTGTCGAATTCCTGCTGAGGGTGCGCTTGGATCGTGTTGTTGAGACGACCCTGTTCAGTGCCTATGGCAATGGCGTATACCTTGATGCCTAGGACGGCAGCTTGCTTGGCGGCCTCGACGGGAGCAATGCGACCGGAGTTGTTGGATCCATCGGTGACGAGGACAACGACCTTGCTTTTGGACTCACGCTCATGCAGTCGGCTAGCAGAGGCGGCAATGGCCGAGCCGATTGCTGTTCCTTGCTCTTTAACCAGACCTGGCTGAAGCTCTCGCAGCTTATCAATTAACCAGTCATGCTCGAGAGTAATCGGGCTGGTGATGTAAGGTCTTCCCGAGAAAGCAACGATACCAATGCGATCGTTTTCACGTTGTTTGATGAATGCCTCCGCAGTGTTCTTTGCGACAGTGATGCGCTGGGCACGCCTCCCGTTTAGTACGAAGTCAACAATTTGCATCGAATAGGAAATGTCGATCGCGAGGATGATATCAACACCGCTGGCTTTGCTCTCCGACTCGACATTGCGTAGCTGCGGTCGTGCCATGGCAAGCAGGGCAAATGCCAGGGCTAATATCATCAGTGAGAAGGTGAGAAAGCCTGGCAAGCGTTTTGGCTTAGCGCCTAAGCTGGCGAGAATAGACAGAGACGAGTAGGTGATGGCGGTCGGTGTTCCAGATTTGCCTCGAATGAAAAGAAGCGGAACGAGTGCAAGCAAACCCCACAACCACGACCGGTTGGCAAAGGTAAATTGCTGGAGGAAATCTTGCATCTATTCGGAGGGAGAATTGTTCTGATCGGTGGTGGCGCCTACAGGGGCTGGCTCGATGATGCGGAGCAGCTCAAGTGCCCGCTCTATCAGCTCTTCAAAGCGATTATGTTGGTCTGCTTGTATGTATTTGAGCTCGGAGAGTTGGTGTAGATGATCGATGATTCGCCTGCGGTATTTGCTGTCGACTTTGGTCATCGCATCGGCCCGCAGGGTAAGCTCTTCATTGGTTTCGAACAGAGAAGGATCATCAAAGGCGGCTTCAAAGTATTGGCGCAGGATGAGAGAGATGCGAACGGCCAGCGTTTGTGGCGCTAGTGAGGCTCCTTCTTGTTTGAGTGCTATTAGGGCCTCGCTGGCTGATAGCAGTAGCTGTTGCCTCTTTTTCTCAAGGTTTTCACCTCTGGTAAATTTAAGAATGAGGATGCCAATGAGCAAACATGCGGATACGGTCATGACCCAAAACCATGGCGAATGCCACACGGGTGGCTGCCCAAAGAGAAATTCCTCTGGGTTGGTGATGTCGTGTATGGGCGGAGTCATGAAGATTAGGAGTTTCGCCTGCGGATACGCTCTTTGAAAAGGCGATGCAGATGGGGCAGATAATCACCCGTCGTGCTGAGCTCTAGGTGATCAATGCCATGTTGCTTAAAGAGCTTGGCAAGCCCTTCATTGTGCCGCTGACTGAGTCTGGCAAATCCCATGCGAACCGTGGCATTGTTGGTGTTGACGGTTGTTTGGGTGCCTGTTTCAGGATCCGCCAAAGTGATCTTGCCGATGCGGGGTAGCTTTAGCTCCATTGGGTCAGTGACCTGTAGGGCGATGGCATCGTGTTTGTTCGCCAGCGCGCTGAGTGGTTTTTTGAGGTCGTGAGCGAAGAAGTCTGAAATAAGAAAGACGACAGCCTTGCGCTTGACGGTGTGAAGTAAGAAATCTGCGGCAGCAGGGATAGAGGTGGTAGGCTTGTCTGGCTCAGCAGCAAGGATTTCACGAATCATGCGCAGTACGTGCTTGTTACCTTTTGCTGGAGGTAGATAAAGAATGGGTTCTTCGGCGAAAAGAAGTAGGCCTGTTTTGTCGCCGTTCATATTGGCGCTGAAGGCGAGGACGGCGGCAAGCTCTGCCGCAAGCTCTCGCTTACTCAAATGATCGCTGCCATAGAGGCTCGAACCTGAGACATCAACGGCAAGAATGACGGCGAGCTCGCGTTCTTCGCGGAAGGTTCGTATGTAAGGGTGGTCCTTGCGGGCGGTTACATTCCAGTCGATAAAACGTGTTTCGTCACCGTGTTGGTATTCTCGGTAATCTTCAAAATCAAGCCCGCTACCTTTGAAGGAAGATTGGTATTCCCCGCTGAATGTCTCACGAGCTAGTCGCCTTGCCTTGATCTCAAGGAGGTGCACTCGGCGCATGATTTCTTCAATAGATTCAGGAGTCATTACTTAGAAATAGATGATCTCCCTAAGGATGTTGCTTGATGCCCGATTTGTCAATAGGTGTCAGTGTGACACAGGTGGATACATCATGACGAAAATCCCCAACTGAGCTCAGTGTTGAGCCAGCTGATCAACGCTACTTGCCAGTGCGGCAAATGCAGCACTAGCGTCATTTTCAGCAGGGTCAATGAGGGCAACAGGTGTGCCTGAGTCACCTTGCTGACGCGTAGGTATGTTGATTGGTATTTGGCCGAGTAATGGAAGCTTGAGCTTCTCGGCCTCTGCGGCACCTCCGCCTTCGCCAAAAATGGGGTATCGGGTGCCGTGCTCACATTCGAACCAAGCCATATTTTCGACAAGTCCCATGATGGGCACATTGACCTTGTCGAACATGGAGATGGCTTTACGAGCATCGATGAGGGCCACCTCTTGCGGAGTGGTAACAATGACTGCACCGGTGAGAGCGATGGTCTGAACGATAGTGAGTTGGATGTCACCGGTGCCTGGAGGAAGGTCGAGGATAAGATAATCGAGCTCGCCCCATGCTACATTTTGTAGAAACTGCTGGGTGTAGCGTGTTGCTAGCGGACCGCGGACAATCACAGGTGAGGCTTCTTCGAGCAGAAAACCCATCGACATGAGCTGAACTCCATGTGCTGAAATAGGAATGATTTCATTATCCTCTGTGGCAAGTGGGCGCTCGCGACTACCAAACATGTGGGCAATGGAAGGGCCGTAGAGGTCACAGTCACAGAGCCCTACTCTGTGGCCAGCTTTGGTCAGGGCTGTGGCGAGGTTGGCGGATACGGTTGATTTGCCAACACCACCTTTGCCAGAGGCAACCGCGATGACATTCTTCACACCGGGGATGTTGTTTTTAATGGCAGCTGAGCCGGCAGCGTCGGCATTGGCTTGAGTGGCTGGTTCTTGCACATCGAGCTCAATCCTGGCGTGCTTGACCTCGGGGAGGGGGTCGAGAATAGCATGGCAGTTTTTAAAGATCTGCTCTGGCACAGAGGCATCGTTGGTTTGCACACTAATGGCAACGCTGACAATGCCGTCCTCATAGCTGACATCCTTGACCAAGCCGAAGGATACGATGTCGCGAGAGAAGCCCGGGTAAGGGACTTGCTTAAGAAGTTCGAGAATGGAGTCGTTTGTCATGGCAGTGGTGGTTGGTAGCCTGACTAGAGGTGTAAGATGCGCCCGCAGTTTTCACATTGGGTAACTTCTTTTTCCGCCTGCACTTTGATCATTGTGGCTGGTACCACTTTCATGTGGCAGCCGTGACATTGGCTTTTCTCGGCGGAGACAATAGCGTCACCTCCTTTTGAGGACATCAATCGCTCGTAGAGTGATAGCAGGTCAGCATCTACAGCAGACGCTAGCTTGGTGCGCTCGTCGCTTACTTCCTCATGCTGTGCCTTTACTTCAGCAGCACGCTGGTCTAGCTGAGCAATTTCCTCATCCACCATGCCTTGGGTGAGAGCTAAAGCGGCCTCTGCCTTCGCCAGATCGATACGCAGGTGGTCGGCATTTTCCATGAGCTCGAGTTCTTGAGTTTCCAAGTCGTCAACCTCTTGGTTGTATCTAGCGATCTCATTTTCCAATGCGGTAAATTCGTCGTTTTTCTTGGTTTCATATTGCTGCACCTTAAGTCGCTCCAAGGTGTTTTTTCTGGTGCCGATATCAAGTTCCAGATTTTTGATGGCCACTTCATTTTCTTGAACGGCTTTTTTGGCGTTGGCAACCAGCTCGTTGTCATTGGCAAGACGTTGTTTTGCTTGCTCCTTGCTGTTGGGAATACGCTGTATGTCTTCCTCGAGAGAGAGGATGCGTTGGTCACGGTCTTGGAGGACTAGTAGGGACTCAATTTCAGCAAGCATGTGATGCTTCTACCCGAGCCCCGCCCATGGGGCAAGCGCAGGTGAACGATAATTAAACTTTTTTTATTGATGGTCAAAAATGGTCCTAGCTCATAAAGTTATACGAGAAATTTCACTGCCTGCTCGAGCTGAAACCGAATAAGATATGAAAATACAATGTCCTGATTGTGATCAAGAATTCGATGTTGCCGAGGATTACCTAGGCAAGGAGGTAGAATGTGGTTCCTGCGACCATTTATTTACGGTGAATAAAGAGCATGAGATCAAAGAAAAGAAACGTTTTTACCCGGGTGAAAAGAAAGACACGGGGCTGAGTAAGTTTGGTGACCGAGCCCCTGTGAAGCCTGGTGAGGTCGCGTTTGTGCCAGCAAGTTATCAAAGTGATGTGAATCCTGACTTAGTAGGACCACCTCGACCACGCAGGACGATCGCTGTTGCGTGCGGAATCTTGTTGATGGTTGCGGTGATCGTAGTTTTTCTCCTCGGTGGCGGAAAGGAAGGACCATTGAGAGATATTGAAACGCCAAACCGCTACGTGCTCTGTGGCTTTTCAGCTTTGATTGGCAGTATTTTGCTCATCTATGGTGCCGCACGAAATAGATCGATTGGTGTGATGCTTGCTCTCGTGCTCTCCATGATACTGATGTTCATGCCTGCGCTGTTTCCAGGTAACCCCATAAGCTCTTTTATTAAGCCTATTGATGCTGGGCTTCAACTCAAAGAGGAGGTGGAAAACGAAACCCAGCCCGAGAGCATGGGGGACTACTTGATCAGGATTGGCTATGACCCTATTGAGGAAGCGCTTTTTATTCATCCCCGTGAGTCGGTGGTCGGCATTTTTGTTCGGAATGCTGATTACTCTGCTCAGAGCAAGATTGCAGCCTATTTGTATTACGCAACAGGCGGGCTCAGCCGGGAGGTTCTTTTTCCCCGTGGTGACACCGGCCAGTCGGCAATGATACTGCTTGTCGAACAAAAGAAAAGTATCCAGCAGATCGCGGCGCTATGTGAGCGGTTTGGTGAAGTGGAGAGGATGGAGGAAGATTTGCGCCTGCTCGAAGTGTATGTGAACAGTGCGACGACGAGTGAGCCAGATCCAGCAAAACTAAACAATATGGAGGACCCTGATTATGAGTTTCTCAACTTGGTAGTATTGAAAAACTTTGATCCCGAAGGTCAGATGGAGGCAGCCAAGCGATTGGCTAAATCAAAACCGAAGGCATTGCGTACCGATATTGCGGAGCAACTCATTGAGATGCTTCCATCAAGCCATGCTGATCTTCAACTTGCTATTATTGAGGCATTGAAGGTGTGGGCTTTACCAGATTCGGAAATCAGAGGTGCTTTGCTAGATGCGGCGAAAAAACTACATGCTGAGGGTAGGGTGTCTCCAGTTACGATGGAGCTACTTATCGGATACAAGGTGGACGGCTGCGGAGCGATATTGATGGACCTCTGGAATAAGGATCCTGCGCGGTGGAGCGATTATTTGTTGCAGCTAGGCGCTGGCGCTGAATTAGTTATTTTGCCTCAGATTAATACGATGGATGTCGGGCGCATGGTGAAAGCTTCGGAAATTCTCGGTGATGTGGGCACCAAACAGAGTGTTGATTTTCTGACGAAGCTCATGGCCGAATCGAAGATGGATGCAAAAAAGATCAAATCCTTGCAAGCTGCCATTGACGAAATCAAAAAGCGTTCCTAGTGTGCACCCGTCTCGAGCCAGTCTGCTGGTAGACGAGATGGATTCCAAGTACGCCGCCATGGCGGAATTGGTAGACGCGACGGATTTAAAATCCGTTGAATGGTAACATTCGTGCCGGTTCGATTCCGGCTGGCGGTACTTGGAAATTTTTGATTTTGAAACCAAGAGGGTATATGAAAGCTCTCGGTCCGTGTGAGGGATGAGAGCTTTTAAAATGGTGCTCGAGGCGGGAATCGAACCCGCACCCGGTTAACCCGGACTAGATCCTTAGTCTAGCGCGTCTACCAATTCCGCCACCCGAGCACTGGTGCCAAACGTAGATACGTGGTGCGGAGGGAATTAGAGTCCCAGCGTCGAAAAAGCAAGCGAATCTTTGTAAAAAAGTATACCGAGGCTACGCTAGTGAGCTTATGGCCTTTGTTTGAGCTGGTTGATCTATCGCCAACCTTTCTTGCGAGCGTAGGCTTGGTCCCGCAATTTACGAAGATATTCCATGTGTGCTTGGCGAGCTTTGAGTGTTGGGTCGAGTTGTTTGTTAAGGAAGGGGTTATTGCTGCCATATTGTGACCACGGACCTTTAGGGATGTTCGAGAAGTCGATGAAGCGCCAGTGGACTTTAGCCATAGAGGGCATGCCGAGATAGTCTCTTACTGCAGGAGAGACGTCCAGGCCTGCGGCTTTGTTTTCTTTGTTTTTTGGCCGCTGGTTGCCAAAAACATATGGCCAGTCATCGGTGGTGAAGGGGCCGCAGTCCTCCCACTGGGCATAACAAACTTTTTTTCCATAGACGATTTGAAGCCAGCGGCCTTTGCAGGAAGATTTGCCGGGGCGCTTATCAGCCCTATGTTGCCACCAGGGGATGACCCGGCTTGCGTGTGGACAATGGGTCTTATAGTTGAGGCAATCATTGTAGGGGAGCGCCACGTAGAAAGGATTGAGCTTTGGTGTGAATGCCTTGGGCCGGTATTGAATACGTGCCGTAGTATCTGGATTGTCGTAACCGCCGTAGTTTTCCTGCCAGCGCGTATCCCATGAGCTGGCGTGATTGGATGTTAGGTTTCTACCGTTTGGTTTTTCTCCAATCCAGAAAACCGTTGCGGTAATATTTTGTTTCCAAGGGTAGCGTTTTACTTGTGAAGGGTAAGCTGAGGCAGTGGGAGTAATGACCCGCGGTACCGATCTGCTTGCTGAGTCATAGCTGCTCTGTCCCAGTAAGGAATGGGCCGAGCTTGAGAGTAGTGTCAGGCCAACAAGTAGTAAGGGATACTGCATATTCTGAGGGCAAGTGTTGAGGCGGACTAGAAACGCCTCAATGTAGTTGGCTTGTTGTGACGTTCGTCTTTTTGAGGGAAGTCTAAAGTATAATGAATACCTCGGGATTCATGTCGCCTAAGGGCGCAATCAACAACCAAAGATGCTGTAGCCACAAGGTTGCGGAGCTCAAGAATGTCAGAATTGAGGCGGTGTCCCCAATAGAAACTTCTCACTTCGCGGCGTAGGTTGCTGAGCCGGTTGGCAGCGCGGTCAAGTCGATTGGAGGTTCGAACAATGGACACGTAATCCCACATCAAGCGGCGAATTTCATCCCAATTGTGATAAATGACAACGAGCTCATCTGGCGGAGCTGTATCACCATATTCCCATTGAGGGATATCAGGAGCCGCTGGAGAGGGTTTGTCGAGTGGGTGCAGGCTGAGCATCTTCTCGAGAGAGCGCCTTGCTACGACATGTCCTTCGAGGAGCGAGTTTGACGCAAGTCGATTAGCGCCGTGTAACCCTGTGCAGGCTACTTCACCAATAGCAAAGAGCCCACGAATGTCGGTCCTCCCATCGGTATCTGTGACAACGCCTCCGCACTGGTAGTGGGCTGCGGGAACCACGGGAATGGGTGTTTTTTGACAGTCCAGACCGAACTCAAGCAGGGTATTGTAAATGTGTGGGAAGCGCTCTTGCATGAAGCCTTCTGGCTTATGGGTGACATCAAGATAGACGCACTGAGCACCTGTTTTTTTGAGCTCATGGTCGATGGCTCTGGCTACAATATCGCGAGGTGCTAGTGACTTGCGCTCATCATATTTTTCCATGAACTCATGACCTTCTTCGTCGCGTAAAATGCCTCCCTCACCGCGGACGGCCTCAGAGACGAGAAAAGATCTGGCCTTGGCTCCTGTGGCAGCCGGATTGTAGAAGCAGGTGGGATGAAACTGGACAAACTCCATGTTGGCAATGGTAGCTCCGGCTCTCCAAGCCATTGCGACACCATCACCAGTAGATCCATCTGGATTGGTCGTGTAGAGATAAACCTTACCACAGCCACCGGTAGCTAGAATGACGCGGTCTGAGCGAAAGCGGTGCACCTTGCCACTGGTCTCATTAAGTACGTAGGCTCCGAGCACGCGATCTTCTGATACGGTTCCCAGCTTGCGTGAGGTAATTAGATCGATGGCAAAATGTTGCTCATAGAAGGTAATGTTGCTGTTTTGGTGTGTAGCTTCCAGCAAGGACTCAGCTATTTCCCTACCTGTGGTGTCTTTGGCGTGCAGAATGCGGCGGTGACTGTGGCCACCTTCTTTGCCAAGAGAGTATCCATCATGAGAGTTCGTCTCTTTGTCGAAATCAACTCCGCACGCGATAAGCTCCTCCAATGTTTGACCTGCTTCGGATAGGATGGTGCGCACAGCGCCTTCGTCACAGAGTCCAGCGCCGGCGTCCAGGGTGTCATCAATATGGTGTTCGATGCTGTCGCCTTGTTCACGTAGCCCCTCAGGCAGGACACCGGCAATGCCCCCTTGTGCCCAAGCTGTGTTGGAGTCCATCGGCTTGCCCTTTGTGATAATACTCACCGTGCCGTGCTGGGCAGCACGCAGGGCAAAGCTCAGTCCAGCGATGCCAGTGCCGATGACGAGAAAATCACTCTTCATGCTGGGTTGGGTTATTATTGCCTGCTGAGGCAGTGCTTCACCACGGGCAAAGCTCTAAAACGGGATATCGTCGTTGACGAGATCATCCGGTGAAGGCTCTACCTCATTACCGGAGGATGGTTGCGCCGGTTGGCTGTTATCTGAACCGTTGGCTGCAAGGATTTTCCAGCAGTTGAGATTGACGTAGTATTTATCTTTATACTCATTACCTCGGATGTCGAAATGAACGGTGATATCTTGGCCAGCCTCATATTTGTCGAGCCATGCGCACTTATCTTTGATGATCTCAAACTTGATATCCTGTGGGTAATTGTCATCCCCTGTGGTGACTACAAACTCACGTTTGCTGAATCCACTGGGGAAGGTTTGGGTGTCAAAAATGACCTTAATTTTTCCAGTTGCCTCGTACATGGTTCGATCCAATCACGGAGAGCACGTGCTAGCCAATCAAATTTTCTGACGTGGCCATGTTTTTTATCAGTCATCAATACTAAAGGGATTAGCAGGGCTTTGATCAGTAGGAATTAACCCAATTGCCGATGATTTGTCAGTTTTTTGACGATTGTGACAGAAATGTGATAAATTGTCATTATTTGGTTGGTATTTTACATAGATGATTGCTGAAATGCATTCAGTAATCACAAATCCAAATTATTATCATGAATAACAACGCTAATGACAAAGCCACTACCTGCAATTTAGAACGCAGGACATTCGTTAAAAAAGCATCTCTCGGTGCAGCTGCTATTTCCTTGAGTCCTCTCGCAGCACCTTTTGTAAAAGCCAAGAATGGTAATAACAAAGTCCTCAAGGTTGGTGTGATTGGTCTGGGAGGCCGTGGTGGTGGTGCTATGAACAATATTCTGGCGGCAGACCCGAATACCAAGATCTGGGCGGTGGCCGATATTTTCGAGAAACGTCTCAAGGGTTTTGAAAACCGCAATGGAGCCCGGATTGACACCGAGGGTCGCAAGCGTGTCTTCCTCGGTTTTGACGGTTACCAGAAGGTGATTGATAGTGGCGTGGACATCATCATCCTGGCTACCCCTCCCGTGTTCCGCCCCCAGCATTTTGCGGCTGCAGTGGCAGCTGGTAAGCACGTGTTCATGGAGAAGCCTTTTGCCAATGACATTCCCGGGCTCAAGAGCGTAGTGGATTCCGCCAAAAAGGCTCAGTCCAAGGGCTTGTCTGTCATGACGGGCTTGGTGTGGCGTTACTCGCCCCACCTGATGGAGCTGCACAAGCGCATCCAAGGTGGCGAAATTGGTGAGGTGCTCTCGGTTTCTTCGACTTACTGTGGTGGTCAGCGCCCCAACAGGATGGCAGACATTAAGTTCAAGGCGAAATCCGGCATGTCAGACATGCAGTGGGCTCTGCGTTATTGGCAAAACTACCTCGAGCTCAGTGGTGACTGCATGATGGAATTCATGATCCACGGTCTCGACAAGATGTCCTGGGCGATGGGGGATCAAATGCCAGAGAAATGCATGGGCATGGGGGCTAATATCAAGCCCGTTGAGGGGGCTAACAACTGGGACCAGTTTGCTCTGAATTACGAGTATGCGGATGGCCGCCGGGCGGATTTCATGGGTCGTCAGGTGCCCGGTGCCTATGCCAGTAGTCATGACGCGATCACGGGTAGCAAGGGTTTTGCCTCACTCAATAAAGGCGGAGCTTCCATCACCAAAGACGGCAAGGTCGTCTGGCACAGCAAAGGTCGTCTGGGTTACCAGAATGAGCATGAAATTCTGCTGGAGCATATTCGCAGTGGTAAGGTGTTTAACGATGTGCTCGGTAAGATGGAGCACAGCCACGCGCTGGCCATCATGGGCCGGACTGCCAGTTACACCGGTCAGCTGATGACCAAGGATAAAATCATGTCTTCCACCGATGAACTCATCAAAGTTGAGGGACTCAATTTCGACACGCCGTTTGCGCCGCGTCCAGTTGCTGAAGTCGGCAAGACGAAATTTTCCTAGAGTGCGGCGAAAGGATTGATTAATTTTCCAAAGATGAAAACAAGGCACCTCTATCCACAGGTGGCGGCACTTCTCGTGTTCGTCGCCGCTAACGTTCATGCTGCTTCGCTACCTGAAGGTTTCAGCAATTTATTCAACGGCAAGGACTTCAGCGGTTGGCGGGCAGAGAATCCGCACGACTACGTCAAGCTGAAGGATGCCAAGAAAATAGCAGCTAAGCGCGAGCAGGACCGTGAGGTGTTTCCCACGCACTGGCAGATCAAAGACGGGGTGATTCACAATGATGGCCATGGGCCTTATCTTTGCACGGTCAAGGACTATGGTGATGTGGAATTCATGGTCGACTTCCGCCTGGATGAAGGGTCAGATAGCGGTATCTACATGCGCGGAACTCCGCAGGTGCAGATCTGGGACACGCGTGAGGAGGCCGGCAAATGGAGATACGGAGCGGACAAAGGATCGGGCGGGCTTTGGAATAACAAGGGGGCCGGCGCTAGTAAGCATCCGCTGGTGCACGCAGATAAGCCTATTGGAGAATGGAATCGCTTACGTATTCGCCAAATTGGCTCCTGCACCTGGGTCTGGCTCAATGACAAGCTCGTCGTGGATCGTGCCCACATGCAGAACTTCTGGAAGCGTGACCGCCCGCTGGACAAGCAGGGCCCCATCATTTTACAAACCCATGGGGCTCCGGTGGCATGGCGCAATATCTTTGTGCGTGAGATTTCCGCTGCCGAGGCAGATACGATATTGGCAGAAGCTACCTCTGGTAAGGGTTGGCAGAGGATCTTTGATGGCAAATCCCTGGGGGATTGGCAGGCCAGTGTGCCGAAAGGATGCGAGATCAGCGACGATGCGGTTTATGTCAGTAAAGGCCAGCTCATCTATCGGAAACAGAAATACGCGGACTTCAAGCTCGCCTTTGAGTTCAAACTTCCCCCCGGTGGCAACAATGGACTTTTGCTACGTTACCCAGGCAAGGGAGACGGCGCCTATGTCGGCATGTGTGAGCTGCAGATTCTTGACAACAGCGCAGACCAATATAAGGGCCTCGATCCTCGTCAGTTTCACGGTAGTGCCTACGGCATGATTCCAGCACACCGTGGTTACCTGCGTCCGGTTGGGGAGTGGAATCACCAGGTGGTTACTGTTAAGGGGAGCCGCATCCAGGTTGAGCTTAACGGCGTTCCTATTCTCGATGGTGATCTTGCCAAGGTAACGGACTTCATGGATAAAAAGCAACGCCCTGGTTTGAATGTATCTGATGGCTACATCGGTTTTGCCGGGCACGGTGCTGCGGTTGGGTTTAGAAATATAAGGATCAGAGATTGATTTGCTCCGATATCTACTGATACTTTCTAATATGAAAATGAAGAGCAAACTTCACATCTCCCAGATTAGTGCCATTGCCACTGTTTGTATCTTTTTTGCTACTTGCCTTGGAAACCAAGCCGAGGCCGAGAACCAAACTGCTGAGGCAGCGGCCCACAAGCCACGGGTGATTGAGCTGGGGGATAATGTTGATGAGGAGCAAATGCGCATTAGCAAGCTCATCCGTGAGCGCATTCTCAAGCAGGCGGAAAAGGAAGTTGGCAAGGAGGCTGAGGCTTACACGGAAGAGCTCGATACCGGAGCTTCTTTTGAAATGCTGCCCGTCAAGGGTGGCAGTTTCCGCTGGCAGGGAGAGCAAGCTGACGATGTCATAGAGGCAAGCATTTCACCCTTCTGGATGGGCAAGCACGAGGTTGCCTGGGACGAGTACGAACCCTTCATGATTACTGAGCTGCCTCGCGAGAAAGACGGTCAGGTGCTCGAATTTATGCGCGATAGCGTCGAAGACGAGGTCAAGCTCTTGGCCCGCCCCACACCTCCTTATCATCCCATGACTTACGGCATGCCACGTGAGGGGCATCCCGCAGTGAGCATGACTCAGCATGCAGCGAATAAGTATTGCCAGTGGCTCAGCTACAAAACCGGTCACTTTTACCGCCTGCCCACCGAAGCTGAGTGGGAATACGCCTGCCGTGCAGGATCAGAGGCTAAGTTCAGCTGGGGCGATGACGCTTCCGAGGCTGCTGAGTATGCTCAGATTAATGGCGATGCCAGCAGTGCTTATGGCATACCCGGCGAAAAGAAAGCCAATGCCTGGGGATTCCATGATATGCATGGCAACGTGCTGGAGTGGACACTCGATCAACACGTTGAAAACCGTTTGAAGTACTTTGGTACGAACAAGGTTCAGGATCCCTGGGTGATCGCCACCAAGGCCTATCCACATGTGACCAAAGGTGGTTATTGGCAACAGAATGCGGAGGCGATGGCTTGCTCTGCTCGTCACCCGTCCGAGCCTGCGTGGAAACAGTCTGACCCTCAGAGCCCAAAGAGCCTCTGGTATCACACTGATACTCCATGGCTAGGTATGCGTGTGGTCAGGCCAGTAAATATTCCCAGTGTGGAGGAAATGTATCGCGCATGGAATTCCGGGGTCGCAGAAGATGGTGAGATGGCAAAATATTATTAGGCCGGCATGGGTAGCTGGTGTCTTGTGCATGGCATTGCACGTATGGGTGACGCCACTTGCGGCCCAGGAGCAAAAAGGCTCATCCGAGGCCCAACGCTACAGCTTCACTGAGGCGCACTTGGGCACAATTGTTCGTCTGGTTTTTTACAGTGATGACCGGGAACGGGCGAAGGCACTTGCCAAGCGTTGTTTTGACAGGGTGCGCCAGCTTGACGCTGTGTTTTCCGACTACCGGGATGACAGTGAGTTGACGAAGCTCTGCAAGGTGGCTCACAAGCAGGCGACTCCGGTGAGTGATGAGCTTTTTGCGGTTTTGTTGAGTGCTGAGAAAATTTCTGAACAGTCCAACGGAGCTTTTGATGTGACCATGGGCGCATCTACCAGGGAGTGGCGGCGGCAAAAGCAGGGGGGCTCAAGTGAAGTTGTTGGTTCGCTTGCATCTGTGGGATGTCAGGCACTGGTCTTGGATGAGTTGCAAAAGACAGTCCACTTCAAAAAATCATTGAGCTTGGATCTGGGAGGTATTGCCAAAGGTTACATCGCTGATGAGCTGGCGGGTTTGTTGCAGAACGGGGGTGTCAATGATCTGGCCGTTGCCGTGGGTGGGGAGATGGTGCTTGTCGGTTCTCCGCCAGAGCTTAAGGGCTGGAGTATTGGCCTCGAAGGCCCTGACCAGAAGGTCATTGCCAGCGTGGAACTCAGCGAAGTGGCGCTCTCAACCTCAGGGGATAGTTATCAATTTGCCGAGATCGATGGCAAACGTAGTGCTCATGTGTTAGATCCTGATACAGCTAAAGGCAAGCAGGACCGGCTCAACGTCACCGTCATCGCGCCCACTGCAATGCAAGCGGATGCGTGGGCGACTGCTCTGCGGGTGCTCGGTGTGGAGAAAGGAAATGCCCTTGCCGACAAGGAGGATTCAATCGAAGTGATGTTTGCGCCAGCCCAAGGCGAGGTCGTAACAACAAAGGGGTTTCCCGTGCTAACAGCGCGCTGAGCCTGGCGGTGATCAGCTTGTTTTTTATTTCAGCAGTAGCTTGTCGATAAACTCCTGACGCCCGATGGCGGCTGCAGGGCGGCCTTCATCTTTTTCCCAATACTTGAGGTGGCACTCGACGCCGATTTTCTTGCAGGCTTCGAGCATGAGTTCGCCAAAAATGGGGCTGTGGATACCGTTTCCGCCGCTTGTCGTCGGATACTCACGCATCACGTTGTAATACAGATGCAGCGGGGGATCATCCTTAGTCAGGTGGGTGAGCGGCGAGCATTTCAACACCAGATCCTTGTGCTTGTCCCAGTTCTTCATGTGCTCCTCGATGGTCTCGGAACCAAAAGGTTTGTAGGGCATTGGGTTGTCGAATGTCTTCTCCCCGATCTTCTCCTTGATGACAAAAGGGTTCATGGTGGTCTGGGCTCCGGCAACAATCGCACCGCTCACGCGTGAGGAAAAGCGCTCCACCGGGTCCGCACTGTCGGGATTGGCGATGTCATCGTGCAGGGCGACGAGCAAGCTGGAGCATCCTCCCGCCGAGCCACCGCTGACCAGAATGCGCGTGGGATCAATGTTCCACTCCACGGCCTTGTAGCGCAGGAACTGCACGGCACGGAGTGCTGCATTGAGCATCTGGGGTTGTTGGGCTCCTTCATTGACCAAGGGGTAGCTGATGGAGGCGATATGGTAACCTTTTTTGAGCTGGTGCGGACGTTGGGTCTCCGCTTTTTTGCCGCCCATCCAGCCGCCTCCGTGGATATCGAGCAATACGCCGACAGGTTCCTCGGCATCGACTTGCCAGAAGTTGACCAGCTCTTTTTCGTGCCCACCGTATGAAACGTTCTTGTGCGTGGGCTCGATATTGTTAGGGTCCTTGGCGGATATCACAGAGGGGAGGAGCATTGCGCAGGCAACGAGCCCGAAGAGGTGTTTGTTTTTCATAGGTGAATGGTGTTGTGTTTAGTAAGGGATTCTAACGAAGCTGTCCTACGGCAAGACCTGCTTCTTTTTCTCAAGCACAGACTTGAGCTGGATCTCGCCACCCCGCTCGACCATGGCCGGATACATGTCATCCCACCAGATGTCGAAGGCAGCAGCCATGGCCTTGACGAGCTCCGGCTCGCTGTCCGAGAGATCGTTGCGGCAGCCGGGATCCTTGCTGGTGTCAAAAAGCACCCACTTGTCCGCAGGGCTCACGCCCCAGTGAAACTGGCCGTTTTTCTTGGTGTAGTTGGCTGATTTGCCACCTCTCTCAATCGAGCGAAGGGTGTTGCACTGCATGCCGAAAACATCGGTATTGCACTTAGGATCATGGCAGGGGTGACTGCGGGCGAGCAGGTAGCTGCCTTGGCGCACGCCAGCCATCTTGTACTTGTGCTGGACGGCCATGCCGCTGGGCCAGCGGGCCACGTGCTGGTAGAGCAGGCGGTCATCGTGCCAGGAAACGGGTTTGTCACCATCTGACTCAAGCAGGGGAACGAGGCTGTAGCCCTCGAGTTGCGGCTTGAGATCCGTGGGGATCTCGGCTCCTGCCAGCTCGCAGAGGGTGGGCAGCACATCGAGATGTGCGGTGAGGTTGTCTTGCTTTTTGGGTTTCCAGGTGCCGGGCCAGCGCCAGAAGGACATCGCCCTGCTACCACCGTGCCAGATGGTGCACTTGCTGCCGCGCATGTTGGCGTTGTAGACGTCGAGGCCCACGGTGACGCCGTTGTCATTCATGAAGATAATGATGGTGTCTTCATCGAGGTTTTCTTTGTCCAGGAAGTCGAGCAGGCGGCCGACGTTGTAGTCCACGTTCTCGATCATGCCGAGGTAGGTCGCCTCATCATCACCAACCTTGCCACGGTAGGGGGCGATGTATTTCTCCGGGGCCAGCAGCGGGGTGTGTGGTGAGTAGGTGCAAAGATAGAGAAAGAACGGTTGGTCACCGGCTTGCTTGATAAAGGACATGGCGTGGTCAAAGTAGAGATCCTCGCGGAAGCCCTCGCCCTTGATGTGTTTGGGTCTGTCGTTATCCTTGTAGGCAACGAGCTTGGGGTCAAAGTGTTCGGCTCCCTGCAGGGTCCAGTCAAAGCCTCGCTTGTGTGGGTGATATTCATCATTCCAGCCGAGGTGCCACTTGCCAATGTGGCCGGTTTTATAGCCCGCAGTTTTGAGTAGTTGGGGTAGTAGTGTAGCGTCTTTCCAGAGGTGCTCGCGTGGGTCGCGGGTGTGGGTGACACCATTGCGGAACTCATGCATGCCGGTCATCAGGGCCGCACGGGTGGGGGCGCAGGAGGGACTGACGTAGAAATTATCAAAGCGCACACTCTCATCATGCAGGCGGTCTGTGTGTGGGGTTCTTAACAACGGGTGACCGTGGCGTGCGAGATCCCCGTATCCCTGATCATCGGTGAGGATGAAAATGATGTTGGGTTTACTGGAGCTTGCACTTCCTTTGGTCGTCCGCTGCTCGGCCGCGTTGGCTTGCGCAAAGGAAGACTGAAAAGTGAAAAGTGAAGAGAGAAATAAATAAGCGAGCAGTCTCATGATGATCTGGGATGGTGGTGGATTTACAATTTCGGTGTATACCTTCCATACGAGGAAGCATCACCCATTCTTGCGTTGTGATGCCTGCCGTCAAGCGATCTCTTACGGATGCGGGCGATTCATCGAGGTGGCGCTGGCATTTGCGGCCTGAGCTCCTTGTCGCCCTTCTGCGGGTAGAGGGCCTTCTTGGCTTCGAGATCCTCGATCATGGCGGTCATGATTTCTTTGAGTTTTCCGGGATTGCTCTTTGCCAGGTCTTTTTTCTCGAAAGGATCTGCCTTCAGGTTGAAGAGTTCGTAACCAGGGCTGAGTTCTTTTCCTTGTTCTTTTTTGCCTCTTGCTGGGAGTGGGTAGTGGTAAATCACCTTCCAGCCGTCATTGACGTAGCTGGTGAAGTAGCTGCTGCGGTGCTCGTGGGGGAAGTGGTTGAGGAAGTCTTCCTTGCGGGTCTCGTTTTTGTTGCCAGCGAACTGTGACTTGAGATCGTAGCCGTCGAGCGGCATGTCTTTGGGGGTCTCGACGTCTGCCAGTTGGCAAATGGTCGGCAGGAGGTCGAGGATGGTGCCCATCTGGGTTTGGATGGCACCTGCGGGAATCGGGAGTTTCTGTTGCCACTTGTTGGTTTCATTGACACGGCCCCAGGCGGCGATGAAGGGCACGAGCATGCCGCCCTCGTAGCGCCAGCCCTTCTTCTGCCGGTAGGGGGCTGAGCTGTTGTGATCTCCTTTGCCCAGGGGAGCATCAGAGCCGTTATCGCCGACGAAGATGATCAGGGTGTTGTCGGCTACCTTGAGTTCCTTTAGTTTGACGAGGAGGTCTCCGAGGGATTTGTCCATGCCTTCGACCAAGGTGGCATAGGCCTGGGCACGTTTGTTTTGTCCCGACTGAGCATAGTTTTTGGCAAAGCGTGGGTCCGACTCGAAGGGAGCATGCAGGGCGTAGTGCGACATATGGAGGAAGAAGGGCTTCTGCTCTTTGACGCAGGCCTCGATGTGTCGGTTCGCCTCCAGAGTGAGGGCTTCGGTGAGAAAGGTGTCAGTGCCGTGGTATTTCTCCAGGTGGGGAACCTGTCCTGTCTTGCCACCGCGGGCGTAGTTCTTCTCTGCGTAATAGCTGCCGGGTTGTCCGGCTGAGAAACCACCGACGTTGATGTCAAAGCCCACGTTAAGTGGCTCTGAGCCTTCATGATTATCCGGGCCGAAGTGAGCCTTGCCCACATGGATGGTTTTGTATCCTGCATTTTGTAGGAGACGTGGCAGGGTAATGCTCGTTTTGTCCAAGCCAGTCCAATTCCACTCGGCTGGACCAAACGCACCGCGGTTGTTGCTCTGCGGTTTGATCCAGGTGGTGGAGCGATGGCGTGCGGAGTTTTGCCCGGTCATGATCGACGCCCTAGTAGGGGAGCAGACCGAGTGGGCGTAAAATTGAGTGAAGCGTGTGCCCGCTGCCGCCAGCTTCTCCATGCTCGGCGTGCGGTAGAATTCGTTGAGTGGATATTTCTGCGGCTCTCCTTTGGCATCAACAACGAAGGGAACCGAGGTGTCCATCAGCCCCATGTCGTCGACGAGGAAGAGAATGATGTTTGGTTTTATAAAGCTTGCCCTTCTCTTGAAGGCTTCGCCTTCAGACCGTCGGCCGCTGGAGCTTGCACCTTCATCGGTCGTCCGCTGCTCGGCTGGGGAGTGCTTGCCCTGCGACTCAGTGCTTGCACTTCCTTTGGTCGTCCGCTGCTCGGCCGCTGCTTGCTCCGCAGGGGCAGCCACCAAAGAGTGAAAGGTGAAGAGTGAAGAGAGAAATAGGAGAGTGAGGCGTTTCATGGTATTGAATGGTTATGGGGGGGTGAGATGAATGTTAAGAGTTCGATGCCTCGCTCATTTCCAAGTCAGTGCTGCCTTTTCATTTTCGATATCCAGCCAGACCGAGCAATGCTCGAATTCGCGCGTGTAGATGTAAGCTTCTTTGGTGGCGGGTCCTTTGGGCGGACCGAGCTTTTGCTTGAAAACCGAGGGGGTTTTCAGCCAGAGGCGGTTGTTCTTTGTTACCCCGTAGCCAACGTGGGGGAGAAAATAGCTGTGTTTTTCAGCCATGACCAAGAAAATGGCCGTGGCGTAGTTGAGCCGGTCATTGAACGTTTTGTCAGCCTCGAAGTCATCGCCCCTACGCGAGGCGGCCTCGTGCAGCGCCTTGTCCACCTCCAGCGTGAAGGCCAGAATCTTACCCTGGCGGGCGGTTTTTTGCCCGTGGGCGATGTTTTGGGCAACGTAGTCTTTCTTGGAAACGCCGCCCACATTGTGCTCGAAGGTCTCCATGTAGGAGCCGTCAAAGTGCGTCATGTAACCCAGGCCACCGTCCTTGAAGCGCGCGCGCACGATGTTGGCGAAAATGAGATGTTCATTGCGGAGTTCTGAGTCGAACCTGGTCAGCAGCGTTTCATAGCCCTCGATGATTTCTTGGGCTTTTTTCGCCCCGGTCTTTTGCCCCTTGGCAAAATACGTACCCACGAGAACTTTGACGTTGGCATCGACAAAGAGTCCGTCGATGGACGGATCAGACAGCACCTCTCTGGCATCCGCCAGCCACCAGTCCCGTACTGCGGGCAGGCTGATGTCGAAAAACTTGCGCTGGTTGATCTCCTTGTGAACCGGGTAGCTGCCGTCTTCGCTTTTCAGGAAGCCGCCCTGGATATTTTTCAACTCCTCGGATGCGGAGCTGCCGCCCCAGTCGATAACCAGATTTTTGTAGTATAAAATTTTTGCCTTCGGGTTGCGTTTTTTTACCCCACGGGCGGCTTTCAATGTGCCTTGTTGGACGCTTCCATCCC
Source organism: Oceaniferula sp. (assembly GCA_965657565.1). Taxonomy (GTDB): domain Bacteria; phylum Verrucomicrobiota; class Verrucomicrobiia; order Verrucomicrobiales; family Akkermansiaceae; genus Oceaniferula. The sequence goes on from CBFHPA010000025.1 coordinate 25,152, forward strand.
TTCTTCCGGTCGCTTTTTCAAAGGTGATCAGAGGGAATGTGGCTAAATAATCGAGTTCCTCCTCCGTGAAGGAAGTCGTTTTGTAGATGTGCATGTAACGTGGAATGTGATCCCAGGAAAATTCAGGAAATTTTTCCGCACCCGCAGGCTGCGCCTCATTCTTGTCTTGTTGCTGATCGTCGTTATCGACTTTTCCACAAGAAGATATTGAGAGCAGCGCTGCCAGAGTCACCGGAATGATGCCATGAAGCCAGCTGATTTTAGATTTCATCTGTTTTTTAAATCGGTGATTTTAAGCGGGCTTGTCTTGTCATCCGCCGTCACTCATCAGGCACCCTGGTGCCTAGTGCCTAGTGCCTAGTGCCTAGTGCCTAGTGCCGGGTCCGGCCTGCATCAATCTGCTGCTGCAGCTCCGCCTTCATGCGTTCAAAGACCTCCGGGTTCTGTTTGGCAATGTTTTTGGATTCCGCGGGGTCTGTGCCCAGGTCGTAGAGCTTGTAGCTAAAGGTAGCCGGCACAGAGTTGGCAGCCGCTTTCTTTTTACCCGATTTGGTTGCCTGACGCTGTAGCTTCCATTTGCCTGAGCGATAGCCCATGGAGCTGTTGACTCCCTCTCTGCCGTTGCTTTGCTGGATAAGGTTGCTGCGTCCTTTGGCGTCTTCTTTGCCAAGCAGAGCAGGCATGACGTTGAGGCTGTCGAGGCAGGCGTCATCGGGAATAGTTACTCCGAGATGGCTGGCCAGGCTGGTGCCGAGGTCAATCGTGCAGACGATTTCCTTCGAGACCCCAGGTTTGATCGTGCCCGGCCACCAGGTGATGAAGGGTGTGCGGGTGCCGCCTTCGGTGATCTGGTACTTGCCACCAGCATAGGGGCCCGCGGGTTTGTGGTCGTGGAGCTTTTCTTTGGCGCCGTCCTTGTAGCCATCATCGAGCACGGAGCCGTTGTCTGAGCAAAACACGACCATGGTGTTTTTCTCCAGGCCTTGTTCCTTGAGGATCCTGACGATTTCACCCACACACCAGTCCAGCTGGACGATGGCGTCACCGCGGAAGCCGGTGCGGGACTTGCCGTGGAAGCGCTCATGAGGCATGCGTGGCACATGCAAATCATGGGAGGCGAAGAAGAGGAAGAAGGGGTTGTCCTTGTTTTGTTTGATCCAAGCCTCTGATTTCTCCACCCACTTGTCAGCAAGGTCCTCATCGCGGAAGCGGGCTTTGTGACCACCGGTGTAGAAGCCGATGCGGCTGATGCCATTGTGGATGGTGCTGTTGTGGCCGTGGCTCCAGTCCATCTTGAGCTCGTCACGGTGGCTGAGGCCGGTTTTGTGATCCGGGCTTGGTTTTTTGTGGCCGACCCAGAGCGGGTCCTTGGGGTCGAGGTTGAGCACGCGGTGGTTCTCTACATAGACCTGGGGAACGCGGTCATTGGTGGTGGGCAGCAGGAAGGAGTAATCAAAGCCAATCTCGAGCGGGCCCGGCTTGAGGTCGCCATTCCAGTCAGGTTGTTTGTCTGCTCCCAGTCCAAGGTGCCACTTGCCGATGACCGCTGTTTTGTAGCCCGCTTTTTGCAGCAGGTCCGGCATGGTGACGACTTCCGGCTTGATCAGGGCGGGGGAGTTGGGACCCGCAATTCCGGTGCCTTTGACACGGAAGGCGTGAGTGCCGGTGAGCATGGCGTAGCGAGTTGGCGTGCAGGTGGAAGCCGAGCAGTAACCGCTGGTGAACTGCAAACCCTCGGCAGCGAGCTGATCAATGTGCGGGGTTTTCAGGTTTTCAGGCTTGGCACCGTAGCAGCCGACATCTCCGTAGCCGAGATCGTCCGCCATGATGACGATGATATTCGGTTTTATAGAGCTTGCACTCCCTGCGGTCGTCCGCTGCTGCTCCGCAGGAGCTGCCACCGAATGGTGAATGGTGAATAGTGAATAGTGAATGAAGAGAAGAGTGAGAAATTTCATGGTTCTAGGGATACGTTACGTGGGGATGGGGTCTTACTGCCAGCCTTAAAGAAGAAACTCCCCGTGGCTGGGGAATCTTATGGGGGAAGTTTGAAGATTGAAGTCCAGCACGACGCATTCACAAAGCTTGATATGGGGAGTATGCCAAGACGCAGAGGTGCCAAGGGAATCCACTGGAAACTAAAAACCCCCGCCGTGGATCACGGCAGGGGTTTTTGGAAGTTCTTGGTTCTTTGTTCTTTGTTGGCCGCAACGCGGCTATCGTTCATCCTTCATCGCTGATCAGCTGCGCTTACGGCGCAGCATCAGGGCGAGGCCTCCGAGGCCTAGCAGCGCTGTAGAGGAGGGCTCGGGGACGACGAGTAAAAGGCCTGCTGTGTTTGCGTTAAAGGTGCCAGCTTCATAGGCGGTGATTCCAAGGTCCCATTTGTCATTGAGATACATTTCCACACCCCTGCGATCGTAGTCGCTCAGAGCTTCTTCATAGACAATCACCTCAGCGATATCGCCGGTCCAGGCACGCTGGGTGCCAAATCCACGGTCTCCGCCAATTTTCCAACTGGCGAAAGAATTTGGGGTGGTATCGACTCCGCTGTTAATGTGCCAATCGGCTGGGTTAGTAATCCCGGTATTCGTTTGGACGCCGTCCAGCCATTTTGAGTCCTCAAAACCGCCTCCAGCTTCATTACTCCAACTCGTGCTGCTACCGTTTCCTGTGAAATATTGCTCAGCGGCTCCAAAACCAGTGGCAGCCCCATACAATCCCTCACTGTCTCCTCCGGTTGGAAAGACGGTGAAGTCGTATTCTGTGACGATGAATGCGGTTCCTGTAGTATAGCTGTGATTGATGACGAAGTGATCATTGCCGTCAAATCTTACAACCGGCATGCTGTTGAGCGCGTTCAAAACGACAGTCGGATCGCCACTGGCTGTTGCATCATGATCAGAGTCTGTGTAAAATGAGCTGTCTTCCCATGTGCTGATAGCACCCCCTGATGTGAATAGAGAGGCATCAAGGCGCGTGGCCATGGTGAGTGCAGCGTGGCTGCTCAGGCTGGTCGCAAGTGTGATTGCGAGGATGGTGGAGGTGGTCTTTTTCATGGTCTTGTTTGGTTCGGATTACTGTATATTTAATATATATTACTTATTAGTAATGTAATTTTGACATTTTCTATTAAATTTGTATATAGCTCTTTCGGGTGATAGCTCTTTCGGGTGATAGGTGCACAATAATCTTTATTCATCATTCAATGAAAAAGTAAGAAGGTGAGTGTATTTCGAATATGAAAAATGCGGGCTTTAGTTGGCGAGCGGGTTGTTTTTTGGCATTTAATTGTCGATTCTAATTTTAATTTTGCCCGATGCCGTCTTAAACTGCGCTGCACCACGACATGCCTGAATCACCATCATCTAACATGAGCTCGCCTAAATTGATTAACCTGACTCTCCGTGATGGGCAGCAGTCGACATTAGATGCCGCTGACTGGTTGTTGGATCCGTGTGCATATGCGAAAGTGGTCGCAGCTTCTCAACAAGCATGTTTTGATGGGGTGGAGATCTCAGGGGGGCAGAGCTTTCAGATTGCGATAGGTAACGGCTATAACCCTTTTACAATTTTGAGTTCGGTGAGTCAGGCACTGAGACATCAGGGGGCAGAGGATAGGTTTGAGTTGCAGATGCTTTTCCGTGGAGCCAATGCTCTGGGGTTTCGCCATTACGATCATGATTTGATAGAGGTGACCTTGAAGGAGTTCATCAAGTGTGGAATCACGAAAATACGCTGTTTTGACGCTCTTAATGATATCGAAAATCTCACTCTGCCTGAGTCCGTTAAGGCAACTCCTGGGCTATGTTTGGAGGGTGCGATCTGTTTCACCCACTATGCCGAAGCTCCAGATCGTTATCAGGATGATTATTTTTGTCGTTATGCCGAGGCTTTGATTGAAGCTGGTTATAATGCGATTGCCATCAAAGATATGTCTGGGCAGCTCACTGCTGAACGGATTGATTGTTTGGTGCCGGCTTTATTAAAGATTCTGAAGCCACGTGGTATTACTCTGTCCCTGCATTGTCATTCGACCGACGCCACGCGTTCGCGTGAAGCGATTGCGCGTGCCTTACAACATGGTATCGCAGCGGTTGAGACCGTTGAGGGCTGTCTAAGTGGAGGCTCATCGCATCACCCTCTGGCGGAGGTCGCGCCAGAGTTGATCTCAAATCAAGCAGGGTATGAACAACTCGGACGTCGGATTGATCAACTCTGGGGAAATCATCCTGACCGTAAGGATAAGGAAATCGCTTCGGAGCTCAAACAGAAGCTATGTGCCGCTGGTGTGCCCGGAGGAGCGATGCCATTCGTAATCCGTGACTTGAAGCAACAAGAGCCGACGATTCGTGCAAAGTATGCCGCATCAGAGCATGGTCGAGCGCAGTCCCACCCCATTGAGAACTTCGATGATGTAGTGGATCTCTTTTTGGCTGAGCTAAAAAAAGTCTGCCAAGACGCCGGCTTGCCCTTACTAGTAACGCCAACAGCTGATATCTGCTGTAAGCAGGCGATAGCCAATTTAGCCTTTGGCGCAGATCCATACTCAGGTGAGCTTGCTGAGCGCTATCTCAGTCGAGCTGGCCAGCCAAACCCAGATCCACGTTTTGCCAAGTTGATCCTTGGATATTATGGGGAGCTCAAGGCCTATGATGTGGGCGAAAAAGTTCACGGACCTAACAAAGAGGTTCTCCATTTTTTCCAAGCCAACAACGCACAACAACTTAATCCGATTAAACACCATCCTTCGAAGGCGGCCCCTGGTGGTGATTTGCGGGAAGCGCAGCAGAGTGCATGGAGCCTGATTCAGAAAAAAGGAGCAAGCGCCTTGTCCTTCGCTAGTTTTGACCAGCTTACTATACTGTACGCGCTCCGCCCGGCGGGCGCTCAAGCATCGCACGATCCTATTGAGCAAGCGATGGGGCAATATGTCAACCGAAGTGAGCTAGCGAAGATCGATGGGCGAGGTCAAACGTTTCCCGGCTATCAAATGCTGATGCAACCGATTTTGGATTACTTGTCGGCAGATTTCATCCTCAATCCAAACCAGCAGGCTGCTGATATCATACAAAAACCACTGCATCAAATAGGTCGTAATCTTTGCTGTCAGCTCTTTGATATATACTATGAGTTGCCAGTCTGGGCACAGGCTAACCGACTTATGAGTCATCTTACTAAGTTGCTATCCTCGGAGCATATCAGGCCGGACTTACTTGAGGCAGTACGTCATGTTAGTGAGAGCCTAGTTCGGCTGGACTTGCGCCCCTCGCGGCAGGAACGTTCTGACCTTACCAAGGCGCTTGCCCGCTTTGAGCAACTCACCATTGCGGAGCTCTTCCACAGCCTAGCACTGATCAATAGCTTTGTGAATGGGATCGCTAAACATGCCACGAACCCTACCTATTATGCCCAGCGTAGTATTGGTTTTACGGACTTAAAATCTTTCATTGAGCGTAGCCAGACACACGTAAAGGTAAGTCTCGATTGTCCTTGGGAGGATCACTTGCAGCAGAGTATCACAGGCAAGCACATACGCTTGAAAAACGACCTGATCAGCCGGTCGGCAAGCTGGATGGGGTGAGTAGAGTGATGATCTTGTGGATTGTGAAGGTGGTCTAAGCGATAAGGTCCTTGACCACGTGGCCGTGGACGTCGGTGAGACGATAGTCGCGGCCTTGGAATTGCAAGGGAGGACAAAGCCCCTTAGCTGCGCTTGCGGCGCAGTGCCAGAGCGAGGCCGCCTAGACCGAGGAGTGCTGTGGAGCTGGGCTCGGGAACTGCGGAGGCTCCCAGAACGAGATCGTTGCCACTAAGTGAAATGGCCCAATTCCAGCCATAATAAGTTTCTATGCGGTTGCTAAAGCCGCTTGAGTCGAGCACGAAGTCCGCGGCATCGAAGCCGGTGATTCCTGCAGAGGCGGAGGCAATGGTAAAAGAGTAGTCTGCGATGTCACCATCCCGGATGTAAGTGTCAAAGCCGACCGCGTCTCCTGCCACGTTGCTTGATGTGAGTGAGTCGATGTCGATGGTGAAGCCACCTGCTGTGAGGCTGCTCAGGTCAAGTGTTCCATCTATATCGAGCCAGTCCCAGCCGGGATCAGCTCCCTTGGTTCCGTCACTGTCGTTGATTTCCCATAGGAAGGAACCCCCGTCGTTCCAGGTCTGGTCACCTATTTGGGTCAGCGTGCCAGGTGAATTTCCTGGGCTGATGGTGCCAAGTACATCGATGTCACCGGTAATGCTGCCACTGCCAGCCAAGGTGCCATTGATATTGATGGTCATGGTTCCGCCACCGCTGTTAATACCGTTGACCACCAGGGTGCCATCATTGATCTCGGTAGTGCCAGTGTAGGCGTTGGTACCAGTCAAGATCTGGGTGCCGGTGCCTGTCTTGGTCAGAGATTTCGCGCTGCCGTAGCTTGAGTTCTCGATGTTGCCGGAAAACGTGCCATCGCCGTTATCAGTGCCCACAGTAATGCCACCACCGGTTTTCAGAGTGCCCGCGCCGTTGAGTGAGTCGACCACGATCACAGTGGCAGCACCACTGAAGGTGGCTCCGGAGTCGATTTGCAGGTCGGAGAGGTTGCTGCTCCAAGTTCCGGCAATTCCTGCTCCGAAACGGTAAGTGCCTGACTCGACGTGGAACAGTGCCCCGGAACCAAGGGCCACTGTTGAGTCAGCCGAGTAATGAAAGAGTTCCTCGCTTCCAGACTTCTTGAATGTGCCCTCACCACTCAGGTCGATTTTGCCGATGGCTGAAGTTCCGCCAGTTCTATTGAATTCAAGTGTGGCACCGCTGGCAACGCTGTAGCTTCTCGCGCTTGCTGTGTTCCTATTGATTCCGTCGCCTGAGGCACTGTTGACCATGCGTAATGTGCCGGCATTAACCGTAGTCGCACCGCTGTGGGAGTTCGTACCGGTCATGATGACTGTGCCTGTTCCGGCCTTCTCCAGAGAACCTGTTCCAGTCATGGCACCGCTGTAAGTCCCTTCAGTGGACTGGTCAAAGCGGACGTTGGCATCGTTCGTAATAGCTCCCTGCAGGCTGTCGGTTGTTCCTGCCAGGGTGCCGCCATTGACGGTTGTGCCGCCACTGTAGGTGCTAGTACCAGTCAAGGTCTGGGTGCCTGTGCCGTTTTTGGTGAAGGAGAAAGTAGAGCCGTAGCCTGAATTCTCAATATTTCCAGAAAAGGTGCCGTCGCCGTTATCAGTACCCACAGTAATGCCGCCACCGGTTTTCAGGGAGCCCGCACCATTGAGTGAGTCGACCACGATCACAGTGGCAGCACCATTGAAGGTGGCTCCGGAGTCGATCTGCAGGTCGGAGAGGTTGCTGCTCCAAGTTCCGGCCGTTCCTGCTCCGAAACGGTAAGTGCCTGACTCGACGTGGAACAGTGCCCCGGAACCAAGGGCCACTGTTGAGTCAGCCGAGGTATGAGAGAGTTCCTCGCTTCCAGTCTTCTTGAATGTGCCCTCACCACTCAGGTCGATTTTGCCGATGGCTGAAGTTCCGCCAGTTCTATTGAATTCAAGTGTGGCACCGCTGGCAATACTGTAGCTTATCGCACTTGCTGTGTTCCTATTGATTCCGTCGCCTGAGGCACTGTTGACCATGCGTAATGTGCCGGCATTAAGCGTAGTAGCACCGCTGTGAGAGTTCGTACCGGTCATGATGAGCGTTCCTGTTCCGGACTTCTCCAGAGAACCTGTTCCAGTCATCGCACCGCTGTATGTCCCTTCAGTGGACTGCTCAAAGCGGACGTTGGCATCGTTCGTAATAGCTCCCTGCAGGCTGTCGGTTGTTCCTGCCAGGGTGCCGCCATTGACGGTTGTGCCGCCACTGTAGGTGCTAGTACCAGTCAAGGTCTGGGTGCCTGTGCCGTTTTTGGTGAAGGAGAAAGTAGAGCCGTAGCCTGAATTCTCAATATTTCCAGAAAAGGTGCCGTCGCCGTTATCAGTACCCACAGTAATGCCGCCACCGGTTTTCAGGGAGCCCGCACCATTGAGTGAGTCGACCACGATCACAGTGGCAGCACCATTGAAGGTGGCTCCGGAGTCGATCTGCAGGTCGGAGAGGTTGCTGCTCCAAGTTCCGGCCGTTACTCCTCCGAAACGGTAAGTGCCTGACTCGACGTGGAACAGTGCCCCGGAACCAAGGGCCACTGTTGAGTCAGCCGAGGTATGAGAGAGTTCCTCGCTTCCAGTCTTCTTGAATGTGCCCTCACCACTCAGGTCGATTTTGCCGATGGCTGAAGTTCCGCCAGTTCTATTGAATTCAAGTG
>CBFHPA010000026.1:0-33346 GCA_965657565.1 Oceaniferula sp.
CAAGTGAATCCACGTCGTAGGGCTGTCGCCGTATCGGAGCGCAAAACCCAAAGGCTGTCCGGCAAACCCGTTTTGATGTTCGCCGCCTCACGGCTCACTCCCTTTGGGCATGGTCACTGCGTTCCCTGTCCATGGCTTCCAGCCATTGTTACGCTATCTGCTGATGGGTGCCTGCTTGTTTCGCTTTGCTCGAAGTGGAAAGAAAAAGGCACCCGTAGGCATCGCGCCGTCACTCCCCGCGTTGGTAGTTCGAGGGGCGTTTCGCCGGGCTGTATGATCCTAGTAGAATGCAAATTACTGTGTACAATAAAGCTAGATATTAAATGAACCACTCATCTGACATCGTATCCAAAGCTCTTTTTCGGAGTCTTATAGAGCAACCACCACTGATAGGCGATTTGCCGGAGGCAATGAGCTTTCCGTGCCAATCACTGGTTTTCCCGAGGCAATCACGCACCTTGAATCTGCAGCAAAAGCTCGGGCACTTGTACGAGGATGCGCTGGCGGTGCTGCTTGAATCTACTCCACGGTATGATGTTTTAGCGCAGAGCTTGCCGATCCGTAAAGACGCGGGGCACACGCTTGGGGAGCTTGATTATCTGCTGAGAGATGTTGTCTCAGATCGCACGATCCACCTTGAGCTGGCTGTGAAATTCTATCTTGCTGTGGAGACGGATAGTGGGCTGCAGCTGCCAGGACCAGATGCCAGAGATCATTATTTTCGCAAGCTTGAGAAGATGCGATCTCATCAATTAGTGTTGGTGGAAAAATTTCGAGATCTGCTAGCAGAGCCATTTCGTGAGCAGGAGATTGATGTGCAACAGTTAGTTCACGGGTGTATTTTTAATCATGTGCAGGCAATCGCCCCAGTGCAGGCGGAGTTTCTTAATCCGAATGGGCGTCGTGGCAAGTGGTTATATGTAGGGGAGTGTGCTGAGTATTTTGGGGAGAATAACTCGCTCAAAATCATCCCGAAGCCTCTCTGGCCCGCTCCTTTGGAAATTCTAGCAGGTTTAGAATTGAAGCCATTGATTCCTGATGAAGTCATGGATCGCTGTGTGATGGTGCTGGCAGAGAAGGATGCTGGTGCATATTTCATCGCGCCGAATAATTATCCATCGAATCACAAAGAATAACTCTATCTGGGTGTCAAAGTAAGGCGCGTACAACCTAGCGGTATTACCCAGACTTCATGGATCTGGCATTTAAAAAGTAAACCCCACCTTGATCGTTTCCCCAGTGTTTGTAAACTAGTCAACAAGCCATTCATCTATTACATAACATCATGACCACTCAAGATACCTGCTGCACGATCGCTCCTTATTTTACTGTTCAGGACGGGCAGCTGGATAACTTCAAATCGCTCTGCGCTCGTTTTATTGAACAAACTCAGAAAGAATCAGATTGTCTTTATTATGGTTTTACCTTCGCTGGGAATACGATCCACTGCCGCGAGGGTTATGTGAATGCTGATGCGCTTCTTATACATGTTCAGGCTGTCGGCTCCATTATTGAGGAAGCACTCAAAATATCTGATATCACACGCTTGGAAGTTCACGGGCCAGAGGCAGAACTCGCAAAGCTTAGAGAGCCTCTTGCTGGCTTGAATCCAGAGTATTTTACTTTGGAATGTGGTTTCCGCAACTAGCCTTCAAAAATCGTATCCAAGCATAGTTGACGGGTCTGTCTCTTGGTGAGGAAATTGGTAGGTGATATTTCGTTTGCCTGCGGCTTGCACACACAGTAGGTATCGGCATGTCCACAGGCAAGGGAACCATCAAACTCGGCGTGCTCGGATCAGGTTCTGGCTCGAATATGCAAGCGATTCTCGATGCGATTGAGGACGGCTCGCTGGATGCTGAGATTGTGCTGGTGATGTCTGATCATCCAGATGCCTACATCCTAGAGCGTGCACGCGAGGCGGGCATTACAGCAGAGGTGATTGATTGTGGTGGCTTTAAGACACGTTTTCCTGACGCGTCTCAGGCCGTTGTGGCGGAGAAGCTGAAGTCGCACGGTGTGGATATTGTCTGCTTGGCGGGGTTCATGCGGCTGGTGAAGCAGCCGATGTTGGATATTTTTCCGGAGCGTATTCTTAACATTCACCCGTCCTTGCTTCCCGCTTATCCTGGGTTGATGGCATGGAGGCAGGCTGTGGAGGATGGCGCCAGCGAGTCTGGCTGCACGGTGCACTTCGTGGATGCTGGCATGGATACGGGGCCGATTATTTTACAAGCGAAGGTTCCTGTGTTAGTAGACGATACCGCCGACACCTTGCATGCCCGCATCCAGGTGGAGGAACACCAGCTTTACCCAGACGCTATCCGGCTGGTCTGGAATGACATTCAATCCAACGTATCGACATCCTAACAAACTAACAATTTATCGACATGGCAAAGAAAACGACGGCAAAAAAATCAACGAAGAAAACGATGGCAAAAAAAGCGTGGGAAAAGTCCATGCCCAAGGATCAGTTTGATTTCATGCGTGAGGTGCTGGCGGCTCCTAGTCCGATTGGCCTGGAGGCGGCGATGTCCTATGGCGTGTTGAAGCCGTATTTTGAGAAATTTATGCCCAAGAGCTGGGCGATACAGCAGTTCAAGGGCAATGCGGGCCTGGTGGTGGACACTCACCCCGGACGAGATGAGATGACGTCGGTGATGATCATTGGCCACTCGGACAAGATCCGAATGCAGGTGCGCAAGATCGATAATGACGGCAAGATATGGGTGAATACAGATTCATTTCTGCCCTGCACCTTGGTTGGTCATGAGGTGAAGCTCTTCAGCCAAGATCCCAAGAAGCCGGGTGTCTACCGCTGCATTGAAGGGGGCACGATTGAAGCCTTGGGTGCCATTCACTTTTCTGAGCCGGCACAGCGCACGGGTGACAAGGGGCTCAAGCCAGAGATGATGTATCTTGAATTGCAGATGCACGGTGAGAAGTGCAAGGAACGCGTTGAGGCTCTCGGTATTCGGCCGGGAGATCCAATTATTTTGAATCGCCCGATCAAAAAAGGATTCTCTGAGGATACTTTCTATGGAGCTTATCTCGATAACGGTCTTGGCTGTTTTGTGGTGGCTGAGATTGCTAAAATTTTGGCGAAGTCACCGCTGAAGAATGTTCGTGTGCTTTACACGATTGCGACTCACGAGGAGATTGGTCGTTTCGGTGCAACTGCGATAGCTGGCGAGCTCAAGCCGGACATTCTAATCGGCTCAGATGTGAACCACGACTATGATGCGGCTCCGGGCATCGGTGCTAAGCGGATGAACCCGCTGGCGATGGGTAAGGGCTTCAGCCTAACCAATGGCTCGATTACGAGTGAGTATCTCAATACGCTGATCGAGAAAGCTTGCCAGAAAAATAAAATTCCTTATCAGGTCGATTTCTCAGGCAGGGACACTGGTACTGATGCGATGGCGGCCTCCTTGGCGGGTATTGATAGTGCAGCTACGTCTATTGGATTCCCGATCCGAAACATGCATACGATTTCAGAGACAGGTCACACGGCAGATGTGTTGGCGGCAATCTACGGTATGGTGGAGACCTTCAAGTCCATGGACAAGATGAACCGCGGCAAGGGAATTAGCCGTGGTGACCTCAAGGATGGACACCCTCGCTTGGATAATGCGAAGATGCTCTAGATCCTGACTCGGAAGGCTTTTCTGCGGCTATTCCACTGTGACGCTCTTGGCGAGGTTACGAGGTTGGTCAATGGCGCAGCCCCTGATCCTTGCGATGTGATAAGAGAGTAGCTGTAGCGCGACTGCTGCGGGGACCACGGAGGTGTATTGAGGGCAAGCGGGAATCTCGATGGCATGGTCACATGCTGATCGGGCCTCTTCATCCCCTTCGGTGATGACACCCAAGACAGGGGCACTTCGGGCTTTGCACTCGGCTACGTTACTGAGGGTTTTTTCCTGCCCAGGTCCTTGGTTAAGGAGGGCGATCACGGGCATGCTTTCCTCAAGCAAGGCAATCGGTCCGTGTTTGAGCTCAGCGGCATGGTAACCCTCGGCGTGGATGTAGGAGATTTCTTTGAGCTTGAGTGCTCCTTCCAGTGCGACTGGGTACATGTAACCACGACCGATGAAGAATGCGTTGTTATAGTCGGCGTAGTGGGCCGCGACTTCTGCAATTTGCTCGTTGCATGCGAGCACGGTTTTTACCAGTTCGGGAATGCGCTCAATCTCAGCCGCGATCTTGATACCCTCCTCGCGTGACAAGCGGTGAGCACGAGCGAGTTTGAGGGCGATCATGAGTAGGACAGATACCTGGCTGGTGAATGCCTTGGTGGATGCTACACTGATCTCAGGTCCAGCGTGTAAGTAGATACCCCGGCCGGTTTCGCGCGCAATGGTAGAGCCGACGACATTGACCAGTGCAGCGACAAGAGATCCCTTGTCTACAGCCTCACGAACGGCGGCGAGGGTGTCAGCGGTTTCGCCAGACTGGCTGATAGCGAGGACTAAATCTCGGCTGCCTACGATCGGGTTGCGGTAGCGGAATTCAGCAGCTTGCTCCACCTCGGCAGGAATGGCGGCGAAGTCTTCGACGGCATATTCGCCAATGAGACCTGCATTCATTGAGGTGCCGCAGCCTACAATAAGGAGGCGCTGGATGGCGACAAGTTCGCGCGGGCTGAGATTCAGCCCTGAGAGAATAGCGGTGCCACGATTGACATCGACACGGCCACGGATGGTGTTGCCAATCGCCTCGGGCTGTTCGAATATTTCTTTGAGCATGTAGTGCTCGTAGCCACCTTTTTCGGCGGCATCTGGAGACCAGTCGATCTCGGAAGGTGTGCGTGAGACGGCTCCTTTGTCCAAGCTGCGGATATCAACCTGACTACCCTCAATGCGGGCGATGTCGTTATCATCGAGGTAGATCGCCTGACGTGTGTAGGTAATAACGGCAGATGCATCTGAGGCGACGACAGTTTCATCTTCGCCCAGGCCGATAACGATTGGGGAACCACTGCGAGCAACTACCAAGACCCCGGGCTCATCTTTGGCCATGCTGGTGATACCGTAGGTTCCCTCGACCTCTTTAAGTGCAGCGGTAACCGCTTCTAGAAGATCACCATGGTAGTGTGATTCTACAAGGTGGGCGAGGACTTCTGAGTCTGTTTCAGATTTGAAGGTGTGGCCCTCGGCGATGAAGCGATCGCGCAGGGCGTTGTGGTTTTCGATGATGCCATTGTGAACGAGGACGATGCGACCTTCATTGCCCTCATGTGGGTGTGCATTAAGAGTAGTAGGTGGTCCGTGGGTAGCCCAGCGCGTGTGAGCGATGCCGCTGTGGGCTTGATCAAGGGTACTATCTTCTTGTTCAACAAGCTCAGCAAGGCCGGCAACTTTGCCGCTTTGTTTTCTGATGAGTATCCCGTCGTCACTGGTGACGGCAACTCCAGCAGAGTCATAGCCACGGTATTCGAGTTTTTTGAGCCCGCTGATGAGAACGGGCATGGCTGCACGTTTGCCTGTGTATCCTACTATTCCGCACATGATGGTTAAATTCTGGTTTTAATGGTTGGGTGACTATGTGATATCGCGCTTCACCGTTTGGTTGGGAAGGGTTTGCGACTTGGGCCCGAGTTTGCGACCCGGGTAAATGGCTGTGAGAATGCCGGTGTGGCTGCCATCGCCGACGACGGTGCCGAATTTTCTGCGTCCTGTGTCGATGAGCTCCTCGCCTACTAAAGATCGGTGGTTGGTGCCATCGTGACGCAGGTTGGAGGTGATGGTGCCAGCGCCGAAGTTGACATGGTTGCCGATGACGGAGTCGCCGACGTAGCTGAGGTGACCAATGGATGAATGGTGGCCGATGATTGAGTTTTTGATTTCGACCGCTTGGCCGATGTGGCAGTTGTCACCAATCGTAGTGGATCCCCTAAGATAGCAATTGGGACCTATTTTGCAATTTTCTCCGATGATGGCGTTGCCTTCGATCACTACTCCCGGCAGAATACGAGATCCTTTGCCGACGGAGATAATGCCATCGATGTGCGCTGCGGGGCTGACTTCTCCCTCGCTTGGGCAGTTCTCAAGCTGTGATACAAGCTGTTCATTGACTTGGATAAAGTCCCATGGATAACGAATAAGAAATGAATCCTCTGATGGGCTCAGGCTGTTGCTCAGTGCGGCAGTTCGGTCATCCCCAGTCCATGCCAAGAGGTGGCCGTCATTGGTTTGTAACGCAGCTGGGCTAGACTGAGTATGCAGGCTTTGCCAGTCTTCGCTGGTGACCCATGCGTTTTCGATGAGATTGGCATCTTGGATGTTTTCTGCCAGCTGACCCTGCCAATCTTGCAGGGTAGACCCCGCAATAAGTTGCTCTCCGATGGGGGAGTCTTGGTGAAGAGGCCAAAAATCGGCAACTTGGGCGGGGTGTATCGTCATCGTGTGTGGAATCTTAGAGTGAGTCGCTTATGCGCCAATAGTATTTGTTATCGCGGTAGCGATCAGCTCGGCCTGGGCGCTAGCAAGCTCAGCGTCTGGGCACTCGGTGAGCACTCGTATTTTGCGCTCGGTGCCGGAGTAACGGACGAATACTCGTCCTTTGTCAGCGAATGCTGCTTCCGCGTTTTTGATGGCGGAGTCAATTTCTGGAACCTCCTCAATCGGTGGCTTCTCCGTGACATCGAGTCCGAGTAATACTTGCGGGTAGATGTCCATGCAGTTGGCGAGCTCTGAGAGAGGCGTGCCTTTATCTCTCATCATAGAGAGTAGCATGAGAGCGCTCATGATGCCGTCACCGGTGGTAGCGTAGTCGGAATAGATAATATGCCCTGAGTTTTCTCCACCGAGGTTATAGCCTTTGTCGCGCATGCACTCTAGAACGTGACGATCGCCTACCCCTGTGGTTTCTAAATTGATGCCATCAGCAGCAAGTGAGTCCCTCAAGCCAAGATTGCTCATGACGGTGGCTACCAAAGTGTTGCCCTTGAGCTTGCCCTGTTGCTTGAGTGCCTTGGCGCACAAGCAAAGGACACGGTCGCCATCTATGACTTGACCCGTTTCGTCGCAGAAGATGACCCTATCAGCGTCGCCATCGAAGCAGATGCCGACATCGGCTCCGTGTTCTTTGACCATGGTGGCTGCTTTTTCGGGGTGTAGAGCACCAACGCCCTCGTTGATGTTGCGGCCATCAGGATGCACAGACATTTTGATCACCTCGGCACCAAGCTCTTCAAAGATAAGGGGGCCAACGTAGTAAGCGGCGCCATGGGCGCAATCGACAACAATTTTCAGCCCCTTCAGTGAATTGGCTCCGACCGCATTTTTGGTGAACTCGATGTAGCGACCCATAGCATCATCGATACGGATGGCTTTGCCAAGATCACCCTGTGGCTGGGGCAGGTCATCAGCGAGGATCATTTTCTCGATCTCATGCTCGAGTGCATCATTGAGCTTGAAGCCATCGCTGCCGAATATTTTGATGCCATTGTCTTGGTAGGGATTATGAGATGCTGTCAGCATGATGCCGGCATCACAGCCCATCGATCGAGTGAGGTGAGCAACCGCAGGTGTAGGTGCCGGGCCGGTGAGCAGGACTCTGGAGCCTTCTGAGACAAGACCGCTGGTGAGGGCTGTCTCCAGCATGTAGCCTGACAAACGGGTATCTTTACCGATAACGACTTTGTGGCGCCCTTGGCCATCAGATTGCAAAGTACGAGCAACAGCGCGACCGATTCGCAAGGCGATTTCCGGGGTGATCGGGTACTGGTTGGCGATACCGCGGATGCCATCGGTGCCGAATAATTGTTTGCTCATCTGTGGAAATTGATTTTGGGGTCGTCTGTGACTACTTAATTTATTGTAGCGTCTAGTAGAGGTAGGTTGAGCATTTACTT
The DNA here is from genome assembly GCA_965657565.1 of Oceaniferula sp. Lineage (GTDB taxonomy): Bacteria > Verrucomicrobiota > Verrucomicrobiia > Verrucomicrobiales > Akkermansiaceae > Oceaniferula. The sequence goes on from CBFHPA010000026.1 coordinate 7,859, forward strand.
CAGTGAAGTAAAGTAAAAGTGCCCAATGATCTCTCTGGCTAAACTTTGTGAGTCATCGTATTTTAGCTTGAATAATTTCACAGAGGTGAAATATTTTCACGCGCAGTATTTCACCCTACATCACTGTAAGCTACTCAACTAAATCAATTATCTGGCGCTGCTATTGTAGTCGTGAGGCATTCAATTCTCACCATTAAGCGAGGCCCGTGACGAAATTTTTGCTAGGCTGGTAGATGCCATGATGACGTAAGGATCTGCTCAAGATTACTATCAATTATATGAATTATCTCACTCTTTTAAGTCTCCTGTATGGTTTGTCTGGCTTTTTCGCAGTCATCCCTACCGCATATGCCGCTGCAACAGATAAGTCTCAGTGGGCTAAGCCATTGCCCGAGGAGAAGCTATTGGCAGCTGCACGGCAAATTGATATTAGGGTTAAGAAAATCTATGATAAAAAGAATGCCAAGCAACCAGCTGACGCCAGTGATTCAGTGTTTCTAAGGCGTAGTTTTTTATTGGCGGTTGGCCGAATCCCGACGGTTGAGGAGGCCCGTGTCTATCTTGAATCCGATGACCCCAATAAGAGGGTGCTGCTCGTGCGCTATTTGATGAATTCGAAGGGCTATAAAAGCCATATGAGCAATTGGCTGCTGGACATGCTGCGTGTTCAAGAAAAATTCCAGCGTCGCTACTCTGCAGCACCTTACATGGATTGGGTGCGTCAGGCTGTGGCAGATAATATGCCTTTTGACGTTATGACCCGCGAGCTGCTCTCTGCTGAAGGCATGCTGTGGGAAAACGGTGCGGTTGGTTATTATATTCGAGACAAGGGCATGCCACTGGATAATTTGTCCAATACGATGCGTCTCTTCCTAGGTACTCGCATGGAATGTGCGCAGTGTCATGATGACCCTTTCAATGATTGGGAGAGAATGGACTTTTTCCGACTGGCCGCATTTACCAATGGGCAGGGTGAGATGAACCGCAATGTTTTCAACCCAGTGTGGGATAAAGTCAGAAAAGAAAATGAGCGTGGAACTCCGACCTACAATTTATATGATTTTATTGGTAATAATATTTACTACGCCACTTTAGCAGGCCCGGGTAATGGCCGAATCAAGCTGCCTAATGATTACCAGTACAATGATGGTGATCCGGGAGAGATGATCGCGGCGAAAACACCAAAAGATCATTCTTTTGCCAAAAGCTTGAAAATGTCTGATAGGAAGAATGCCCCAGATGGCAGGCAGAATTTCGCAGAATGGGTCACTGACACTCAAAATGATCGTTATGTGACGACGATCACCAACCGTATGTGGAAGCGCATTGTTGGCACTGGTTTATACGAGCCTGTCGACGAGTATATCGAGCCTCGCGAGCACACCTCACCGGAGTTGACCCGCTATCTTAACGATCTTATGCAGGATTTGAATTATGATTTGCGCGCTTTTCAGCAGATTTTAATGCTCACACGGGTCTACGCGTTTGCTTCGTCTGAGCATGAGCTAATGCCAGGAGAAAAACCTATCTTTGATGGTCGTAAAATTGACCGGATGAGTGCGGAGCAATATTGGGATTCACTCGTTACTCTCGTTGCCGGGAATCCGGATAAACTGCCTACCCGTGGAAAGTCTAAGTATGTCAAGTATGGCAAGGCCAAGCTTGATATGAAGGCACTTCAAAGTGAAATTATAGCCATTAAGGATCCCCAAGAGTTTAAGAGGTACGCTGATAAATTATTCGAGCGCGTGCAGAGCGGGGAAACGATTGGAGCGAAGCCCAAGTCAATGGAGAAGATGGAAAAGATGGAGCAGGATATGAGCATGGAGATGATGTCCAAGACCAACAATGGTGGGGCCTTGAAAGGCATTGCCCGAGCATCTGAGCTTCGCTCGCCTGCACCTAATGGTCATGTCTTGCAGATGTTTGGTCAGTCAGACCGCCTGCTGCTCGACTCGGCAATAAAAGAAGCCAACACCACGCAAGTTCTCTCTATGATGAATGGTGCGGTGGAGAAGCTTGTGGTCGCCAATCGTGACGCCCATATCTATGCACTCTCTGAGGGCAGCGTGAAGGATCGCATTCGCGCGCTATTTTATGGAATTCTGTCTCGTGCACCGAGTGAGAGCGAGATGCAGCTGATGGAAACTGAGGTTAAGGAGAGAGATAGAAAAGGCTATCGCAACATAGTCTCAGCCTTGGTAAATTCTCGTGAATTTATTTTTGTCCCATAATGCACACCGATTATTAACCTATCAACGAAACGTACTAATCTATGAAATCTGATCTTAATAAAGCTGATGAGCTAACGCGTCGCCAGTTCATGGCGAATGCAGCTAAAACTTACCTTGGCGTTGGACTTACACCGATGTTGGGAGCTACTTTGGCGAGTAAGGCACTCGCTCAGACGGACGGTAAAAGCCAATCTGCCGAGGCAGTCATTTTCCTCAACATGCACGGAGGTATGAGCCACATTGACACCTTTGATGTGAAGCCTGAGAACAAGGAAGTGCAGGGACCTGTCGATGCCATTGCTACCAATGCAGACGGCATTCAAATCAGTCAGTATCTGCCCAAAACAGCGGCGGTGATGGACAAGATTTGTTTGATCCGCTCGATGAGTAACCAGAACGGAGACCATTTCCGTGGACAATACATGCTGCATCGTAATTATGCTCCGCGGGCAACGATTACACACCCTACTGTCGGATCATGGGTGATGAAGGTCAAAGGCCGTAAGAATAAAGAGATCCCCGGTTTTGTGACGATTGGATCCGGAGCTGCAGCTGCTTCGCCAGGGTTTTTTGGGGTCAAGTATGGTGGAGTGCCGCTTGGTAGACCCGATGAAGGCCTGAAAGACAGCACGATTCCATTCACTGTCGGTGCTGAAGACTTTGATCGGCGGCTCAAGCTGGCCGATGCCTTAAACAAGGATTTCCACAGTAAGCACAACAACACGGAGGCTCGTGCATATGATGAGCTTTATGATGAGGCGGTGCGTCTCATGAAGAGTGAAGACTTAAAGGCCTTTGATATCAGGGACGAACCCCAATCGGAGCGTGCAGCTTATGGTGACCATGCCTTTGGGCAGGGATGTATGCTGGCAAGGCGCTTGGTTGAACACGGCGTGAGATATGTCGAAGTTGGCCTAGGTGGTTGGGATACTCACTATGGTAACTTCACCGCGGTTGAAGCACGTTGTAACGTTCTGGACCAAGCGTATGCTAACCTGCTTATCGATCTGGAGGCAAAAGGCCTTCTCGATACGACGATTGTGGCACTCAGCACGGAATTTGGCCGCACTCCTACTATCAAGGCAAATCACAACAACGGTAGGGATCACCATCCTGGCGCATACAGTTCCCTGCTTGCTGGTGGTGGGATCAAGGGGGGCATGATTTATGGTAGCACTGACTCGAATGGTGCTCGCGTCAAACAAAACAGGGTTTCAACCGAGGATTTCAATGCCACGATTGCACATGGTTTGGGCATTGATACCACGAGTGTCTTACTTTCCCCATCTGGACGCCCCTTCAAAATCGGCGGGAAAGATGGCAAGCCAGTCAAGAGCCTATATAGCTAGCGCATAAAATTCACTATTTTTCCCTTGTCAGTGAAGTCGGGGAGACGTAAGAACTCCCCGCCTCGCAAGTGGCGCTGGCCGAGCTAACCTCCGGTCAGGATAAAACCTTTATGGGTAGGTGGCCGAGTGGTTAAAGGCGGCAGACTGTAAATCTGCTCTCGTATGAGTACGCTGGTTCGAATCCAGCCCTGCCCACCACTACTCCCCAGTCCTCCTCTTGAGGACTGGGGAGTAGTGGTTTTCAGAGGGAGGCTGGGTTCGAATTTCAGTTCGAGCGCACAACGAAGTGCCGTGCATCACGGCAAACTATCAACTCAAGTTTCCGGAGGAAGAAACATGCATCTTTGCACAGCCCGGGTGGAGCGGGATCAGCGCACGATTTGCCTCTTTGTATGCTGTGCAAAACAAAGGACTCAGGTGTTACCCTGAGCCCTTTTGAAATGGTGGAGGCGAGGGGAGTCGAACCCCTGTCCTGGATACCTTCTACGTAGACCTCTACATGTTTAGTTGATGATAGTGGTGTTTAGTAGGGCATTTGCTCATCAACGGCTTAGGCTCTACGATTAACCTGTTTAATCTCACCATTGACCCGGTCACCCGATCTTTGGCCAGTCCACTGTTGTGTCGCCTTTCCCCCTAGTGGACGTCAGGAGAATAGACGTTACTGTCAATTAAGCAGCAAGTGCGAGCTCGTTAGAGTCTGCAATTAGTTTGTTTGAACGGCTTTTTAAAGAGGCCAACCGATCAACCTCTACATGCAGTCTATGTTTCCAACATTCAGTCGAAACCATGACGCCCCCTCAGTTTTCTCTCCGAGAAGATAGTTACAAAATGCTACAGTTGTCGCCTATTGCAAGTGGTTTCCACCGATATCGTCGTGATTCAGCAGGACTCTGCACAAGCGGGGCAAGTGCCGAAGAACTCTAGCTCATGGTAGAGGTTGCGGTAACCGGTGGTGAATTGAATCTCTTTTTCGAGCTCGTGTACAGGGCAGGGAGCCTTAACGGGTTCGATGGATCCACACTCAGTGCAGATGAGGTAATCGCTATGCTCTCCGGGGATGATCAGGGTGAAGTAGGCGGCGCGCTCGTGCAGCCCAAGTCGGCGCAGAATGCCTTTGTCGGCAAGACGTTGAAGCAGTCGGAATACAGTCGCCTGATCACATTGGTTGCTGAGTAGAGGGGAGTCCACTAGCTCGGAGAGGGTCATGGGACGGTCACTCTCCAGCAGTGTGGATAGTAGTTTTTCTAAAGCTTTGGTCCGACGCAGTCCTTCGGCACGACAGCGTTCAATGATGGTATGGATTTTGCCAGGCATGATGAATAAAACTGGAGATATCAGCTCAGAGGAGTTCTTGCTGTCCTGTGTTCGAAGGCGTAGCTCCGATCTTGGTATAGGCTGCGGGCAGGGCGACACGCCCGCGAGGGGTGCGTTTCAGGAAGCCCTGCATGATCAGGAAGGGTTCGTGTACTTCCTCAAGGGTAGAGGCATCCTCACCGAGGGCAACGGCGAGGGTAGAGAGGCCAACAGGACCACCATTGAATTTGTAGATGGTCGCTTCAAGAATGCGTTTATCCATTTCATCTAGTCCGTCTGCGTCGATCTCGATCATGGCGAGTGCATCATGGGCAATGGCAGGTGTAATGGTGCCATCGGCACGTACTTGAGCAAAGTCGCGGACCCAGCGCAGTAAATTATTAGCGATACGTGGAGTGCCGCGTGAACGAGAGGCAATCTCGAGTGCGCCGTCTTGTTGGATATCGACATCTAGCAATCCAGCCGAGCGTTGGATAATGTGTGCGAGCTCGTCTGCTGCGTAATAGTCGAGCCGGTTCACCAAGCCGAAACGAGAGCGCAGGGGTGAGGTCAGCATTCCAGCGCGAGTGGTTGCGCCTACCAGGGTGAACTTGGGCAGGTTGAGCTGGATACTGCGAGCGGAGGGGCCTGAGTCAATGATGATGTCGAGCCGGTAATCCTCCATCGCTGGGTAGAGGTATTCCTCGATCGCTGGGTGGAGTCGGTGAATTTCGTCAATGAATAGGATGTCCCCTTTTTGAATATTGGTAAGAATACCTGCAAGATCGCCAGCTTTCTCAATCTGCGGGCCAGAGGTGGTGTGTAGATTTGTGCCAGTGGCATTGGAGATGATGTTGGCCAGTGTGGTTTTGCCAAGTCCTGGAGGGCCAGAGAGAAGAATATGCTCTAGCACATCATCACGCATTTGAGCTGCCTCGACCATGAGCATGAGTCGCTCAGTGACTTTTTCCTGCCCATGAAATTCTTCAAACCCAGGAGGCCTGAGAGACTGTTCGAATTTTTTATCCGGTGATTCGTTCGTCTGTTGATAGAAAGATTCGGTCATGATGGGTGACGTGGGGCAGAAAGGGTGCGGTGTAGTGGAGGTCGCTACATATTAGCGAAGGAGATCCTCTTCATAGAAGACGCGAAATCCCGCTTGATGAAGTACGGACATGCCAAAGCGGGTGTCCTCAAGGTGCATCGCCATCAATGTTTTACCCCCTGGGTGAGGCATGAGTGAGTATGCAAAATCTACATTGGTCTCGGCAGCGCGCAAGGTGTCTAGGGCTTTGGCCAAGCCGCGACCTGATTCTTTCAGAGCGACGACAGCAATTTCTGAGGTGGTGTGTGGTATGCCTTTTTCCATGAAAATGCGCATCGCAGTGTCCGGGTCGGAGACAACAAGTCTTGTCATGGCGGCATCGCGTGAGTCCTGAACACTGAGACCGATGACCTCAATGTTCTCTGACCTGAGTAGGCGCACGAGGGAGCTGAGTGCACCGGCGCGATTTTTTAGCATCACAGAGAACTGGATGGGCAGGGTACCATTGGGTTTGATTTCGCAGTCAGGCATGCAACTGCAGTATTAAACCACGGTTGAGCTCAGATTATAAACTTAAAATGCTCTGATTTTAGTTTTTAGCTCTTCAATGCATTGACCTCTTATGGCGCTCTGTGATTGGTAAGCACTTAGTTGCTGGGAATAAATTTCACCCCACGCACGTTGATCGGAGCCCATGATGAAGCATCGGCTGGGCGCAGGGTCAGTTTGATGCTCTCTGCATTGGGGAAGGTGACCTCGCCGATGTTGTAGGTCTGAAAATTGTTGTCACCACCGGTTCCGGGAACATGAACATAATGAGTTTTGATGTTGCCACATACGACGCCGAGGGTGGAGTCAGCTTTTTTAGCGGAAGTTGTTAGCTGAATGGTGTAGGTGCCGGGGCTGTCAATTTCCAAGGGCCATGTGATGAGTGAATCGATCGTCAGGTTAGTGATGGTGTTAGCTTCAGCTTGTTTTTCTAGGGTAGCCGACCCTTTGATGGTCGCTTGATCTACAGCGAAGTTCATTGTGCCTGGAATCTGCACTTCGGATTCGTTGGCGAGAGCTGGACCATAGAGAACACCGGTAACAGGGCTGGCGAGGGTCAGCTTGACGATCGACACATGTGGATTCCTTGCGTCAGCAGGTACGGTAATGGAGACGGTTTTTGCCTGATCGTCTTGGCTATATGGAATCGCTTGGCCGTCGATAGTGGTGGCAGCGGTGATTTGCTGTGGCAGAGCGTTGAGCACGATGGGCTCATCAGTCGGGTTGAAGATGTGGAGGTATACGCTGTTGTCACGATAGCTGGATCCACCCCAGGTGCCATTGATCCACGGACCGCCACGAGTATCGTAGATCGCTTCGTTGTATTTGGCCATCCACGGTGCTATGCCTTCAAGGATGGCTTTCTCTTCGGGCTTGAGTGAGCCGTCTGGCAGAGGTGCTAGGTTGAGGAGCATGTTGCCGTCCCCTGTAACACAGGAGGAGAGTAGTTGGAGAGTTTCGGTGAGTGAGCGTGTCTCCGCACCAGTGCGGTAGGACCAACCTCCATGATCGGTGTGAGGTGATAGAATCATGCAGGACTCCCATGCGCGCCCGTGCTGAAAGGCGCCCATGCGGTTTTCGGGGGTATCGTAATCACCAAGGCGAAGTGCTTTGTATTCTTCAGGAATGTCTTTGATGCCTTTGGCGGCACGGTTGTTAACCAGAAGCTTCGGGTTGTTGGCATACATTTTCTGATAGAGGCGGGGAATGGTGTATTGGTCCCAGTCGCCAAAGCAGTGGTCGAACCAGACCATGTCGACGGGCCCGTATTCATTGAGCAGTTCTTCGACTTGGTTTTCGTAGTAGTCGTTGTAAATTTTGTTATCACCCTGCAGGTAGTCGGGGTGAGTCCAGTCACGAGTACTGTAATACCAACCGATCTTGAGCTCGTGCTTCTTGCCCGCTTCTTGCATCATGCGAACGGGGTCACCTTGGTATGGGGTATCAGCTATGGAGAAGTGCTCTGGATAATCTGCGTTTTCAGAGAAACGTTTTTCTTTAGTAGGCCACATGCTGAAGCCATCGTGGTGCTTGGTGACAAAGACGAAGTATTTCATGCCCGCATTTTTAGCGAGGCCCATGAGTTCATCGGCATCGAAGTTTGTTGGATTGAAGGTTTTGTAGAGGTTCATGTAGGTTTCCCGAGGGACAACCTTATGTTTGTCTCCACCTTCGATACGATCCATCATGCTCCAGCTGATTTCCTCACCACTGATAGCGGCAGGGCCCCAGTGGATGAAGAGGCCGAATTTTGCATCGCGGAACCACTGGAGGCGTTCTTCGAGCTGCTGAGATGTTTCAGCAAGCTGTGGTGTCGGGGCAGGTGTTTGAGCTTCTTCGGCTTGACCACTACCAGGGCTTGGCTCAACCACTTTTGAGGGAGGAGGGCAGCAATTGCCAGTGTGGCCATCGTCATTGGACTGTTCAGTGTCAGTCGTTTGTTTTTTCCCACATGACTGAAAAGCGAGTGTGGGGAGAATAAGTGAGAGAGTGATTACTTTTGAGGTTTTCATGGCTGAAATGGTGTCGAGAGGTGCTGGTGAATGAGGTCTTATCTACACAAAGATACTGCGGCTGAGGCAATTTTATAATGATGAGGGGCTTATGCTTCAGGGCTTCGTGGATAGGGCGAAGTGCGTGTATGAAGCCTTATGCGCTTTTTTACCTAGTGCCTTGGTGGTCGCCTCAATATGGGCTCGCGAGTCAGGGCACTTCGGATAACTAACTAGCACTTGATTGGTGTCGATCAGATTGAGATAGTAGTGGGTGGCATCAGTCGGCAGAACCGCCGTCACGGTGTTGTCCGGGTTGATGGTGGCTGGTGTGCGAAACCACTCCTCATTGTGAATACCCGGATTCGTAGTGTATAGTAAGTGAGCTTTACGCAGTTTGGTGCCGTTTTCTTTGTAGCTGAGGGTAACGTTGTTTCCTGACTGGGTGTGCTTGAGTGCGGTGGGTGCTGACTTCTTGAACTTTGCTGAGACATGCCGGCCGTCGGTATTGTAGAGTGGCTGGCTGGCATCCATTTCAGTGAGGATCTCGGTCAGGCGTTGGTCCATTTGTTTGGTTCGCTCCGGATCTTGGTCGGCGAGATTGTTGGCTTCCTCGATATCGACGCGTTTGCCGTCCTGATCGTAGAGTTGATAGAGCTCGTATTGGGGGATACTTGGGTGGAACAGGTGACTGAGGTTGCGGATGAGTTTGTAGCCACCAATTCGGATGGTGCTTTGCATCGAGGCGTGTGGGAAATGCCAGACCATGGTGTCACGTGGTTTGCCGTCGGTATCTAGGACCAGACTCGATCTGGTCGCATCTGTTTTGAGCAGGTTCGAGAGGTCGGACCCATCAAGAATTTTGCCTTGCTTGGGCTTAGCTCCGACCCATGACAGAATTGTTGGGTAGAGGTCGAGGCCGTTAATGACGACATCAGACTGCACACCCTGTTTGATTTCCGGGCCGGCGATGAGGAAGGGCACACGGGTGCCGCCTTCCTTGGCGTTGATTTTGCCTCTGTCTAGCGGGTAGTTGTCGGTGATGACTTCGTGGCCACCACCACCCTCCATACCGCCGTTGTCAGAGGTAAAGACTAGGTAGGTGTTCTCGATGAGCTTGTGTCCTGGCCAGCGGGGATCGTCAGTTTGTTCCAAATAGGAGATGATTTGGCCGACATAGTAGTCGAGAGTTTCCACCATGCCGCAGTAGTAGGGGTTGTTTTGGCCTTCGAGAAGCCATTTGCCGGGGTCGGTCGGGTATTCCACCCCGAGTTTTTTACAGTATTTCTCGAGTAATCTTTTGCTCCTGATCTGGATGGGCGTGTGCACCAGCCAGGTGGCGTAGTAGAGGAATACAGGCTCATCTTTGTGATCGTCAATGAACTTGATGGCCTCGGTAGTGACGATGTCTCTGGCGAAACCGTTTTCATCCAGTTGGTAGGGGTCGTTTTTTGCGTTGGTTGCAAAATCCTTGAGACGGTTTTTCATGCCACTTTGGGCCCCGCGGGTGTTGTAGCCTGATTGGTGAGTGGTAAAGTCAAAGCCGATGTCCATCGGTTGAGGGAATGCGTGGTGCTCTACAGCAATATGCCATTTGCCGGTGTGGCCGGTCGCATAGCCTTCTGCCTTCATGGCTTTAGCCAGGTTGAAGGTGGTCTCTGGCATGCGTCCGCTATACCAGGGGGCCATGACTGTTGAGCCAATGCTGTGGTGCGGGTGTGGTGGAGTTCCACCAACAACGTGTGTCTTTTGAGCGCGTGCCGGGTGAACGCCACTCAACAAGGCGCAACGAGAAGGAGCACAGGTGGGGGCAGGTGAGTATCCATTCCAGAACTGGACACCTTTTTTAGCAAGGTTATCAAGATTAGGGGTTTCCATCGGGCTGGGTTCATCCACATCATAACACTTCACATCTTGCCATCCGAGGTCATCGACGAACATGAGGATCACGTTGGGTTTGGATGGGCGTTGGTCGTCGGCTGTCAGTGGGAGTGACAGGACAAAAATTGCTAAAACGTAGGTGAGAAAAGTGGTTATTTGCATTGCGTGGTAGATCTCGTTTATTCTGATGAGCGGTTAAGATGATAAAGGGGTGATACCCTGTCAAGGCGATGTCGACTGCCAACGTAGATTGCGGAACTGTGGCGCTGCACATTTCCACTTACTTGATCCAACGAGACGCCTCGCGCCGCTATTCTTTGGGCTAATGTATTTAGATACGCCCATCCAACAGGATTCTTGCAGTTCGCTGCGATGAACAGTGAGGAGTGAGCTAGCCTGCGACAAGCGTGATAGGTGGCACCGCCTGTTGGCTAGATGATACTCTCTAAGATGAGCTATTCAGGGACCGGTTTGTTGGGTAAAAGTAGAGACAGGAGGTCTGTTTCCACAACCTGCCGATTACCGAGAAACTCAGTGAGTAGCTTGACCCGCTCTTGGGCAGGGATCACCTCAATCACCGTACCTTGAAAGCCTTGGAAGGCGCCATGTGCAATTTCCACCTCATCACCTTCGTTGACGGCTGGCTCGAGAGTCATGACATTTTCTTCACCCTCGCTCAGCTCTTGCATTTGCTGATGCAGATCTGCGACGAATGAGCTCGGGATCTCGGGAACATAATCACCAAACTTGAGAATCGTCATCACACCATGGGTGTGGACGATGTTACGCTCGTTTTGGGGGCGGGAGAAAAAAGCAAAAACATAACCTGGGAACATGGCCTCAACCCACCACACTTTACCGCGTCTTGTTGCTTTGCGGTAGCGTAGGCGCGGACAAAATGATTGAACCCCTTCGAGCTGATCCATCGCTTTGGCCGCAATGTGTTCCCGCTTTGGTTTGGTACGTATGCAATACCAGGCATGATCTTCAGCCTCAGCGAGTCGAACGGATTGTGTGTCAGACATGGTCTTAGAAAGTTTAAGATAGATTATTCACCAAAGAATTTTTGTAGTAGCGGCAGGACGAGATTGGCTTTGCCCGACCATCGTTTGATAACTTTAATTCGTTCTTGGTAAAACTTGCGTAGCTCAGGATCGTTGATGGTGTCGAGCTCCTCTTCGAGTTCGCCAAGCTTGCGGGTTCCGCTGCTGATATGTGGACGAACTTGCTCTCGAATGAAGCCCCCTACAAGTTTTTTTAGTTCGATATCTGCTTCGAAATAACCCTTGCGATCATTGTCATACTCGACATCGCGAACAGCGCCCAAAGTGCGCAGCATTTTAAGACCTTGGCTCGCTGAGCCTTTACTGATGTTGAGGCGTGCTACCAGATCAGCCATGGCCAGCGGTTTGGGGGATGCAAAAAGTAAGCCAAAGATCTCACCCACAGAGGCAGGAAGCCCGACGATTTTCGCGCCATCTCTGAAAAATGAGATGAGTCGTTGTTCGACGGATATGTGCCCTTCATGAGGCTGTTCGCTGGAATGCATCAGACAGAATTTTACACTAAACATCTGAATGTTCAATTTTTTTTGAACAAAAAAACTAACCGAAGTTGATAATCAGCATTGCTTATAATCAGACTTGTTTAAGCCCTCTTACAGCGCATAAAAAGCCCCCGGGCTTACGCACACCCTTGCAGGCTTTATTGGCCCTGCATGATAGCCATTGTGGTAAGTTCGGATGCCTTGCTTTGACCCTTTGTTTGAGCGTTTGGCATTTTTGGACCTTCCAGTGCTATGGCCTTGTTGCCGGTGGTGCCCACGTAGGTTTCAGAACTCTCAACAGTAGGGATTTGAGGTTCATAGGTATAGGAGGCGAGTAGCCAACAAGCGAGAGCAGCCGAGCTGCAGAGAATGAAAGTACGGATATTATTCATATCTTATGCGTGGTTAGCGTAAGTGATTTTTGGCTGCAAGTGGTAAAGAGCTAAGTCTCATGTTGGGCAAGCTAATTCCACTCCTTTTTGTCACATGAAAAGATGTGATGGATAAAAATCGCACCGATCATTGGCGTGCTACCACGGTGGGGGCACTCGTTGTGCCGTAGCGGTCGACCGCGCTTACCGCAATGGCCTCGGGGCTGCCCGCCAAGGTCATACTTTTCGATGATGCTGGGAGGACCTTCACGGTAAACCAGTTTTTCCCGTAGCGCGCCTGAATGGCATACTTGTATGCACCTCGGACCGATGACCACTGTGCCTTGGCTCCTTTCCTTGATCCCGAGACCTTGAGACTTGGGCTAAGTGGCTGAGACTTGCTCATCCAAGGCATGGGCGGGACAAGTGCATCACTGGTATAGGATTTTTTTTCGAGTAGGTTGGCAATACCACCTCGATTTTGGCGCAGTGATTTCATGCTCCAGTGGACGTGGCCAGCGTAATTGTTACCCGTGGTGCGGGATAGGCTGACTTGGTTGATGATCTCACTTGCGGGGCGGCCGGGATCTTCGGTGCTTTTGATGCGCGCGGTCGCAATACCCGGCCAGACAGGGCGGCTCCCTTGATCACGCCACCAGCTCAAAAGACGAGTATAGCTTTGTTGACCTTGAATGCGCCAATAAAGCTGGGGGGAAAGGTAATCACACCACCCTTTTTGTAGCCACTTGCGTGAGTCTGCAGCAAGGTGTTCGTAGGCATCTACTCCGGCAGTAGTTCCCGATGGTACACCAGGTCGCCAGATGCCAAATGGACTGATGCCGACACGAACCCAGGGCTTAGTTTTTTTAATCGAATGATACATGTCTTTGACGAAGCTATCTACATAACTGCGTCGCTGTGATGGGGTTTTGCCATCAGGAAAGTGCTGCTTATGCTTACCATTCTTTGCTAGGTCGGGGTATGGGTAAAAGTAGTCATCGATGTGGATGCCGTCGATGTCGTATCGACGCGTAACGTCAAGGATGACCGAAAGCGCGCGCTGACGTGTAAAGCTGCTCGCCGGATTCATCCAACGATAGGTTTTGAAATCACAAATGTGTGATGGGTGTGTGCGGCAAACATGATCGCGAGATGTTGGCATTGATGCATTCGGGAGAGCCCGAAAAGGGTTAAACCACGCATGCACCTCTATGCCTCTAGCATGAGCTTCAGCAATACAAAAGGCGAGGGGGTCATAACCGGGAGAGCGCCCCATGGTTCCTGTTAGCCATGGGCTCCATGGTTCGATACCGGATTTGTAGAGTGCATCACCATTAGGGCGAACCTGGAAGATAATGGCGTTGAGCTTTAGCCTAGCCATTTGGTCGAGCATTGAGCGCAGCTCATTTTGTTGGGCGCTGCGAGAGAGCTTATTACTACTTGGCCAGTCGATATTAAAAACACTCGCAACCCATGCACCGCGGAATTCACGGGTGACTACGGGAGGATTTTCTCGGCTAGGAGCGTAGCTTTGGCAGATTGCTGTGGTAGGCCAGAGACAAATGACAGCGATAACAAGCCATGGAATGCGGGAGTGTGGTATTAGGCGCAACAACATCAGCCGCAATATCCGCCTGCATGCGATACTTGGCAAGGGAAAAGCCTTATCCAGGTGTCACTGATACCCCCCATAATGGGGGTTGCGGACTCTATTGAAATATCTTAAGTCTGATACAGGCATGCAGAGTTCACCGTGGTGCCTTTTCGATATGAAAAAAATAGTCATCTTGATTGTCTTCCTGGCCGGCCTCACAGCCGCTGACACCGACGCGCAGCAAGCCAAGGCAAAACCCAATATCATCCTCTTCCTCATCGATGACTTGAGCTGGGCTGACTTGGGAATCACTGGCAGCAAGTATTACGAAACACCGCATCTGGATAAGTTGGCCAGTGAGGGCGTTTTCTTTACAGATGCCTACGCGGCTAACCCAGTGTGCTCTCCCACGCGGGCAAGTGTCCTTACCGGCAAGTATCCCAGCCGCATTGGCCTGACCAACCACAGTGGATCGCGCGGAAGTATGGGGCCAAAACACAAACTCATCCCGCCGGAGGTGGTGGGCAACATTCCGCCCGAGGATATCACCCTGGCTGAGGCACTCAAGGGTGCCGGCTACACCACCGCCCACATTGGTAAGTGGCACTTGCAGACCCACCACATGAAGGGGCGTGAGCACTACCCTGAGGCCAATGGCTTTGATCTCAACATCGCTGGTCACAAGATGGGCCAGCCGGGCTCTTACTATTTTCCTTACAAGAGCAAACAACATCCCAGTACTAACGTGCCGGACATGCAGGATGGCAAGGAGGGCGATTACCTCACCGACGCTCTCACTGACAAGGCGATTAAGTTCATTGAAAAACAGGCAGGACAGGGACAGCAGCCGTTCTTCCTTAACTTCTGGTACTACACCGTGCACACCCCGATCATTCCGGATAAATCTAAGCTAAAAAAATACAACCAGAAGGCCAAGGTCATGGGGCTTGATCAGAAGGCAAACGACGGCATCAAAGACCACCAGAGTATCTCGCGCTCTGTGCAGAGCAATGCTGCCTATGCTTGCATGGTGGAGAGCATGGACCAGAACATCGGCCGCATCATTGCCACTTTGAAAAAACGCGGGATGTTTGAAAACACCATCATTGTATTTCTCTCTGACAACGGTGGCTTGTCCACTGGCTCCGGGCCAAACTCGCCCACCTCCAGCTTGCCGCTACGAGCTGGCAAGGCATGGGTCTACGAAGGGGGTATCCGCAGTCCCTTGATCATCAGCTACCCCGCGGCGATCAAACCCGGACTCAAGGTCAGGGAGCCCGTGGTAAGCACGGACATCTACCCGACCCTCTTGGATCTCGCCGGGCTTTCTCTGCGCCCGCAACAGCACGTTGATGGTGTCAGCCTGAAGCCCCTGTTCAATGGTAAAAAAGCTACCCTTGGCCGCGAGGCGATTTATTTCCATTACCCACACTACCATCACATCAATACCATGGGCCCGGCTGGAGCCGTGCGCATGGGGGATTACAAACTCATCGAGGTTTATGAAAGCGGCAAGGTGGAGCTCTACAATCTGCGCGAGGACATCGGCGAGCAAAACGACCTCGCTGAACAAAAGCCCAAACTTGCCGTAAGAATGAAAAAGATGCTGCACACCTGGCGAAAAAAATCAGGCGCAAAAATGACCTCTGTAAACTCCCAATATACTGCTGCCAACGACTGGCGCAACAAGCACTCCAAGGCAGACAAGTAATTACTGTCTCCTGGTGTAAAAGTTCAATGGTTTGTCGGAAGGGTGCAGTGATTTTGAAAAATCCTCCCGCTTAAATTATTTGATATATCATACTCATGGCATAACATCTCAGAAATGAATTAAACTGGAATTGAGCCGGCTATGCTTTGTTAATCGATAAAAAATAGCCGATTTGCGGTTTTAAAAACACCCAAACAGGTAGTAGACGAGGTGACATACCCTGTTATATTATAAACACAATTTTGAAAAAAACATGGTTTAGTCGACGTAAGCGAAAAGCCTGATAAAAAACTGCAGTATATAGAACAGATGAAGATTTTTGCGACATCTCCTGCCCTTGCCCTCTTGTTGGCAGTTATTGGCAATAGCCCTGCCGTCTTGGCAGCTGAGCAGGAGCCACTTAATTTCAGCCGGGACATCCGCCCGATTCTCTCAGCGAAGTGCTTTGCTTGTCATGGGCCCGATTCTCAGGATCGAGATGCAGACTACCGCATGGACACCAAGGAAGGTGCCTTTGCTGATCTTGGGGGGTATTTTGCCATCGTGCCGGGCGATCCTGAAAATAGCGAGATCATCAAGCGCATCATCAGCGATGATGAGGACAAGCTGATGCCGCCGCCCAAACATAAAAAGCCGACCACACCAGAGGAGGTCGCCTTGCTCAAAAGATGGATTGCCGAGGGAGCCCCCTACACCGGGCACTGGGCCTATGAGCCGGTCAAACGGCCCGAGCTCCCCAAGGAGGCAGCCACCACTGGTAGTGACAATCCCATTGATCAATTTATTGCGACAAAACTTCAGAAAAAAGGCCTCAGCTTTTCGCCACCTGCGCCTCCGGAGACCTTGGTGCGCCGCCTCCATCTCGACCTCACCGGTACACCACCGAGCCTGGAGGAAGTGGACGCCTTTTTGGCTGACCCGGAAGCCGGTTACGCGGCAACCATTGACAAGCTCATCAACAGTGAGGCCTTTGCCGAGCGTCTGACCCTAGACTGGCTCGACGTGGCACGCTACGCGGATACCAATGGCTACTCGGTGGATGACCACCGCGACATGTGGGCATGGCGGGACTGGGTGATCCAAGCTTTCAAAAACAACATGCCCTATGACCAGTTCATCCGCGAGCAGGTGGCGGGGGATCTGATTCCCAATGCGAGCGTGCAGCAGAAGGTGGCCACCGGCTTCCTGCGAAACAGCATGAATACCCACGAGGGTGGAACCATTCAAGAGGAGTATCGCGTCTCTGCCATCGCTGACAAAATTGACACCGTCAGCACCGCCTTTCTGGGCCTCACGGTAAAATGTGCCCAGTGTCACGATCACAAGTATGATCCGATCTCACAAAAAGATTATTATCGCTTCTTCGCCTTCTTTAACCACTCCAGTGAGCCTGGTATGGGAGCCGGTGGGGGAGGCAACACCAAGCCTGTCATTCAGGTGGAGCCCTTCCTGCAGGACAAAAATGTTTTTAAGGCAGACTGCCAGAAACGCATCGATATGCTCGAGCAACACCGACTCTTCCCTGAGATCTACCTCGGTAAGGCACGAAAGCAATGGGAAGCCTCCGTCCTTGCAAAGCCAGAGACCCTCAAGGGCATCGGGACCAACTTCCCAGTAAGCAGTGCCGCTCAGCTCAACGCGCAGTTTGCTAAAGACCCGAAACTCAAGGGGCAAAGCCCTTCTTGGATCTGGATCAACAAAGCAGGCAAGGGCCATGTCTTCAACTACTTCCGCAAGACCTTCAAGCTTGCTAAAGTTCCGAAGTCTGTTCAGCTCTTCGTTAGCTGCGACAATGAGGCTGAAATTTGGATCAACGGTGACCAGCTACAGGGTAACAAGGATTGGCGCGAGCCCACTGTGATCAACATCACGTCGCGGCTCAAGAAAGGCGACAATCTCATCGCCATTCGGGGCAAGGACTGGGAATTTGGAGCTGGGCTTGCTGCCTTGTTTGCTTACATGCATTCCTCTGATGGTAACCACCTCGTCACCGACAGCAGCTGGCAGGTCGCATTCAAGTCACCTGAGAAGTGGGAGAGGAAAGCGAATGTGGCCGGCTTTAATGCAGCGGCAGTTGTAGCACCACTAGGCAAGGGTCCCTGGGGAGATGTGTTTGCCAGATATCGTGGGTTGAGAGCCCAGAGCAAAGAGCCCATCCTAGCAGAGTTGAGAAAACCAGACCATCTGCGTGATCCCAACAAGCAACGACAAATTATCACGAGTTTCGGGCTTGATAACCCCCAGATGGGTTTGCTCTCACGCAATATTAACGTGGAAATTGATGTGCTCAAGCGAGCTATGACCTCTGGCAAAACCAGTGTCATGATCATGGACGAGGGCAAGGCGGATCGAAAAACCTACATCCTTGATCGCGGCGAGTATAATAAGCCGCTTGAGGAAGTCACCGGAGGTGTTCCCGCGGCGTTGGGTATGCTACCTGAGGGCGTCAAACCGAACCGCCTTGCCTTGGCAAATTGGTTGACGGACTCTTCCAATCCACTCACCGCCCGGGTCATCGTCAACCGCTACTGGCAGATGATTTTTGGCACCGGAATTGTCAAAACAGCAGAGGACTTCGGCTCCCAAGGAGAGTGGCCATCACACCCCGAGCTGATTGATTGGTTGGCTGCCGAGTTTGTTGCCAGTGGATGGGATTTGCGCAAGCTCGTAAAATTGATGGTGAGCACCCAGACCTATCGCCAATCATCACGCAGCACCGAGGGGCTCCGAGAGCAAGACCCCTATAACCGACTGCTAGCTCGAGCTCCAAGATATCGACTATCTGCAGAATACGTCCGTGATAATGCACTTGCCATTGCTGGCTTGCTCAACCCGAAAGTTGGCGGCCCTAGTTCATACCCGGTGCAACCGCATGGCCTGTGGAAGCAGATCAGTTTCTATGCTCATGGCCGCTGGACAGCATCTCAATTTTATCCTGACACCGACAACAGCGGATACCGGCGCAGTATGTATCATTTCTGGAAGCGCACTTTGCCGCCACCGATGATGACCACGTTTGATGCGGGTAACCGTGAGACTTGTGCCGCCCGCCGCTCACTCACCAATACCCCGCTTCAGTCGCTTGCACTGCTCAATGCACCTCAATACAGCGAGGCTGCCCACGGACTAGCCCAGAGAATGATCAAAGCAGGTGAAGAAACAGACGGGCAGATTGAACATGGCTTCCGCTTGGCCACCTCACGTCAACCTTCGAGCCAGGAACTGGCATTTCTTAAATCCTCTTATCAAGAGCAAATAAAGTACTTCGGCCAGTCAGCTGAGAAGCGTGATAGCTATCTAGTCTATGGCCGGGCACCACTGGCACAGATGAGTGATCAGCAGAAAAATAAAACCGCGGCTCTCACTGCCGTAGCATCGCTCATCCTTAATTTGGATGAAACCATCACCCGCGAGTAATTTCTAGCCAGGCCCTCACTCACTAAGCAGAGCATTCCAATGAACACAGACGACTTCCAGAATTTTAACCGCGAAATCAGCCGACGCACCTTTCTACAGCGCTCTTACGGAGGCCTGGGAGGTATTGCTTTGGGATCTTTGTTAGGCTCAAACAACCAGCTCTTTGGTGCCTCCAAGACAGCAGCACAGCATCAGGGCCTGGGCCTGCCGAATTTGCCGCATTTCAAACCAGCTGCCAAGCGGGTGATCTATTTGTTCATGTCCGGGGGGCCGTCCCATTTAGACCTGTTTGATTACAAGCCGGAGCTTAAAAAACGCCAAGGTGAAGACCTGCCGGACAGTGTGCGCCAAGGGCAGCGTCTCACCGGTATGACTGCCAATCAGAAAAACTTTCCCTTGTTCGGATCCATCGGGAAATTTGCCCAGCACGGCCAGAGTGGCACCTGGATGAGTGATCTCTTGCCCTATACCTCCCAAGTAGTCGATGACATCGCGGTCGTGCGCTCCATGCACACCGAGGCGATCAACCATGACCCGGGTATTACCCTGATCAATACCGGATCCCAGATCCCGGGCCAGCCCAGTGCCGGTGCCTGGGCCAGCTACGGTCTGGGTAGTGACAACCAGAACATGCCCTCCTACGTGGTTCTGCTATCGCAGGGAAATGGTAAAAATCCCGGCCAGCCGATTTTCTCTCGCCTCTGGGGCAGTGGTTTTCTGCCTTCCAGTCACCAAGGCGTCATGCTGCGCAGTGGCGATGATCCTGTACTCTACTTGAACAACCCTCCGGGTATCACCCGTGAAAACCGCCGCGCCCAGCTCGACAAACTCGCTGCGATTAATGAGATGAAATACTCAACCCATGGTGACCCCGAGATCGCCACCCGTATTTCCCAGTATGAGATGGCCTTCCGCATGCAGGCTGCTGCTCCGGAAATTGCCGACCTCTCAGACGAGCCTCAGAGTACTTTTGAGCTCTACGGAGAGGATGCCCGAGAGCCAGGGACCTTCGCCTACAACTGCCTGCTCGCCCGCCGTATGGCGGAGCGTGGCGTGCGCTTCTCCCAGCTGTTTCACCGCGGTTGGGACCAACACGGTGCTCTCGACAAGCACCTGCGTGCCCAGTGCAAGGACACGGACCAGGCATCAGCCGCTCTGGTGACCGACCTCAAGCAGCGAGGCATGTTAGACGATACCCTCGTTATCTGGGGCGGGGAATTTGGCCGCACGGCCTACAGTCAGGGATCACTCGGTAGTGGGCGTGACCACCACGGTCGTTGCTTCAGCATGTGGATGGCGGGTGGAGGTATTAAGGGAGGAACGACCTACGGTGACACTGACGACTTCGGCTACAATATTCTCAAGGATCCCGTGCACGTCCGCGACCTCAATGCCACTATGCTTCACACACTTGGTATTGATCACGAGCGCTTCACTTTCCCCTTCCAGGGCCTCGACCAGCGCCTTACCGGAGTCGAGCACGCACACGTGATCAAAGGAGTGCTGGCATAGCCTTGCACCAGCTCGCTTGCATGGCGAGAATAGTGTATTTTGAATGATGAATAGTGTATTTAGTGTATAGTGAAAGGCGGTAGGTTCAGTATGCGCCAACCAAATGACAACCGAAAAGCGTTTACTAGCAAGCTCTCCGTCTTTATATGCCTGATGTGAATCGATTGCTACTGACACTTATTCTAGCTACCCTGCCTGCCACCCTGCTGGCGCAAACATCCTACCTCCTTAAGCCCTATGAGCAGCAAGCGGGCCAAGTGTTGATCATCCGGAGTTCCTCCGGTTGCTCTGAGGGAAAGATGGTCATAGAGCGTGGCGGGGAGAAGATAGAGGGTGCTCTCACCATGTTGCGTGGTGAAGTTGGAGGCTTCGACCTTGGTGAATTTCTTTTTCTGAGACTGAATCCGCTTGTCGAGCGAACAGCTTCGCCAGGTAAAACCATCACCATCACCAACCCGCCCTAGATACATTGACATCACTCCGGCTTATCTCGACCGCGTGTCTGCTACTGATGGTGGCAGGCCTAAGCGGCTGTGGCGGTGGGCTTGATCTGACCCGCTGGTCGGCGAGCCAGTCTTTCCGTAGCTTTGAGCGCACCCTCGAGGAGCCGGACCGTCCCGCCTTGCTGCCTCTTGAGGAGATGCTGCAGCGGGCCGCCAAGCTCAGCAGGAAAAATCCGGGTCAGGCGGTTGACCTCTATCTGGAAGTGGCGGAGCGCACGCTGGCAAAATCCCTTAACAAAGGAGACGAAGCACGGATCCACCGCCATGCTACTGGGCACGCGCTGGCCTTGATGTATCCAGAATCTGATCGTCCAGCAGGCAAGTCCAGCTGCTACCGCATCACCTATGCCAAAGGTAAAAATCTGTATCAGCCAGAGCAGTTCGACTCTATGACCTTTGCCGATGCCTGCAAGGTTGATAATGCTGATCTCAAGATTCAAGAAGGCATTGGTGCGCCCATGGTATGCCGTATCAATTACTCTGCGGAGAGAAAAAAAGCCAACCCCTTCCTGCATCCTGTAGGTATTGAGGCATCTGCTACGGCACTGGTTGAGTTTCCCTCCAAGGGGCATGCTCGTATCACCCTCTGCAACACAAGCCATGGTGACCAGGTATGGTTCCGAGGTGCCGCGCGCACTCTTGCGACCAACTTCACGACCCCGCTCATTGCAGCCATGGTGCAGCAACAGACCAAACGTCTAGGGTGGAGGGGGGTTCGCAGACCTGCTGATTTTATCAACGAAATGGGCCTTTATAGTGTTGAGATTATTAACCCCACAAAAATCCCAGTAGTCTTTACCCATGGCTTGGGCTCACGGCCTGCCACATGGCTTAAGCCCTACAATGCCCTGCTGGCGGAAAAGTGGTTCCGTGAGAATTATCAGGTCTATGGTTTTTATTACCCCACTGGCTTACCACCGATGTATCCAGCTGCAGGGTTGCGGCAGGGTCTTGAGGAAATGCACCAGGAACTACGGCACCGTGGCGCGGGTAAGAATGTCGACAGGGTTGTGCTTGTCGGCCACTCCATGGGGGGCTTAATCACCAGCTTTCAGATTCGTGATTTTCGCGGAACCTCTGATCAGCTTTTCAACATGCCGATTGAAAAACTGTCAATCTCAGACCGGTCCCGTCAGGCCATGACCACCATGCTGGAGAAAGCGCCGCCCAACTTTGTGAAGCGGGCTGTGTTCATTGCCACGCCACATCGCGGTAGTGACATGGCAGATAACTGGATCGGTCATTTTGTCTCCTGGCTTGTGCAAGTGCCACGTGACTTGCTCACCCTGCAAATCCCAGAGGTAGCAAGATCCCTCACGGCGCTCGGGCGTGAGCTGGCTGGCGGCACGGATCCGCTGGATGGTGTTGCCCGACTCAAGCCCGGCAATCCACTCCTGAGCTTCACCCTGAAGCAGCCGGTTGCCCGCGGTATAACTTATCACTCGATCATCGGGGATCGAGGCAAGGGTGGAGGAACCAAACGTGGTGATGAGCCAGAGAGTAGTGATGGCGTAGTGCCCTACTGGAGCTCCCATCTTGAGCGAGCCGCATCAGAAAAGATCGTTCCATCCGACCATTCAGCCCATACTGATCCCGAGGCTATTGCTGAGTTGAAGCGAATCTTGCAGCTTCATTTGAGGAATCAATAAACGTCTTGGCGCGATGGCTGTATGCTGAAAGATGGTGCATTAGCTGAGCGTATGCGACTCGGCTTCCCCGCCTATTGTTAGACTTATCGCCTCACCCAAAAGAGGGGTAGTATGTTTGTAATGCGTCATTACACTCTGGCACCAAGATAAGTAAACACTCTTACTACAAAGTATCCTAAAGAACCAATGATTTCATCCAAGACACCTAAACAGACATGCCAAGCAGCACGCCAAAACGTCCGCAAGCTACTCACCCCTTTCAGCCTAATCGTGCTGATGGTCTGTTTTTGCCTTCCGGCCAATGCTGCGGAGCCCAGCAAGCTACGCTGCGAATATCACAACAATCCACTCGGCATAGACATCACCCAGCCACGGTTGAGCTGGTTACCTCAGTCTGATGCGCGCGGCTGGCGGCAAAGTGCTTACCAGATCCTTTGTGCCAGTAGTCAGTTCGTCCTGGATCAGAACCAAGGAGACCTGTGGGACAGCGGCAAGATACAGACTGAGCAGTCCAACCACATTGAATATGCTGGCAAAGTGTTGGCATCTGAGCAGCAAGTCTTTTGGAAAGTGCGCGTCTGGGATCAGAACGACGAGCCCTCTGCGTGGAGTAAGCCGGCTATCTGGTCGATGGGTCTGCTCAAGGAAAGCGACTGGCAGGCGCAGTGGATTGGCCACGACAATCCTGGAAAAATAACACCGACCCGTGAGGCGGAACTCGCCGGCAAGGGACACAAAATCACCATCTTGAAAGCCCTCTATGGTATCAAGGGCAACCCGAAGAAACAAATCGACATCAAGGATAAGCTGCAAGCCCATGTCGATGCGGGCAACTTGAGCTTGAAAGTCACCAATGACTTCGCAGGCAAAGACCCTGCCTACGAGGAGAAGAAAGTGCTTGAGGCACAATGGCGTGTTGATGACTGGGGATCAGGCTCAGTCACCGCAGAGAACGCTATCTGCGACCTCACTATCGGCAGACCAAAACAGTATCTGCCTGCACCTTATCTGAGGAAGGAATTCAAAGTCTCTTCAGGTGTTAAGCGGGCAATCGTCTACGCCACCGCTCAGGGAATCTACGAGCTCAGTTTCAATGGCCAGAGAGTTGGTAATGACGTCTTCATGCCTGGCTGGACGGACTACAAAAAACGCATCTACTACAGTGCCTATGATGTGACTGATCTTCTCAAAGAGGGTCCGAATGCTGTCGGCGCTATTCTTGCTGATGGCTGGTTCAGGGGCAACATCAGCTGCGTCGGCCAGAACAAATACGGCAACAAGCTGCGCCTCAAAGCCCAGCTTCACATTGATTACCAGGATGGCACCTCCGAGACCATTGCCACCGACCCTAGTTGGAAAGCGGCCTACGGCCCGATCATCGAATCCGACATGCAGGCGGGTGAAGTCCACGATGCCCGCCTTGAAATGCCCGGTTGGAATACTGCTGGCTTTGATCAAAGCAGCTGGTCTCCCGTCGTCACTGGTTCCTCGATCAAGCCCCTCATCCAGGCTTATCCCGGGGTTCCCGTGCGAGCTGTCAAAGAGCTGCCTACACTCAAGGTGACCGAGCCCAAGCCAGGCACTTACGTTTTTGACCTCGGTCAGAACTTTTCCGGCTGGGCTCGTTTGAAAGTAAACGGTCAGGCTGGTGACAAAGTAAAGATGATCTTTGCCGAGATGCTCAAGGATGACGGCAGTGCTTACACGATCAACCTGCGCTCAGCTCGTGCGGTTGATACCTACATTCTTAAAGGGGGTGGGGAAGAAGTCTGGGAGCCTCGCTTCACATTCCACGGTTATCGTTACGTGCAAGTCACCGGCCTCAGAGAAAAACCCACTGCTGACACCATCACCGGTGTGGCACTCTACTCGGACTCGCCTGAGGCCAGCTCCTTTGAATGCTCAAACCCAATGGTCAACAAAATCTACCAAAACATCATCTGGGGTCAGCGCTCTAACTACCTCGAAGTTCCCACCGACTGTCCGCAGCGCGATGAGCGGCTTGGCTGGACGGGTGACACCCAGGTTTTTATCCGCACGGGAACTTATAACCAAGACATCTCCGAGTTCTTTACCAAGTGGATGATCGATCTCATGGACACCCAGAACCATCAGGGGCTGTTCGGCAACCAGGCTCCCGTCTTCCACGGTCACGGTGCCGCCGCATGGGCATGTGCCGGCATCATCTGCCCGTGGACGATCTGGAAGGTCTACGGTGATACCCGCATGATCGACACCTACTATGACGCCATGGTCCGTTACATGGATGCGTGTGGTAAAGACGGCCTCGGAGGCAGAAAGGCGCACACATGGGGTGACTGGCTCGCTCCCGGTGGTCGTCCGCCGGGAGCCCTTATCTCGGCTGCTTACCATGCCTACACCACTAGCCTGATGGCAGAGATGGCAGCAGCACTTGGTAAGCTGGATGATGCCAGTAAATACAACAAACAGTTCCAGGATATTCGCGCCCATTTCCAGAAAACCTTTGTCAAACCCGATGGCAAGATCGAGAGTGATCTGCAGACCGCCTATTGCATGGCGCTCTCTTTTGATCTGCTGAAAGAAGAACAGCGCAAGCAAGCCGAGGTGCACCTTGTTGAGCGTATCAAAAAAGACAACTATCACCTCTCCTCCGGCTTCCTCGGTATTCCGATTCTCTTGCCTACGCTTACCGAGATGGGCCGTAGTGACCTCGCATACCGCATCATCCAAAATACTACCTTCCCGTCATGGGGCTATTCTATTGAGCAGGGTGCCACCACCATCTGGGAACGCTGGAACAGCTACAGCAAGGGTAAGGGCTTTGGCGATGTGAAGATGAACTCCTTCAACCACTACTC
>CBFHPA010000027.1:0-32305 GCA_965657565.1 Oceaniferula sp.
CCCACCGGCGGATTTGGGGCGCATGTGCTGCGCCCTTTGAAAGCTTGTTCTATGGCCAATAGCATCCAATACTTGTCGTCTTTGAACTTGGGCATGCGTTATTGTGTGCTTGAGTTGTAGGTTTTTGCAAGCTGTGAAGAACCGCCTTGTTTTTGTGAGTAAGTTGTCAGTGTCTGTGTTTATCTTGGTCTTGGTCTTGTCCCTACACCTTCTATTCGGAATGCTAATGAGCTTTTTCTCACGTTATTAATCCTGTGGAACGCCCAGCCTTATCATGTGCAACACGTGTTTAAGTAAGTTACTCACAAATAGAAGAAGAAGAATATATAAAGGGTTTAAATAAACTAATCATAGAAGAGGTGAATAACTTCCTCTGATTTGATTACATGAGTATTAAAACTAGTGACTTGACGATTTGTTACAGCTATGGAGAAATAAAAATACACCACAAAGAATTATCTATGAAGAACGACGACCTATTGCATACAGAAAAAATATTAGCTGAGCGTAAAACGTTCTATTTAGATCTCAAACAAAACGCTCGGGGAAAAGTCGTCAAGATCACTGAGGATGTATCTGGTAATCGAGACACAATTATGGTGCCAGCAGAAATACTTGGAGACTTCATTGCGGCTTTGACTGATATTCAGGCTACATCTGATGAGAATTAAAACCCAAGAACAGTAAGGCTGATATAGTTTTAAGTAAGTGCCTTAGCCCACTGCTGATGCCACTCTTGAGGTATACGAGTAGGCCTGCCTTCCTGATCGCTGCTCATTTGTACGAGAGCGAGAGACTGCCGACAAGTTACTAAAACTTTATCATCTGTATCTCTCGTCATAACAAATGAACACCAGAAGCGTGCGCGTCCTAATTTATCAAGTTTGCCTAAGATTTTGACTCTATCACCTAGTAAGGCGGGTATTCGGTAATCAATTTCTGTGCGAACAACCGCCGGAAATAAACGGTTGTTGGCCATTTCCTTAAGATTCATTCCCATGCTTGCACCAAGATGAGTTCGACATGTTTCTATCATGCGTAAGTAGGCAATATTGTTTACTACCCCAGCACAATCAGTATCAAAAAACATAACATCTTCATGTGTTATAAATTCTGGAATTTGCATAAAACAAAATTGATTGCTATGTCATTAATTTACAAGAAATCAATAAGGCACAATCAACCGATATAATACTTAGGCTTGCCGAGTGGAAATGAATTATGCATTGTGCCATTTATGGAAAGGCTCAAAGGTATACGATCCATTAACATAGCTAGATTATTATACTTATTAATCTGTGAGCTCGCAGGAGCTGCAATGGCTAATCATATAGCAGGATCTGAAAAAATATGGATCGGTGTGTTAGGTGGCTTGGTGTTGGCTTTGTTCTTTATACTAGTAGAATCTTTGACAAAAAAATTCACCCTACGTGGTTTTTCGAATGCAACAGTCGGTTTACTAATAGGCGTTTTTTGTGCATGGCTATTATCTCGCGGCTTAGTGAAGCTTATTGAAGCTACCTTACTTGGAAAAGTGGATCAGCTCGAATCCGTTACCTTGGTAATTAATGCGGCTCTGTATGCTAGTTTGGGCTTTTTGGGGTCTGTCTTAGCTTTGCGAAGTGGACGAGACGACTTTTCTCTGCTCATTCCCTACATACGATTTCACCAAGAATCAGCACCGGGACCACCCCTCCTACTAGATATTGATATCATTACCGATAGCCGTCTCTACAAGGTCCTGAGTACCGGCTTTATTGAGGGTAATTTGATTATACCTCGGTTTGTTTTTGAAGATTTGCACATCATGGCCAACTCGGATGGTGAAAGCCAGCAAGCCAGAGGCGAGAGAGGTCTACAGGTTCTGGAACGGTTGCAAAACAGCAACAAATTCCAAATTACGATTCAAGATTCAGAGCCAGATGAAGATACAGACTCTACAGATGCGCGCTTATTATTTCTATGCCGCTTGGTTGGAGCAAAACTGTTAACCTCAGATGAGGCACTGGCAAAAACAGCTCGTTTACAAGGGGTTAAAGCACTTAATATCAATGATCTTAACCAGGCGTTAAAACCAAAAATAGCAGTCGGTGAGCGTATTCGCTTACCATTAGTTCGGACAGGAAAAGACGAAAACCAAGCGGTTGGCTATATGCCAGATGGTTCGATGATAGTAGTAAATAACGCAAGTAATAAGCTTAATACTACTCAAGATGTTACTGTAATTAGCACACTAGAAACCGACGCAGGGACGATGGTTTTTGCTGAATTATTGGGTGAAGAAAAACGTACCCAATAGTAGGGTTCATCATTCACAGGTTGTAATTTATCCCCCAGTTTTTGGGCTGCGTTTCTTACTTGGTTTTTTATCTGAAGGAGTGGCGTTGCGCATAGTACCTTTGGTTCCACCCGCTTGTTGTTTCTGCATCTGCTCAGCACGCTCAGCCATACGCTCCATGAATGTTTTCTTTCCTGGCTTTCCTGGTTTGTTGCGTTTCTGCAGTTCAGGTTCTGGCATGCGGTTGGTTAACCATGTTTGACCGATAGAGAAAATATTTTGCGTGGTCCAATAGAGTGCTAAAGCGGAGGCAAAATTATAACAAAAGAAGAAAAACATGAGTGGCATTAGCATGAAGATGCGTTGCTGCATTTTGTCTCCCGTTTTAGGTGTCATTCTCATCTGCAAGACCATGGTCACAGCCATTAAGATAGGTAACAGGTTAACTGGCACCTTATCGCCTAAAAATGGTAATCCAAATGGGAGCTCATAAACGGTATCTGGCATGGATAGGTCATCTACCCACAGAAAACTCTGGCCACGAAGCTCGACTGCATACTGGAGCATGCGGTAGTAACCGAAGAAAATGGGGATTTGGAGGAACATTGGCAGACAGCCACCCATTGGATTGATCTGGTATTCCTTGTAGAGCTTCATCGTTTCTTGATTCAACTTGTTAGGATTATCCTTATACTTTTCCCGCAAGTCTTTCATCAGCGGCTGCAGTTTAGACATGCGCTTCATTGTGCGCGTGGACTTGTTGTGCAGTGGCCAGATGGCAATACGGATCAGGATTGTCAGCGCAATAATGGCGAGCCCCCATGACCATTTGTCAGCGGTTTTTGAAAAAGCGATATCATGCAACCAGTTTAGCACATTGTTAAGCAAAACGCTGATTGGGGTGAACCATCCGTAGTTCATTACCTCAGCGGTATCGGTCTCCATTTTCTTTAATATGCTGTATGACTTTGGTCCGATATAAAGTTTGCAGGATAAATTCTCTAGCTCACCGGGACCGAGTTTGCGTTCAGGCAATGAGAACCCTGCACGAACCCCATATTTTGGGCTTTCCGGATCATCACCGGGAATACGAACACTGCTAGACTTTGCCCAGAAGTTAGAGGCATATTTTCTGTCGGGTCGAATTAATGTAGTAAAGAATTGGTTAGATACTCCTGCGTATTCGAGCTCGTTTACTGTTTCACTGAATAATTGGCGAGCTCCTCGGAAGAAGCCTTTTTTAAACCAACTACTGTCTTTGTTAGTCAGTGATCCATTATCGAGATAAAATGCGCCACCTTGGTTTTCCCACTCACTGGGGTGAAGTGGCGAAGCAGATCCAGCATAGAGGGAGTAATCAGATAATTGAATTTTGCTCTGACCATTATTGGTGACGGTGATGGTTAAATTGATCGTCCATGGTGCACCAGCTTCACCCAGTTCCTGCTCTAGGGACCATTTCTTGGTAATTTTGAGACCTTCAGATGTCGTTGCTTGGCAATAAATAGCGTCTTCGTCTTTTACCAGGTCGTAGTATAAATCCGTGAAGTCATCTGGTCCCTCGCATATAGATCCAATGGTTGCTGGTGAATGCATGTTGAGCACCACTTTTTTGGTATTTGAGCCAACAGCGAACTGATCTAGCAGGGTAGCCGTTTTGATGCCACCGCCACTGGAAGAGATGGCGAACTCAACAAGCTTGTTCCCCTTTTTGTCTACAGACGTTAAGGTTTCGATATTTTCTCCTACAGTTGGAATAGGAGTCTCTTTAAACATCTCACCTCTCGGTGTGGCAGAGTTGTTATCGATAGAGTCACTATTGTTACTCTCTCGAGAGCCCCCATTGTCGTTCGTATCTGTTTGGGTGGCTACCGGAACTGGCTTTGCTGGCTCGGGTCGGTAATAAAAATTGAGCGCGAGTAGCAATCCGCAGATTGAAAGTATGATCCATGCTTTACGGTCCATGTTGATTAATGATTAGTGGTTGATGGTATTGTTTGAAATTATTTTTTGGGAGGAACCGGGTCGTCTCCAGATTTACCCCATGGGTGACATCGCAATATTCGACAAGTCCCAAGCCAAGACCCTCGGTAGGGCCCGTGCTTTTTGACAGCTTGTAAAAAATAATTGGAGCATGTGGGGTGGAATCTACATCCAGTATGAGGACCAGTAACAGCTTTAATAGCTGGATTGATCACTTTTTGGTAAATGCGGATGATGAAGAATATAAGTCCGCTCAGGATCTTGGCTATCATATGAGCAGGAAAATACGGGTATTGAATTAATAGGGTGAGTTAAGCAAGCCCAGTTTAGATGCTTGTTTTAACCAGTCTTGTTCTAGCTCATGACTGTTGGCTTGTGGTGCTCGCCAGCGTAGTATGGTCACGATGTAGCGATTACCTTGAGAACAGTCGACTTCATTGATGTGCTTGGCGAGTATGTTGTGGATTCGCCTCCTAAGCCGGTTTCGGGTGACAGCATTACCAATTTTCTTGGTGATGATAATTCCTGCTTTGTGACGGCTAAGCCCTGTTACAGGTAATGTGCTGACAACAAGGAAGCGCCCACTCTTAGCTGTGCCTTGCTCACGCGCCTGGTTGAACTCTGCATGACGTGTCATGCTGTATTTTCTTCTTAAACGCATGATAATAGAAGGCGGGACAATCGAATAAAAAAACGGCCACCTGTGATAAGGTGGCCGTGGAAATATTGCTCACAGATGATAAAATCTGGAATAGCGACCACCAGACTGCTTAGGCAGCTTTGGTGTGCTGTTTGATGTGGCGCTTAAAGTGAATCTCAGCACCCTTAGGAAGGAGCCGCTTACGGCCTTTTTGACGACGACGACGTAAAGTGTCACGGCCTGCTTTAGTGCTCATGCGCGCGCGAAATCCGTGTTGGCGTTTGCGGGTGCGCTTGGACGGTTGGTAGGTGCGTTTCATGGTGAAAGTGGTAGAAGTTTATACAGTAATTGAGAGATGTGTCCGGAATTGCACAGCGGACGGGCGGGCAACCTAGGGATTTTTAGCCTCTTGTCAACCCGCCATTCGCACAGACAAGCAATTTTCTTAAAAAAAACTCCACAGAGGCCCAAATGATGCTAAAAAAAGCATAGCAGATGAATAGTTTATCCACAAATAAAGGATCCACCGATGAAAAACACATCCGGGTAGAGCCAGCAACCATAGAGGACCTGCACAAGTTGGTTCAACTGGTGGAGGAATTGATGGAATTACAAGGTGACTTTCTGCCCAACCGAGAAGCTCACGAACGAGGATTAGCCTTGATACTAGAGCAACCCAACCGCGGTCGCATTTTTGTACTACGCAATGATGATCACATCTTTGGCATGGTGAATCTATTGTTTACTATCTCAACAGCAATGGGAGGATTAGTTATTCTATTAGAAGACTTTATCATTCACCCGAATCATCGGGGGCAAGGTTATGGAACCATGCTGCTTGATTACGTCAAAGATTTTGCAAAGCACAAGAAATTCAAACGCATTACTCTGCTTACTGATAAAATAGGTGCTGAGTCACAAAATTTCTTTAAAAAAGAGGGTTTTGAACATTCTAGTATGATTCCTATGCGGTTACTCGTCGAATAGTCGCTCGTCAAATAAGGTGGTATTGAACACCCCATCGTCGATTGGTGTTTCGCTTACGCTAATCCACTGGCTGGGTTCATCCTGGTCAGCACAAAAGATATCAATTTTGTTCAAACCAGCTTCTTTGAGAGCGCAGGAAATAGTTTGTGATGCTAAATCTGGGCTATTGCAGTCTGAACTAAGGTGACTGAGCATGATGAACTTAAGTTTTTCGCAGGCTATTTCGGCAAGAAGTTCAGCCGTCTGGTGGTTGGATAAATGGCCGTGACGTGAGGCAATGCGCTGCTTGGTTGCCCACGGGCGCTTGGTATCTTGATCGAGTAACATTTGATCATAATTCGCCTCAATGTAGACACCATCAGACCCTTTCAAATTCTCGCGCATTAGGTTAGTCACGTGCCCTACATCACTGACCATGCTGAGGCGGGTGTTACCAGCTGTTAAAATAAACCCAACAGGCTCGGCGGCGTCATGTGGAATAGGGAAACTATTGACTGTAAACCCGCCAATTTGAAATGCTTGACCGCTGGAAAAAACCTTCCACGTGATGGTGCTTTTCATCTTATGACTTAGCGCTTCACGGGTCAGGGCATTGGCAAAAACAGGGATAGATCGCTGGCGTAGTAATACATCAACTCCTTGCGCATGATCACTGTGTTCATGCGTGATTAGAATCGCATCGAGTTGTTCTGGGGCGATACCAAGAGCATTCATGCGTAGGGTAAGTTGTTTGGCACTCAAACCAGCGTCGACAAGGATATGGGTAGATCCGGAGCGTATTAGCGTGGCATTACCCTTACTACCGCTTCCCAGAACAGCTAAACTAATGCCGTGTTCACCCATGGATTGAAAGCTGGCTGGATGTATAACATTTTGCAAGGTCGTAGTCATATAAGGGTATCGGTGACGCGCCCTCTATTCCTATGGTGTTATGAGATTAGGTCTTGTTAAACAGGGGCGTATTGGTTCAAATTGGCTTCATGAATATTACGCATATTTTGCTTGGATCTACCGCGGCGATTTTAATCGCGGCGTTGATCCTCTCATACTCTGCAATGAAGGGTGGCGAAGAAGAGGCTTATCGTCATACCAATGCGAAGGTGCTAATGGATGAAAATGCACGTCTTCAGGCAGAAATTAGTCGTCTGCAGTCTAGGCAGGTTTACCAGGGGTCTCCTCAAACTATCAACCCACCTCAAAACATAAGTTCACAGCGTTTGGTAGAGCTGGAAGAACAAAAACGCCTGCTACAGGATCAACTTGAAGCAGAACGAAAAAAACGAGAATTGGCCGAAGCTGAAGCTGAAGTAATGACGGAGCGAGAAGCTGGGAAATTGAATAAAGAGCAACGTCGAGCAAAGATGATTTCGATTGCAACCATTATGGCGCAGGTGAGTGAAGTTGCGGAGGAACAGGGAATTTTTATTGTTGTTTTGGATGTCAAGGTGCCCAACCAAGTTCGAGAGGGCAGGGAGTTGGCTATTAGGCGCGGCACAGGAATTATTGGGAGGTTGGTCGTTTCTAGAATTGATATTGATGGTAATTATTTTGCAGATCCACTTCCCGGTTCATTTCCAGGTGGATCAATTGATGTCAAAATTGGAGACGAGCTCATTGTGCCTCCTCAATAACGATCGTGCATTAATTTCTTCTTTTGCTGTATGTTTCTAACTTCATCTTCTCACATGCATAGATGCTACAACGTATTGTTATTGTTAGGCCTTGCCTTTGTAAATTGCAATTCAAAGGCCCATAGTGATGAGCTTATAGTTAACGACAAAAGTTACTTCACATTCTACTATGAGAATGACCTCTTCAACGGTGATGATGCCGACTACACATCAGGAGGTAGAATTTCTTACATTACACCCGGAAAACCTGCGGTTGATATTAAGTTCATTCAACAGAGTCTCGATTTTCTCAGCGGTGGATCAGATAGCTCTGAGCTGATGAAAAACATCTGGGGTCTGAAGCATCCCTCGGAAGTTGAATATAGTTATGGCTTTGCTTTGACGCAGTTGATGTTTACCCCTGAAAATAAATTTTCCGAGGTTCCTGATCCCGGAGATCGTCCTTATGTGGGTTGGTTGGGGGTTGGTTTCTCTGTGCATGCCCGAGATCACCGCACGCTCAATTCAGTAGAAATATCAATAGGAACGGTGGGTCCGCACGCTTTCGCTGAAGACACTCAGGATTATATTCACGACATTCGTAACCTTGATAAGTTCCAAGGCTGGGATAGCCAAATGCCAAATGAGCCGACGCTCAATATTGTTTTTAACCAAAAAAGGCGTTGGCATTTACTAGAAGATGCTGACTTGCCAATGGATTTGGAAATCGATGGGTTTCACGAAACAGGCGTATCATTGGGTAATTTTCTTACGGATATTCATGTGGGGGGACTGGTTCGTATTGGCTGGAATTTACCAGTAGAGTTTTCCGATCCCCGCTTAACACAGACAGCACACACCCAAAGGCTTTTTAGTAATGGTGAGGGTAATGATAACAGGTGGTCTGCATATGCGATTTTGGGTGCACGTGGTAGCGCTGTTTTTCATGATATAACGATCGATGGACCCGTGTTCAGAAGTTACGATACGAACATCAAAAGAGAACCATTAGTAGGAGAGGTTTACATTGGCTTTGGCGTGCGCCGCGGTAATTGGGAGTTTGGCTACGTGCATACCTACCGAGGTAAGCAATATGAATCACAGGGAGACCCGCAGGGTTTTGGTTCGGTAGCCATCAGAAAACAATTTTGATCACCGAGTATTTATTTTGCCAGTCCGGTGATGTAGTGAAGCAAGCTTGCTGTCTCATGCACGGTAAAGCTATTCATAAGTCCCGCTGGCATAAGAGAGTTTGGTAAGGTGTCCCGCTTGGCAATATCTGATTTTTTAAAGATGGTTTCTTTACTTGTGATATCTCGAATTGTCACTGTATCTCCGGCTTCATCAGTCACAAATCCCATGTGAACAGCGCCGCTCTTAAGGCTGATTAGATTCGTCTTAAAACCTTGGGCTATTGCTTTGTTAGGCAAGATGATTGCCTCGGCGAGATCTTTGGGTTGGAGGATGTTGGCAATAGATCCAAGGTATGGACCTTTGGGGGCTTCATCAGCGCTGACCGTGTGGCAGGCATTGCAGGTGGCACGAGCAAAGATGGCTTCCCCGAGAACACTATTATTCTGCTTATGGTTTAGAATTCGTGTCACAGCTTCATCGGGTTTTAGGGTGGCAATTTTAGGAGTTGTATCTGCACCCGGGGCTTGAATACCGAGACGTTGTGCGGCTCCTTGGGCCCGCCGCTTAAGCCCTTCGTCAGTAGAGCTTAGCATCATGCTGATATGGTCATTTAAATAGGGCACCTTAGTCCAGAAGGCGGCTTCCATTAGGCTGTGCTGTTGTGCGCTTCCCTTCGACCAGTTAGAGGCGATGGTTTTCCGGCTGCTTTCTCGAACTTCAAGGCTGATATTCTTGCCATTGGCAAGTTGTAGCAGAGCCTGTGCAGACCAGCGCCCTTTAGCGCTTCCAGGGTCTTGTTCAAATAAAGCTGTAAATTGATCTAGGTAGATCTCTAATTTGGGTGAGGCGAGTAAAAGGTTACGTATATCTTCTCGTATTTTACTGGCACTACCGTCAATCATAAGGGCTTCTAGGGAGCTGATAAGTGCACCGAAGACTTCGGGGTGATTGAGGGTGAGTAAAATCCGGATGGCAATACTATGAGTAGTAGCGGGGTTCTTTGAATTCTTGGCTGCTTGGATTACAAGTGGGATAGCCTCGGCGGGAATACTCTCCTTATCCGCTAGTTGTGCCAGTAGGGTGGGAAGAAGCGAAGGATCACTCTGAGCCAAGGTGATGATACGCTGCAAGCCGCGGTCGTTTTGGATACGGTTCGTGCCGAGTAGAGAGACCAGTATGGAATTTTCTTCACTGGTGGTGGAGGGGTTTTCAAGGACCTTGTTGAGACTTTCTAAAATACGTGCGGATTGCTCCCAAGTTGCTGGTTGGTAGTAAGGGCCGCGGGTATCTGGTCTCGTACTCCACGAGTCACCTTTCCACTCTCCTTCGCGCTGGTAGAGGCGTGCAAGAGTGGTGAGAATGGCACTGCGCTTGGCAGGGTCAGTCAGGGTGGAAAGTTTTACCAGCAAGGAATCAACAACCTCTTTCTTGTGCATACGCATCAGTGCGCGTGTTGCACCAATGCGTGCGTTTGGGTCATCGGAGTTTAGCTGAGCTAGTGCTACTTGGTGTGTCCCCAGCTTGGCCAAGGCGCGGAAAGCAGTATGAGCAATGAGTGGGTCTTTACTGGAGAGGTGGGTAGCAATGTCTCCAGCAAGTTCGGTTTTATCCTGAAAAGTGGCTGCGATAATTGCCTCAAGGATAGCGCGAGGCTGGGAGGCTTGTAGTTGAGTCCTAAGGAAGTTTACCGGTGTTGGGCCGGGCTTGCCGGCAGTGCGGGTGTCAACAGCAAGGTCACCTAGTGCACGAGTGACGAAGGGCATGATGGGATCATCTGCTGGGGTGGTTGCGAACGCGGGCAGAATCAGATCCAATACAGCTTGGCTGTGCTGACTATCAACACCGCGTTGAGTGATCGCGTAAAGGGCTAGAATGCGCTTACCGAGATTTAATGCGCTGTCCTGAGTGGTTTGTAATAGCGCTTTATTGGTTTGATCATTGGAGGCGCGGCGCAGCAAGGCGCGTTGTGCGCTGAGTGAGCGCACATAGCTAGGCGAGGTGCGGATAAGCTTTACGAGCTGGTTGTCGCTGAGCTTGGTAAAGTCTGGAAGAGGTTTTGGTTGATAGTCTGTTGGCGAGACTCGAGCGATGTATCCATGCTCAGGACCTTTCCAGCTGAAACTGGCAGGACCTTTCCAAGATGCTTGGTAAACATTACTCATACCATCGACGTCAGCATCGGTAGGGCGGGACATTTTGATTAGGATCTCCGGTTTGGCGGTTTCCTTGAAGGTAGCGCCATTGGGCTCGAGGATGTGACGGTAGGAGCCTTGGCGACCCCAGTCACAGGTATAGGGGCGGTGGTTCCAAGTGGCGGGAATACCGGGCTCGCCGAGGTAGAAGGCACCAACGCCTGAGCCGCCACCGTAGTCGGCAAGCGGAGCTACGGTTTCATCAGCAAAGTTCATGTAGAGGCGTGGGTAACCGTGATCTTCTAGACCTTAGAAGTGATGTAAGCGTACGTTCCATCCACCACCATCGTTGGTATTGTCACGAGCAAAAAAATCGAGTGTAGGTGTGATAGCGATGCCATAGGTGTTGCGGGTTCCATCTGAGAAGGTCTCCATGCCACTACCATCTGGGCGGAAGCGCACTACACCACCACCACGCATTTGTAAGGTGCGACCATCTTTACCGGTGGCTTTCATAAAGCCAAAATCACCCACTGCTATGTAGATCCAACCGTCGGGACCCATTTCCAAGCCATTGGTGGTGTGGTCGGCAGGCCGGTCTTTGTAACCAAAGGCGATGTCAGAAATAAGTCGTTCGTTGGATTCGGAAATACCATCTCCGTCCTTGTCGTGGAAGACAGTGATGTGCGGCGGGTGAAGCAGATAGAGGCGGTCATGATCCCAAAGTAGACCGCGCGGAGAGTCGATATCGTTGACGAACTCAGTGACCTCATCGGCACGGCCGTCATTGTCAGTGTCACGCAGGCGCAAAACGCGTCCGCGCCCAGGATCACGACCGACAGAGCCGTTACCGTCTGATGATACATAGAGGTCACCATTTGGCGCAGCAGCCACATAAGTAGGGTAGTTGGCCATTTGCCATGGTGCAAACAGGCTGACACTAAAACCATTAGGCACACTAACATCTTTGAGAAGCTTAGCCTCTTCTGCGGCACTTAACCGGTGCGGGTGTGGCGGATAGTTGCCGGATTTTTTGGAGTCCTTAGGAGCTGATCTAGCTTGTTGTTTTTCTAATCGCGGAAAAAGAGCAAGTTGGTTGCCTTCAGTACCATAAAGGCGCAGTTCCCACAGACTAGGCCAAAGCTTATTTTGTTGGCCAAGGATATTAACCTTAAGGAATCGAACATTGGTCGCAGAAAAATTATCCCTGCGAGCACCTCCTGTCATATTTTTGGAAGCGTCAAATGCCTTATCCCAATTGGTGCCATTTGATGAGGTTTCGATACTGTATTGCATCCACTGGTCTCCGCGCTCCCAATCGACTTCCGCACCACTCAGTGAAACAGGCTTTTCAAAGGCCAGTTGGATCCAGGCTGGTTTTTTACCTGAGCTAGCGCACCAGCGGGTTTGTGCATTGCCATCAATCGCCTGCCAAGTGTGATTACCAGCATTAGTCTGAGTCGACTGAGCGGTGACTTTAGCAAAAATTGCGTTGGCTGGTGGAGAGGCTAAGCCTTGGCCAGCTACGTTGCTGACTTTTTTATCAGTAGCCTTACTCTTTAAGGTTTTTTTTTTACCGGCTTAGCAGGGATTTTAGTAATCGTGTTGCTGCCAGTGTAGGGGCTCATGTAGGCAGGTTGATCGATTTTTCCACAGGCCCATAGTGCACCGCGAGTGATAAGGTTGAGGTATTGTTCACTCTGCACGACTTCACTATAATGTCCCATGGAGGTGGAGAAGGATGGGGCACCGTGTTTGGTATTCACCCATGCTACAATAGCTGAGTCAACAACATCCTTACCACCTTTCTTATAAGTTTGAGTTCCCATCGCAAGTGGGTGCGCACCATGGACTTCGGCATTGTTGTAGAGCTCCTCTTTGCCTGTGACCCAACCTTTCATGCCCTTCGTGATCGGGTGCTCTTGATCAACGATTTCAACGGTAAGCGGCACGTGAGGACCGTGACTGGTCGAAAGGAGGCCAATGTGTTGGGCCCACTCTTTCACGCGATATGAGTGCATGGCGCAATGAAGTTGGAGAGCGGGTACGGTTTTGTGCGTGTTGAGGATGTTGGCAATAACTTGTGGGTCTTTATTGCCTGCAGCGCACTCGTCATGAATAACGATATCATACCCCTTGGCCCAGTCCGGATTTTTGAAGAAATCGAATGGTGGATCTACGGACTTGTCCGGTGTCCAAATGACATCGACACGGATATTAGCGCGGTCTTGCAGGCCTTTCGAAATAATTTTGTGCTGCTGATCATAATCGTGGCAACATCCGCCGGCGATCAATAAAGCTTTCAAGGGTTTGGCAGGCTTGGCGCTTGTTGTGGCTAGGCTGGTAAGCAGAGCGAGACCAGAAAAAGCGACGAGAAGTGAACAGCGGTAGGACATATCGTATAAATAGATTAGATGTTGGATGAATGAGTAACCTAGATTACTTAAGTTATGCATGGGATATTGCAAAATTTTTTGTAATATATGTAATAATGTAACTTATTATCAACTTACCTCCGTGGTCGTGGTTGTCCACCCCCCGTTTGGGTAGTGTTGATAAGTGTATGGCCTCAATTACTTTTCGCACTTGCTTCTTGTTGCCTCATTTCTGATTCTCCCACCAGTGAGTCAAATTCATGTCATTTATGGTTCGGATGAAGGCAGCGTGGCGGAGGCAGCACTTGCACTCTACACCAAGTTGAAGCCTGAAGGTGGAGATGATTTTTCTCAGGAGACGATTGATGGTGTGGTTAGTAATGCCGAAGATGCTCATATAGCATGTGCCAAGGCGATTGAGGCATTGCAGACATTGCCATTTTTCGGAGGGGGTAAAACAGTGTGGCTAAAGAATGCCAACTTCCTTGGTAGTGATCGTACTAGTGAGGCTGAGCGAGCTAAAGAGGGGACTGAGGCTCTAATGAGCTGCCTCGAAGATGGCTTACCTGAAGATGTACATTTCTTGGTCAGCAGTACGGCCATTCACAAGGGAAGGCGCTTCTACAAGTTTCTCAATAAGATCGCTGACATTGAGGTTTTTGATAAGCCAGACGTGGGTCGCGATGGTTGGCAACAGGAAATGATTCCGATTGTTAAGAGTAAAGCTTCAAGCTTAGATTTGAGTTTTTCGGGGAATGCACTAGATCTTTTTATTACCTTGGTGGGTGTTGATACACGGCAAATTTTAAGTGAATTAGATAAGCTCGATGTCTATTTAGGAGAACGACGAGAGATCAGCGAGGAAGATGTACGCATGCTAGTACCACTTAGCCATGCGGGCGTTGTTTTTGAAATTGGTAATGCCTTACAGCGCAAAAATGCAGGGCGCGCATTTGAGTTGATTGATCAACAACTTGCACGCAAAGAGAGCGCGGTGGGTATTCTACGGGCTTCAATCATACCAACTGTTCGCAATTTATTCATGTCTGCGGTCGTTAGCCAGGGTCGTAATGTGCCGAGTAATAATTACCGTCAGTATGCCAGCGCTCTCGATGCCTTGCCCGCCAATGAAAAGGCATGGTTACCCCAAAAGAAAGCGGGTGGAGTAAACGCTTACCCAATGTTTTTAGCGAGCCAGAGCGCAAAGTCATTTGGTATCGATAAATTAGCAGATGCTATGAAGGCCTGTCTCGAGGCTGACAAGGCTCTAGTAACTTCCGGTCTTGATCACCGTACTGTATTGCATCGTCTCATTGCAACGGTGTGCACATCGTAACATAAATGAAGATTTTCTTTATCGCGACAATTACTGGTATTGCTGCTGGCTTGCTGGGTGCGCTCTGTGGTGTTGGCGGCGGAATTGTGATGGTTCCTGCGTTCGTATCTGCTCTGGGTTTTGAACAAAAAAAAGCGGTGGCCACTTCTTTGGCGATCATTGTCATCGTGTCACTGGTCGCTACGCTGAACACTTCGCTGCGTAAAGGTGAAGGTCTTATCGACTGGCGAGTAGTTGCATTGGCTGCGCTGGCAGCGGCGCTAGCAGCATGGTTTGGTACGGACTTGATGCATAAACTAAGCAATCAAAACCTAACCCGAATCTTCGGTGTTGTTTTACTAGTCTTTGGTCTAAAAATGCTGCTCAATAAATAGAGCTACTCATTTAGCTTAGCAGGCTATGTAGCTCACTTGGCTCATGGAATAGAAAGTTGGGGTTCATTCCAACTAACACTTCGGGCGAGTTAAAGCCCCAACTTACAGCGGCTACGGACACACCGGCTTTTTTAGCCGCTTTAACGTCGCGAATTTCATCTCCGATATAAATAATTTCATCTGGCTCGATAGAAAATGTTCTACAAATAGAGCGCAAATGCTTAGCCTTGCCTGTGAGCTTAGATGTTGATGAAACAAATGAAAAAACATCTGACATGCCGTGATGCTCTAGGAATAGTTCGACGTTTTCCACGGAGTTGGATGTCAAAATTCCACAATGATCGCTTTGTTTACTGAGTGTGGGTAAGACATCTGCGATGCCTGGAATAAGAGGTAAACGACTGATCCTTGATTTAAGGATGCCGGTTCCTTTGATGAGTAATTTAGGCACAAGCCTCTTGGGAACAGCCAAATGATCAAGGAAGTCATTGAGTTTCATATGCCTCAAGTAGTGAACCTCATCGTCTTGAATTGGACGCAAATTATGTTCATCAGCCATGATGTTGTAGATACTCAACGCCTCATCTAGTGTATCGGCAATGGTGCCATCAAAGTCAAAAATGAGGGAGCGATATTTCATGGGTGTGAGTCAGCTTTAACACAGTAGCTGATTTTTATGATTCTACGATGGAAAAAATTAAATGCTTCTGCCAAGCTAATGTTTGAATTTTTATGGGTAAGAGCCAACCGATATTTAGTCCAAGCTTAATTGTTTTTAGCATCATCTACATGCTGGTCGCAATTTTAGAGGCGGTGAGGCAGGGTAATGCAGAATTTGTTTTCTACATCGTGGTAATGGCTGTTCTTATTACGACTCTGGCCATCGTGCATAGGCGAGTAAACTTCTCAGCCGGGGTTTTATGGGGGATGAGTATTTGGGGTTTATTACACATGGCCGGCGGCTTGATTCATTTACCTGATTCCATCACGGAGAATGGCTCTCAGCCGGTATTATATTCATGGTGGATCATTCGGGATTGGCTCAAATATGACCAAATCGTGCACACCTATGGTTTTGGAATCACCACGTGGGTTTGTTGGCAAATTC
Organism: Oceaniferula sp.; assembly: GCA_965657565.1. Lineage (GTDB taxonomy): Bacteria > Verrucomicrobiota > Verrucomicrobiia > Verrucomicrobiales > Akkermansiaceae > Oceaniferula. The sequence continues at coordinate 15,958 of CBFHPA010000027.1, forward strand.
TGCGGTCCAATATTAGAAAGCAAACTGGTATCAATCCTGAGCCAAGTTATGGCCTATGTATTTTGAGTGCAGCTGGTGGTATGGGATTTGGAGCACTCAATGAAGTCGTGGAATTTATTGCCACCTTAACCATCCCTGAAACCAATGTTGGCGGCTACAACAATACTGGCTGGGATCTTGTATTTAATCTAATTGGATGCGCAATAGCGGCCATCATCATCAGGCAGTTTCACAAGGTGAGCACGTAAGAATGAGTATGGTATTGTCTTGAACGACCCACCTGATCTTGTGCCCTGCGATGAGGCATCCGTACTCACGTTGTTTACTACTCCGCTGATATGCAGGTCGCGGATCAACGGCTAGGGATTTCTCGATCAGTTGCTTGGTGGCATCTTCTAACGCGTGAGCGACATCATCAGCCCACTCAACCTTGAGGTAAGCTGGTGCCTCGTGGGCAAAACCACCCATCGCATCTGGTAATGCATCGGCATAGGGGAGGTAAGGTTTTACATCGATAATAGGGGTAGCGTTGACGAGATCTACACCTCTCAGGTGTAGTATGGGGCTATTGCTACTATTCAATTCTATTCGTTCTAGCCTGACACAAGACAGCCCAATCGGGTTCGGCCGAAACGGGGAGCGGGAAGCAAAGACACCAGTTTTTTCATTACCACCAAGACGTGGAGGGCGAACTGTTGGTTTCCAGTGATCGCGGACCGCCTGGTGAAAAACAAAAATCAGCCATAGGTGGGAGAAATTCTCCAGTCCGCGCACGCAGTCTACATTATCAAAGCCGGGCTCAAAAGTCAGCTCACCCCAAGCCTCATCAACTAGCCCGGGCTGCCGAGGAACACCAAATTTTTCTCCATAACATGTTTTTATATGACCAATGATTTCGAACTGCATATTTAAAGTAAACTATCAGTAATGGTAGTTAGCGGCCACAAAATCTCGATCAAATAAACACGTGTTATGACAACAGCAAACCAAAAAGAACAAGGTGTTGTTAAATGAAAACGGGGTGAAGCCATAAGCTCCACCCCGTTAGTATAATTGGTCATAATTGCATGAACCAATTCCCAATAGCAATATAAACGTTATTTTTAGCGGACCTCGCCGGGACCCCAATCAAATCCAAATTGTAACCAGATGCTGTCTTCTGTACCGTGACCTTTGATGTCATCATGGTTGTATTGGAGGCGAACTAAGCCGGTAAGATCACTACCAAAATCAAATTTCTTGGTAAGCGAGGGAGAGATACGCTGACGCTCGGCGAGCTCTGGGTCAGAGACACCTTCGAGATAACCGTAGCGAACGCCGGCTTCCCAATTCTCAGTAAATTCCCAGAGTAGAGCGGTATTGAAGCCATTATCCTCAAAACCACCTTCATCGTTCTCAACATCACGCATGATCCATTCTGTGCGCCAGCGGAATTGCTGCCCACCTGCCTCAAGGCCATTCTCACGCCAGGTGTAGGTGAAGTCGGCTCCGTAGATATCGGTGGTCATGCCAAAGCCGTTATCTCCAGTTAGGAAACTACCACCAGCTTGAAAACGATGGAAGTCGTTGGGACCAAATTGTGTCTGGTATCGGATGACAACGATGTTGTTTTCAGGGCGCGCCATTTCAGCTTCCTCACCGTGATCATGTTCGCCACCTTCTTCACCATCTTCTTCTTCCTCACCGTGGTCGTGCTCATGTGTGACTGCGGAACCTAAGCCAATGCTGAGAGCATCCTGCCAAGAGGTAGGAACCAACCACGTCAGCTCACCACCATCATAGGCAAAACCGTCTTCACCAAGAAAGCGAACAGTGGTCATATTGGCATCAGCAAAGTCCCATGCGTGCAAGTGGCGTGCGTTTTGGTCGCCAAAGCGTGCTAACATACGACCACCACGAAGCTCAAGGCCCCCAGGTAAATTATCGAGCTTGAGGAATCCCTCTTCAAACTCAGACTCGAAGTCTTCACCATCTTGTTTGTAAGTATTAACGGTGGCAAAACCTTTGAGGTAATCACCAATGTAGATATTGGCGCCAATTTCAAAAGCTTGGAAGTTGAAGTTATCTTGAGAGGGGTCGTGCCCACCAAGTTCAATTTCGTCGTTCGGTAATGTGGTGCTACCGTGAGCTAAGCGCAGGTGAAGCGTAGGCTCAAGACGCAGAATGTTATCATTTTCAGATGATGCTGCAGAGTTAGCACTACCTGACGGTTCTGCCAAAGCAGCTTGACTAAACGTCACAAGAGCAAGGCTTGCGATTGTATGTTTTATCGATGTTTTATTCATATTTTGTTAGTGTAGTTAGTGTTGAGTATTTCGAGATTGTTTGAATGGGCTGTAGTTTGGGCTGCAGAAGTAGGCGAGGATGAATAATGCGCCGAGAACGAGCACAATGGCTGGTCCTGTGGGGATGTTGAAGGGAACCGAAATAACAACAGCGAGTACGGCACTGATACCGCCGACAAGTCCACCACCCCAAAAAAGCCACTGGGTGTGATTGGTGAAAAGTGAGACTATTGCACCAGGTACTACGAGGAGGCCGATTGACAAAATGGGACCCACGGCCTGGAAGCTTGCCATCAGAGCAAAAATCATGAGCGCATAGAGCAAGTAATTCATCCAACGAATAGCAACACCTTGGACTGCGGCTACGTTGGGCTCAAACAATGTCAGCAGCAGTGGGCGCATGAAAAGTGTGGCACTCAAAAGAGTGAAGCACGCGATGGCAAAAAATACTTTGAGATCATCATCACTAACAGAGAGGATACTACCAAAGAGCCATTCTTCGAGATCCTGGGAGGTGTGTACGTATTGAAGTAAGACGAGACCGAGGGCGAATGCAGTCGTAAAAAAAATCGCCAGCGCTGTGCTCTGTGGAAGCCTTGTGTGGCGTGTGATGGTTATCGATCCGAGCCCCACTAATAATGCTGCTACAAGTGCGCCCATAAATGCACCAGCCTGTGTAAGTGCGCCGGTAATGAGTACTACGATCACAATACCTGGAAGCATGGTGTGACACAGCGCACTTAAGGTCAGCGAGCTTTTTCTGAGCAGCACGAACCCACTGACAAAGCCATTGGTGAAGCCAATGAGGGCGGCAGCTACTAAAGCCCTGCGAAAGAAGGGCATCTCAAGTATTTCAAGTAGTTCAGACATTGGCTGTGTTTTCGAAAGTACGATTTAAATTATCTGCACTTAGTGTGCTTTGACATTCGCCGTATGCTACTACTCGACGGTTCAAAAGTAGGACGTGATCAAAAATATCAGCCAGCGTATTGACGTCGTGATGAGAGGCAATGACCAGTCGGTTTTCTTTGGCGAGTTTGCGCAGCAATCGCGTAAGGTTTGCCGTGTGATCGCGGTCAAGCCCAGTGAATGGCTCATCTAATAATAATACATGAGCCTCTTGTGCTACGGCACGAGCGATGAAGACACGTTGCTTTTGGCCACCAGAAAGCTCACTGATTTGGCGGTTGGAAAGCTCTCCATCTACTTCCATGAGGGCAAGTGCCCTTTCGACAGCTTTGTCGTCTAGCTCGGTGAATTTTTTCCATGGCCCAAGCTGTGAATACCGACCCATCTCAACCACGCCACGCACGGTAATTGGAAAATTCCAATCAACCTCCTCATGTTGGGGTAAATAGGCGAACTCGCCACCACGTGTCTGGACGTTGTTTTTACCTGACCAGCTAATTTGTCCATTTCGTTGTTTGATCAGTCCAGCAATGGCTTTGAGCAGAGTGCTTTTACCAGCGCCATTGGGGCCGACAAGGGCGAGGCTACTACCGCAGTGTGCATGTAGGTTGATGTTCTCTAAAACGGTGTTATCACGATAAGCTACTTCTAGATCTTTGATGACAAGCTCATGGGTTTGTCCATGAGTATGGCTGTGGGTACATTTACTCATGGTGGTGATGATGTTCGCCGCAATCGTATTCGATGGTTTCGTTGATGCTTTTGGATCGGCTATAAAAAGAAAAACGCTTGCTCTGACCATGGACGGGGGATATGTGAATTTGAACGAAGTGATGTGCTCCATCTACACAATCCTCTGGCCAGACGACATCTAACCAATAGCTAACGGCTTGGTGCGATATAAAGTGTATGGTTTCGTAACACGGATTTTCCCTGGGCTGAGACCTATCGAGTAGTACCTTGTCAGCTTTTCCGGTTACGCCAGGTTGAGTAATGGTGTACGAGGCTGGGGGAGAGGAAAAGGTGAACTGAATTTCAGCTTCGATGGTGTCATTTTGCTCACTTATGATTGGTGTTGCAGCGACCTTGCTGACAGCTGTGCCCGTGCCAATGTAGCTCTTGCCAGCTAAACCTAGGACGGCTAGAGCAATGAGTAAAAGCAGTGCTTGCAGGGGTGGAAGGCCGCGCATACTAAATAATAAGGTTAAGGAGGTAAGATTGATTAATGACTATTGTGAGAGTGCGGTGACAATTTTTGTGACATTGTCACGCATCATTTTTTCATAGTTTGCAGAACCATCGGCTACGAGTGTGCCACCGATTTTTACACCGGTTTCCTTGGCTATGATTTGCAGTGCTTTTGGGTTTGCCCGCATCTCTGGGAAGATGGCTTTCACATTATATTTTCTGATCTCTTGAATCGCGGTTGCTTGATATTGGGCGCTTGTTTTTTGATGAGCTGTCAGCCCTTTGATGGGCAATGACCTGAAACCATATTCTTTGCAGAAATATCCAAATGCAGCATGAGCAGTGCTGAGTATTCGTTCTTGTCGGGGAATACGGCTAACTTCGCGCTTAATCCACGTGTTCAGTGACTCAAGGCGCTCTGAGTAGTTAGCAGCATTCGCTTTATAAGCGCCTGCATTCGCTGGGTCGACGGCAGCGAATTCTTTGGCAATCACCCGTGCTGCTTTCTGCATGTTACTGACACGATGCCACCAATGAGGGTCGATATCACCGTATGCATGATCTGGGCAACAAACGTAAAGGCTATCACGCCCACTAATCTTTTGGGAGGAAATAGTTCGACCAACCTCGACTACCTTTGCTGCCTTACCCAATGTATTTCTGAGTTTGTCTAGGTAGTTTTCTAGATTTTTACCACTAGCAAGATATAGCTTGGCGTCCTTCACCTCAAGTAAGGATTGGGGAGTCGGTTCAAAATCGTGGGGGTTTGCGTGGGGGTGAATCAACTGAATCACGTGGGCGTGCTGACCTGCCACTTGTCGCGCCACATCGGTGATGAATGGGTGCAGACTAGCTACTTTTAGATCAGCTTGAGCGCTGCTAAAAGATAAGGCAGAGATGAGCCATAGCGTGTGAAATAGAAAATATTTTCTCATGAACGTAGGCGCTGTTAACGCAAAATACATACTATTGCAAGTAAATTGCATTAAAAATAATCTCAGTTTGCGCATTGGATTTTTATCACCGGTCTCTAAAAAGCAGTTTGATGATTACGCGTTTCGCACCATCCCCAACAGGCCAACTTCATCTAGGCCATGCTTATGCGGCGTTGTTTGCTTATGAATTAGCCCTAGATAATGGTGGCCGATTCTTGCTTCGGTTTGAGGATATAGATAGCACTCGGGTTCGAGACCGGTATTATCTCGCCATTGAGCAAGACCTTGCTTGGCTGGGTATTCATTGGAATGGGACACCCATCAGGCAAACAGATCGATTACCATCTTATACAGAGTCGCTTAACAAGCTAAAGTCTATGGGTGTGGCGTATCCTTGTTTCTGCACACGCCGTGAAATTCAACAAGAGCTTAAGACGATGATACATGCTCCTCATAGCCATAATGAGGGCGAGCATGATGCTGTGTATCCTGGCACATGCAGAAATCTCAGCCCAATGGAGAGAGCAGAGCGCATTGAGCAGGAGCAAGCGCACTGTTGGCGGCTGAATGCTAATAGAGCAGCAGATTTGACTGGCCCATTAGACTTCGAGGACAAAATAAAAGGTGTGATCAATGTGGAACCTTTCTTATTGGGTGATGTGGTTTTGGCACGCAAGGATATCGCCACCTCATATCACTTGGCAGTCGTGACCGATGATTATTTTCAAGAAGTGACCGATGTGACACGTGGTGAAGACTTATTGTCATCGACTCACGTGCATCGATTGTTACAGAGCCTTCTTAATTTGAACGTGCCGGTGTATCATCACCATCAGTTGATTAAGGATGATGCTGGCAAGCGCTTAGCAAAGCGGGACGAAGCCCTTAGTCTGGCGGCCTTGCGCCAGCAGGGGACGAGTAGTGAAGAAGTTCTTAAAATGCTTAGTCACTCACTGGAGGCGTAGTGCTTTGTCTATGTAAACCCACGTTGCATCGGCCAGCTTCTAGCTGGATGTTTGAGGGGTAAAAAACAAGATGCGCAGGCTGTTGGCTACAACGATAATGGTGGAGCCCTCATGTCCTAATACACCGACAGTCAGTGGGATCCAGCTCCCGAGAGCTGCCAGACCCAGTAAGAGGACAATACCTAAGGAGATACTTAGATTTTGCCGGATGATTCTACGGCAGTATCTGCTGAGGTGATAGGCTTCGAGCAAGCTTTCGAGGTTATCGTGGGTGAGCACTACATCAGCTTGCTCTAATACGGCATCACTACCCCGCAGACCCATGCCAATAGACACGTCAGCAGCAGCAAGACTTGGGGCGTCATTGATGCCATCGCCAGCCATTGCTACTTTGTCACCCTGATCACGCCAGTTTTGAATGAGTGCTACTTTATCCTCTGGATGAAGCTCATGGTGGAAGTCACTGAGACCGACTTCGTCGGCGATAATTTGAGCGGATGCAGCTCTGTCACCCGTGAGCATCGATGTCTTAATACCGTCTTGATTGAGTTTGCTGATTAAATCCCTCGCCTCGGGTCGCGGCGTATCTCTTAACAATAGCCTTCCGGTTAATTCTTTGTGCTGAACAATGACTTCGGTGAGTCCTGGATCTGGCAGTGGTAGTGCGTTGAGCCAGTCGTTGGATGGCACTTGATCTAGAATCAAATCTCTGCGACCAAGGATGACTTGGTGATTATCAATGCTGGCCTTGAGACCTTTTCCGGGAATAGAGACAAAATTTGAGATGCCTATTTGGGTGCCATCTCGCTTTCTGTGTTCATCAAGTATGGCCCGAGACAATGGATGGGTTGAGTTGAGTGATAGTGAGGCTGCTAGGTCGAGAATGCTTTGATCGTTATCTGCAACATTGGTTTCGATATCGATGAGCTCAAGTTCGCCTTTAGTGATTGTCCCCGTTTTATCCATAGCAAGGCGTGAAATATCCGCAAAATTCTCAACCGCAATACCACCCCTAAATAATACACCGCGGCGGGCTCCGCTCGCTATGCCGGCCAGGATGGCACTAGGTATAGAAATGACGAGTGCACAAGGGGAGCAGACAACAAGTAAAGTCATGGCACGATAGAAAGCACTTTTGTTTTCTACATCGGATATGAATGCCGGTAGCTGCATGCTATAATGCCAAACAAGAAACATGACGAAAGAGAGCGTCAAAATCGCAATGGTATAAGCAGTGCCGAACCGGTCCGTGAATCGTTGAGAGGGGGCCTTTGATGTCTGCGCCTCTTTGATAAGAGAGATAATACGCGCGTGAGCGCTGTCGCCTGCAACTTTTTCAACCGACGCATCTAATTGTCCCCACGTGTTAATTGTGCCTCCATAGACATGATCACCAGTTTGTTTTTTTACAGGATTAGCTTCTCCAGTAATCGATGACTCATCTGCCGAGCTCTCACCATCAATGATAACGCTGTCTGTCGGAAATTGTTCTCCCGGTAAGATGCGTATTTCATCACCTTGACGTAATGCGGAAACGGCAACTTCCTGGGTAGATCCATTTGCACCAATAAGCAGGGCTTGCTTTGGTGCATCGTTGAAGAGAGAGCGAATCTCTCGTTCTGTACGTGCCATAGCCATGGCTTCTAATGCCCCACTGAGTGAGAACAAAAATAATAGCGCTGCCCCTTCCCACCACGCACCAATAAATGCGGCACCAACAGCAACACAGACCATCAAAAAATGAATATCTAAGCGCAATTTCCTAAGCTTATTGATCGTGTCTAACGCGGCATCCCAGCCGCCGGTCATGTATGCAATTAGATATAACCCAAGAGTGATGTTGGCCATATCCTCATAGCGCTGGGTGATGATGCCAGCTAAGGTGGCAAGACCACAAAGTATCGCGCTTCCGAGTAGTAGAGGCCAAGAATTTTCGCTGTGATCGTTATTCATGGGTTAGCGCACATGATAGCTAATGCTGTATCAATAAGAAACAGTAAAAGCCATGAGATTCATTCTCAATAAATAGACATAATTGAATGAATTATTCTGTCTGTTTACGTCCAATGATTGTAAGAATTTGGCTATTGTCATCGCACGGACCATCAGTAGAGAAATCACCAATAATGCGCTCTACGCTAATTCCTGATTGCTCTAGCAGAAGAACAATTTCACGTTGCCAGAACCATGTGAGTTGCTGAGTGCTGAGGCTTGACTCTAACACATTATGATTAGCATCAAGAATTTCATAGCGGTGCTCTCTAATTAGAAGCTGAGACATGCGCTTGATCTGAAAGCGTGTATGGCACTGCGCTTTCTCGCCATCAGGCATTGCAATTTCCTGATCAATAAACCAAGCATCTTCTTCGAGGTCACCAGTGATTTCTGCCCATGGAATGAAAATAGTGCAATAAAAGCCGCCTCCTGGATGGAGGTGTTGCTGTATGTTGGTGAGAGTTTTAGATAGTTGCTCGTATGATACCAACTGTAGAGAAAAAGCAGGGATGGTGATCGCGTTATACAGAGAGCCAGTGGCAAAATTTTCCATGCTCGCTTGGTGCAGATATGGCTCAAATGATTTTGTCTTTTCTAGGCATAATTGAAGCATGTCATTTGAGTTATCTAGTCCTTCTATGAGATAGCCTTTTTTTAATAGCGGAGCTAACAGACGCCCAGATCCGCAACCTAGTTCCAGAGCAGTGCCGGGGTATTGCTTGAGAAATGCTTCGATTAAGTCGAGTTCAGCACTTGGTCCTTCAGAGGCCCAAAATAAGTCATGTAGTTTGGCTTCGAGCTGATCGTACATGGGCAATATATCGTTGTGCAATATCGTTAGATCAAGTGCTTATGCATCTTGTGGTCTGATCATGGCATACAGTGTCGTCCCAGGTGATGGTGTCCGCATCTTATCATAAGCGACTTCTAGACCTTTATCTTCGGTAACCCTGAATAGAAGAATATGCTCTTCTCCATACATTTCCTTAAAATCCTCTAAGGTAAATTGTTCAGTAATAGTGGTTTTCTTGATAACCGCACCCTCAGCAACAAACCGCTCAAGCATTTTGAACTGCGGCCTTGATGGGAAACAGATGCGCCCGCGCATGTGAGATGCTACAGCGGTCTGATGGTGATCATGATCATCAATGGGGGCTACTTGCCAAACGTTTTGGCTGCCAAAGACATGAACAAAGTGATGGGCTGCTAGTGAGTTCACCTCGTCATTGGGTGTGGTCGTAATCAGCTGTCCCAAGCCCGTTAACTCAAGCTCGTCTTCTACATATTCAGAGAGAATATTAGCACGTACTGCTGGAAGACCCTCAAGCTTAGCTCGGGCAATATTACTGTAATTGGTATCAAGTAATAGCACATCGTGGCCGTCCTCTTTAAGGGCCTTGGCAATTAAGCGAACCCATTGGCCTGCACCAGCAAAGAGTATACCACGTGGGTTCTCAGTCGCTAGACCTAGGCGCCGTGCTACTGGAGCCGAGAGAATGCCATAAAAAGCTACCGTCCCTACAATGACAATGAAGACCAGCGGAACCATTTGATGGGACAAATGCTCAATTTCTTTTCCTATGCGACCTTCGTCGATAGCATGAGCAAACTCTAGTGAAAAAATTGCGGTAACAGCAGCCGCTACGATGCCTCGTGGCGCCATCAAGGACAAGAACACCTGTTCCTTAAAGGTAACGTGTCGAGAAAAGAGGTTGGCACCGAACACGGCAAGAGGCCGCACCACTACGATGAGCATGACGAGAAGACAAATACCAGGAATGAGAGCCTCGCTCAGCGCATCGAGGGCGACGCGACCTGATAACACAATAAAGAGCACGGAAATAATCAATACCCTGAGGTTTTCCTTAAATTCGAGAATATGTTTTACCGAGACCGATTTTTGGTTTGCCAAGGCAATACCCAATACCGTGCAGGTTAGTAGACCAGACTCTGGTTGAATTGCGTTTGATGCTGCAAATGCCGTGGCAGTGACGGCCAACAGGAAAACGGAGTGAAGATAATCTGGTATGAGATGAAATTTGAGCATCAGCTCTATAATTTTGGCGAGCACAAAGGCCAAGACTACACCGACAAGTAATGTCAGACCGATGGCACGCAGAATTTCATCTCGTGCGGCATCAACATTACCGGCTATGGCAACCTGAAAAACAAGAACAGCTAAGATGGCCCCAATCGGATCAATCACAATGCCCTCCCACTTAACAACATTACCAATTTTTCGCGATGGTTTGATATGCCTTAGGAGTGGGGCAATGACAGTAGGCCCTGTAACTACAAGAATAGCGCCTAAAAGAGAGGCGATGCGCCAATCAAAGCCGAGCACATGTTTCATCGCGACGTAGCTGAGACCAAAACTAATGACAACACCGAGTGTACAAAGACGAATAACTGGCGTGCCACTCTCTTTCAAATCTGAAAATTTGAGAGTTAACCCCCCTTCAAACAATATGATCGCGACACAGAGTCCAACAGCCGAGAGCAGCACGTTGTCACCTACTAAGTAATCATCAATAGTTGCGCCCGCAAACTGACCCAAACCGAAACCAAATGCGAGGAGCACGAGAATGGATGGTAGTTTACATTTCCAGGCAAGCCACTGTGCGGCGATCCCTAGAGCTAGGACGAGAGTGAAGTAGGTAAGAGGAGTCATCGAGCTGTGCATAATTCAATAGAGAAAATCGGCTGATGACCATGTCAATTGCAGCCAATTTCATAAACATGAGAGGCTTTAAAAAAGATGCATGGTGACTTGACGCGAGAGGTCATAGCTAAGAGAATATACAAGTTATTTCTCGTGTAGCTTGTCGTGAACACCCTTACTGCTGCTACTTTTATTTGATCCTCAACGCTACGACGCACTGTGTACTCCAACGAAGACTATCTCCTCGAGCTACTTACTGAGGCTGGTTTGGTAACCAATGAAGAAATTGAGGGTGTAAAAAGCAAGCTGGAAGACAGAGAGAGTATTGTTGAGCGCTTTATTACAAGTCAGCGCCTCACGGAGGAGCAAGTGGCCCGTGTTTCAGCTCAGAGTGCTAGTATGCATTTCATCGATCTTGAGCATACGCCTATCGCGCCTGATGTCTTTGAGCAAATACCCGATGATATCGCAAGAAGGTTTCGTGCAGTACCTGTCTTCGATGACGGAGCTACGCTCACGGTTGCGGTTGCGGACCCTCTTGATTTTGAAGTGCTAGACGGGCTGCCTCACATCATTAAACGTGAAATCAATCCTGTTTGTGCGACAGCTTCCTCGATTGATTTAACCATTCGACAGAACTATGGGGGTGAAGTCCTTGAGGAGGAGGCAGAGTCAGAATTTACCGTAGTGACTCAAGATGGGGCTGAGGAGGCATCCGAGGACGATGCCCCCATTATCAGACTAGTATCAACAATGCTACTCGAGGCATTTAAGCTCGGTGCGAGTGACATCCATATAGAGCCAATGGAAACCACCCTGCGTTTTCGTTATCGAATAGATGGCAAATTAATTGAAGCAGACAACCACCCTAAAAAGCTTCACCCTGCTATTGTTGCCCGCATCAAAGTTATGAGTGGCACCATGAGTATTGCGGAGAAACGCTTGCCGCAGGATGGGCGTATTCAAATACGTGTGGCGGGTAAGGAAGTTGATCTTCGAGTATCATCGGTGCCCAGTAACCATGGTGAAAGCATCGTCATGCGTATTCTCGACAAAAGCGCGCTTATGCTTGGGCTGCCCGAGCTCGGATTTTTCTCTGATGATCAAGACGAGATTAATGAGCTTATTCGCATGCCTGATGGCATCATTCTTGTCACTGGCCCAACCGGATCAGGTAAGACAACCACGCTGTATGGTTGTTTGAATACGATAAACAAGCCGGACCGCAAAATCATCACCGTTGAAGACCCGGTAGAATACGAGCTTCCCGGTATCAACCAAGTGATGGTGAAGACCGATATCGGCATGACCTTTGCCGCTGCACTTCGGGCGATGATGAGGCAGGCACCCAATGTAATCATGTTGGGTGAGATCCGTGATGAGGAAACAGCAGGTATTGCCATACAGGCTGCGCTGACAGGCCACCTTGTGTTTTCCACTCTACACACTAACGATGCGCCAGGTGCTGTAGCGCGTTTGGTTGATATAGGGGTGAAGCGATTTTTAATTGCCTCAGCCGTACGAGCGATCATTGCGCAGCGACTCGTTCGCAAGCTTTGCCCTAACTGTAAATTACCAGCCAGCTTAACTGAGCGTGACATGAGGACCCTGAATCTCGATGTGCGCCAAGTGGCAGAGAGCAATATCATGGGACCTAAGGGTTGTGAAATGTGCCGAAATTTGGGCTATCGTGGCCGCATGGGCATTTTTGAATTATTCAAAATTGATGACGAGGTTCGACATCTCATTAATGAAGACCTCACCTCACCGCAGCTCAGGCGTAGGGCACGTGAATTGGGTATGCGTACACTTCGTGAAGATGGCATTCGCAAGGTATTAGCCGGTATCACAGCGCCAGAGGAAATTCTCCGAGTAACATCATCCGATAGCGATTAAATAATTATAGCATTCTCAACACCCCGTAGAGCTCGCTGAGCCTTAGACAAGAAACTCGCAGCGAATTACTCCAAAACACGAACCATCTACCATGGACCACTCACAACTTATCGACATCTTTATGAACCGAGGCATGGTAGACCAGTACCTTGCTGACGATATCCTGATGGAGGTCGAAAATAGTGGCAAGGATGTCCCAGAGATCTTGACGGACTACGAGGTGATTCAGAAAGAAGAGGATGTTTGGCCTATCATCGCAAATGAACTGGGTGTTGGCATTATTAATGACCTTGCCCATTTTAATGCGCCTCCCGAGCTTTTGGCGATCATTCCCGGTGGTATGGCACGTTTACATGGTGCATTTCCTGTGAACATCGACAGTGGTGGTTTGACTGTTTGCCTGGTTGATCCACTGAACCCGCAGGTGCTAGAGGATTTACGCTTTGCTCTGGGTAAAGAAATCATTCTTGCCGTCGCTCCAAGTCACATCGTTGAGAAGAAGATCAATGAAGCTTACGGAGGAGAAGGGCAGGCGCTCGATGAGATATTGAATCAGCTGCAAGCTGGTGCAGACGACGCAAGTGAAGGCGGGGGACAGAATGCCGAGGCAGAGGCGAACTCAGCACCTATTATTCGTTACGTTGATCTCGTGCTTTATCAGGCCATCAACGAGGGGGCATCGGATATTCATTTTGAGCCGTTTGAACAAGACTTTAAGATTCGTTACCGAATAGACGGAGCACTTTATGAAATGGCACCACCGCCACCTCACCTTGCGTTGCCGATCATTTCTCGCCTCAAGGTCATGTCTAACATGAATATTGCTGAAAAGCGAATTCCGCAGGACGGCCGAATTGTCAAACATGTTGGTGACAAGCAAGTGGACATGCGTGTCTCGTCACTTCCTACTCAGCATGGTGAGAGTATTGTCCTGCGCGTGCTAGATCGTAGCAACATCAACTTAAGCTTAGATATGCTTGGGATGCCCTCTGCTATTTTTGATTACATCAATAAGACGGTACGTAAACCAAACGGTATTTTTGTGTGCACGGGTCCTACAGGCGCCGGTAAAACGACGACCCTCTATGCGGCACTAAAAGAGATTAATACAATCGATTCGAAGTTGCTGACCGCGGAAGACCCAGTCGAATATGATGTAGATGGTATCGTGCAGGTTCCCGTCTATGAATCGATTGGTTTAACATTTTCGAGTATATTACGAGCGTTTCTTCGACAAGACCCTGACCGTATTTTAGTAGGGGAAATTCGTGATGTGGATACCGCACAGATTGCGATTCAAGCCTCACTCACAGGGCACCTTGTTTTGAGCACTCTACACACTAATGACGCACCAGGTGCGGTAACACGCTTGATTGATATGGGGACTGAACCATTTTTGGTGGCAGCGTCACTCGAGGGGATATTGGCCCAGCGATTGCTCCGTACTATTTGTAAAGATTGCCGTGCATCATACGAGCCCAATGAAGCTTTGTTGAATCAGCTTGGTGTTTCTTCGCACGAACTGGGTGATAAGGAATTTTATACCGGTCGAGGTTGTGATGTGTGCGACCAAACAGGCTACAAAGGGCGGCGAGGGCTCTTTGAGTTACTGGATATGTCAGATCCCATCCGAGAGCTCGTCACCGACCGTGCTCCCACGGTTGTGATTAAGCAAAAAGCGATTGAATTGGGCATGAATACCTTACGCGAAGACGGCTTACGCAACATATACGAGGGCAATACCACGATTGAAGAAGTCCTCAAGTATACTTAATCGAATATGTTATGTGCTGGTCGGGTAGCTTATTTTCATACTGCCGCTTACCAGAGATAAATCTTTGGGATGTGAAACTGAACGAATTTTAGTATTTCCAAATGGATTCGTATCATGCAGAGTTGCCAAAGTCTCTTAATGCAGCACAACAATCATGGCCAATTTTCTCTATCTAGCTCTCGATTCTAAAGGTGAGCAAACTACCGGCAGTGTTCAGGCAACCAGCGAATCCGATGCTATTCAGCAGCTGAGATCTCAAGGGTTGTATCCGACGCAAGTTGTTCAAGAAGGAAAAGGAAGCCTCGCCGAGGGAGGTAGAGGTAAAGCACGGGGCAAAAAGAAGGTCAAAGCGAAAGCGGGTGGCAAAGTAAAGGCTGAGGTGTTGATGATCTTTACGCGCCAACTCGCGACATTGATTGAGGCTGGTCTTCCTCTTTTGCGTGGCCTTAATACCCTCGAGAAACAGGAGCCTGATCCTGTGATGAAGGCGACTATTGCGGCTCTCTCAGATTCGGTTCAATCGGGAGCGACATTTTCAGAGAGTCTTGCCCAGCACCCACAGATTTTCAACAAGCTCTTCGTAAACATGGTGAAGGCCGGGGAACTTGGTGGTGTGATGGAGGTTGTTTTGGTGCGACTTGCAGAATACGCGGAAAAAGCAGCGAAGTTGAAGAGTAAGCTCACGACCGCCATGGTTTACCCATCAATCGTCTTATTCATCGCAGTTGGCATTTTGATTTTCCTCTTACTGGTAGTGGTGCCTAAATTCAAGGAGATGATGGCGGATGTTGGTGAGTTGCCACTTATTTCTGAAATCGTTTTTGGCGCTTCAGAGAATATGCTAGCTCGGCCTTATGTGCTGCCTAATGCAGTCTGGTTGTTTGTAGTATTCGGAATATTTATGATGATTTTCAAGGCATGGGGAAATACCAAGAAGGGTCGCTATGCGGTTGATACAATGAAGATGAAATTGCCCGTCCTAGGTGATCTGACGAGCAAAAGCTCCATATCTCGCTTTACAAGAACGATGGGAACCTTGGTCACCTCAGGTGTGCCTATCTTGCAAGCATTGACGATTACCCGAGATACAGCAGGCAATGTGGTGATCGCTAAGGCGATTGAGGCCGTGCATGACGGTGTCAAAGAGGGAGAGCCTATTGTGGCTCCGATGCAAGCGTGTGGGATTTTCCCAGCGATGGTAATCAGCATGGTCGATGTTGGTGAAGAGACGGGTCAATTGCCTGAGATGCTGCTCAAGGTCGCAAACGTCTATGATGATGAAGTAGATGCCGCCGTTTCTGCACTGACGGCTGTGATCGAGCCCATTATGATTGTCTTCTTGGCAGCTATCGTGGGTGCTATCGTGATGGCCATTTTCCTTCCTCTGATCAAGATGATGCAGAGTGTCGATGGTTAACCAAAGCGTATTTACGGATAGCGAATAGCGCGGGCTAAAAAAACTAAAACTCTCATTGTGTACCATCACCGATGAAGGTATATTAATAAGTAACTCATTACCAACTAGTCATGATGAAGACGAAGCAAAACCA
This sequence comes from Oceaniferula sp., assembly GCA_965657565.1. Lineage (GTDB taxonomy): Bacteria > Verrucomicrobiota > Verrucomicrobiia > Verrucomicrobiales > Akkermansiaceae > Oceaniferula. The sequence goes on from CBFHPA010000027.1 coordinate 32,117, forward strand.
TCAATATGCAAGCAAAGCTGGTTTCACATTGATTGAGATTGTCCTGGCGACGGCGATCATTGCCATACTGGCTGGCCTTAGCTTCAGTGGTATTCGCTATTATGACGAAAAGATGAAGTATTCGAGGACTGAGGTGTTGATTGCGAGCATTGAGAGCGCTCTGGAGGAGTATAAGGCGGATAATGGTAG